>CAVYXS010000035.1:0-54089 GCA_963772205.1 uncultured cyanobacterium
GGTGAAAAACTTGTCAACAAATATTTAATTCTTCACGCCCACTTACTTATAGGACTTACGCAAGTGTCACAAAAAATTAAAACTTTTAGTTTGTAGTAAGGACTTTAGTCCTGATTTTGAGGACTAAAGTCCTCACTACAAACTCAAGATAATATGCCAGTTGCGTAAGTCCTAACTTAGCTGCTAGTCGATTATTCATCAGATAAGGCTTCATCAATGCTGATGAATAACGGTATACCTTTGTCAATAGGAGGAGTGACACTGATTATAGCTCTGTTGGCAAATCTTGTTAAATTATTGGCTAATTGCGGAACATTTTTCATGATATTCTGATAAACTTCTATATCAGGACAAATCATAATTAATGTGAGAATCCCAGTATTAATTTTGAAATACCAATGACAACTTGATAACAAAATTCGTGTCATGCGGATGCTCGCCTGATAAAAGCTTTGTTTAATGGCTTCTTCAAGTTGTCTGAGCCATATCTCACTAATTTGTTTTGTCAGATGTGAGGGTAA
This sequence comes from uncultured cyanobacterium, assembly GCA_963772205.1. Lineage (GTDB taxonomy): Bacteria > Cyanobacteriota > Cyanobacteriia > Cyanobacteriales > Nostocaceae > Gloeotrichia. The sequence goes on from CAVYXS010000035.1 coordinate 522, forward strand.
ATCATCTGGAGATAAGTATGGTTGATTCATGGTATTTTCACCTGATGCAAAAGATAATCTGACTGTAGAATTTACAGCAGTTTTCATGTAAATGAATCAAACCAGGTGATAAAATCAAATCCCTGTCCAAAGGTTCCCAGAACACTACTTGCTGTTACCTTTGCTCTTCTTGGCAATGCAGAATTCATATAAGTAGAAGTAGTAAATTTTAGTCAGGACAAACTTAACCCATCGGGCAAAATTGGTTGGTATATGTCCCATCGCTGATAATGCTTGCCTATCAGCCATCAAAGCCGAAATCGTTGGTCAAAACTGTATCATCTGCTGCATTTCACCAACTAATTTGGTAAAAAGCCCAGATGACCGCAAAAAAACTCCAATTTACGTGACGCAGATAAAATAAAATGTTACTGAGAAATCTCGAATAAGTTATTGGCAAACAAACAATGTTGACTCAATTGTAAAGAATTTAACTGTCTGAACTGAAATTTGCTAGGATCAATGAGTAAAAATCACTAACGGATAGTTCTGAGATGAAAATTAGTGCGCGTAATACTATCAAGACAACTGTGAAGCAAGTGATCACCGGATCTGTCAATGACGAAATAATTTTAGAAATTTCCCCTGGTGTAGAAATAACTTCAATCATCACCAAATCCTCCGCAGAAACACTAGGACTAGCTCCGGGAAAAGAAGTATACGCAGTTGTCAAATCATCAGATGTGATGATTGCTGTTGATTAACAAAAAATACCACTAATTGTAGCGGCGATCGCTTCGGTGTAATCGCTCTGTTTTATCTGTTCTAGGGCTGCTTTTCATCAAAGGATGTTTGAAAAGTATTGTTTCTATCACCAAAACCGCCCAAGCCTAACCCCCTTCCCTACATAGATTGCTTACCACAGCATCGGAATGGGGGTTTCTAAGCCTCTTTCCCAAGAGTCTAGAAGTTTTTGGTATACCCTAGGACTTTTCAAATATCCTCTAAGAGCGATCGCTATCAAGAATTTAGTACCGTACTTAACGATAACAAAAATAGTGCAATCACAGAAGTTCTATCCGCGTTTATCTGCTTGCATCTGCGTTTAATAGCATTTACTTATTTCGCGAAAACCCTTATCATCACTTCAGAAGCATCAATTGTCAAGTAAGCCTCTTTTCCCCGTCCCATTAGCAGTTTTTTTGCTAAATCTCTAGACACAACTGAAGTAATTTCTACTCCCGGTGCAATTTCTAGGGTAACTTCAGGTTCTTCTGTGTTCAGATTTACGTGTTTAATTGTCCCATTCAGGACATTACAAACATTATCCCACAGAGTAATTTTCATTACTTGATACTCCTTCTGAAAATGTATTAATTGTTTATTTTGCCCCTGACAGTAAATCAACTTAAGTAGATATTATACTACTTTAATGATTTATTTGATGTTGTATAGAATACAAAATTATCTATAAGTGTGTAATATTTCTGGCTGTTGCATATAGCTATTAGATATATAAAAGTCACCAATGCCCTATGCCCTAAGTCGGCGGGCGGCTATCCCTCAGAACCTACAAGGGGATGGAGTTTCCCGCCGACTTCCCATAAATTATCCCCCAGATGCACACAGGGAACTCGTAGTTAGGACTTCAGTCCTTACCCTGAGGATTTTATTCATGATGACAAACTTATTAAGGCAGAATAAACCCATATTTTTTGAGTACAGCCTTAGCTTGACTGCTAGATAAAAACTCCACAAAATCCTTAGCAGCACCTACATTTTTACTACCCTTGAGTATAGCCGCAGGATAGATAATTGCAGAATGGTATTTTTCATCAGCAGCCACCACTACTTTTACTTTATCAGAAATCTTGGCATCAGTAGCGTAAACTAAACCAGCATCGGCGTTACCACTTTCTACAGACGCCAGTACTTGACGCACGTTGTTAGCATAGACCAACTTTGGTTTAACCTGGGCTAAAATACCCAACTTCTGGAGGACTTGCTCGGCGTATTGTCCAGCAGGTACACTCCTCGGTTCGCCAATAGCAATTTTTTTAATCTTGTCTTTTGTCAAGTTATAGAAACTACTGACGCCGACAACATTCTTGGGAACAATCAATACTAAGCGATTCTTGGCAATTATCGCACGAGTCCCTGGAACCAATAGCCCTTTTTGTTCCAACGCATCAACTTGCTTTTTAGCTGCAGAAATAAAGATATCTGCGGGCGCACCCTGCTCAATCTGTTGTTGTAATGCACCAGATGCCCCAAAATTATAATTAATGTTGGTATTTGGTTTGCTTTGTTGGTAAAGAGGCTTAATTTCTTCCAGCGCGTCTTTCAAGCTAGCAGCAGCGGACACAAGTAGGTTGGTATTAGACTGTGCTACTACAGGAGCAGGATTAACTGTAGGTAAGACAGTGGATACTAACAAGCTAGCAACTGTTGTACCGATTAAGGCTAGAATTCGTCTTCTATTCATAGGTAAACTGCGCTTTGAGGAATTTTTTGGATGAATTGACGCTTGGTATAATCGTACCAATAACACCGAAGCTTTACCAAGTAAATTGGTAACATTATGCCAAGTAAAGAACAAGTATGACTGGAAGAGCGTCAAGATACCCGACAACTTCTGCGAAGTCGGGTATCTAATTTTTTATGTTGGCGTAGCCTGCCCCTAGGGCTGATGATTTAAAACTGCTATGTCAATCTTGGTATTCTAAAGTCTTGGCATTGGGTAAAAGGAAGAAGAGAAGAAGATAGGTAATCTGACAGCGGGAAGGGAGTATTTCGCATTTTCCCAGGCGAAAAATCAATAATTATTTATGATTTAGCAAAACTCACAAATTTGTTGCAATTATTTACAGAATTTCCGGCTTTCTATTGCAGTTTGTAAATATTTTGTGTGAGCCGGAGGAATATTCCTTTAGACTGAATCTCAACTGAAAAAGATTGGGACAAACGCAAATGCATTCGGTAAATCTTTTTTGTCATGAGTTTGTAGTTGCTGTTTCGTTTGTGGCTTGTATCGCAGGTTTGTTGTTATTGTGGGACGATAAGCAGCAAGCAACATCAGATATGGCAGAAACAGAGCAGATTCTCTTGAGAATGAGCTTTTCTTACTGGTTAGTTTACTGTGTTGCTTTTGGGCTGGAGAAAATAGCTTTACCCAGCTGGGAACCCATATTAATGACTTTAAAAATAACTACCACTTTGTCATATTTTTTAACTTTTTCTTGCATTCTCAGTCTGCCATTACACAGATTTGCTGTACACCAGGTAGAAGAATAGATTTGGCAGAAAATCTCAGACGCCCACTAAACAAGCTGAAAGTAGGTATCAAAAATTTCCCAAACAAATGGGTTCTAAATTTGAGATTGACGATGAATTAGGGACTGTTGAAGTGATTAACTTTTCATGGCGATCGCGATCGCACCTAAAAGTTTATCTTGCTCCAAAGTGGTCAAGATAAACACTTCTTGCACTGTCTTACCCTGTCGGGCGATGACTTTATAACCCCCCCGAATGGGTACAGACACACGCAGTTGCATTTTTGGACAATGACCTCTAGCCCGTCCAATCACTCCTGGTGTCACAGTTTGAATGCCATGCTGTTGACAGAGACGCTCTAAAATTGGGATCAGACCGGAAATATGGGTTGAGTGATTCCAAACTAGCCTACCATCGGTGGTTTTACCCATGATAATCAACCAGCCTCTAGAGGAGCCATTGTCAAACCAGCTCGACGCAGTTGCTGGTGATATAGTTCCGCTGGTTCTTGGGGGCCAACCCAGACGATAGCTTGACCTTCAAAGTGTACCTGGTTGGTTAGATCCCAAGCGCGATCGCTTGTCATGTCTGGAATATACTTCATTAAACACTCAGCCACGTGTTGAAATGTATTAAAATCATCATTCAAAACAATCACTTTGTAATTTGGATAAGGCTTGCGAGTAGTCTGATTAGTCAGCGTTGGAGCGACAGTTGGTGCTGTGGCCATCCCGTAAACAGCTGCTGAAAGTCTCGTAACCATAAAACAGTTAGCCCACAGGGTTTTACAACACTACACTACAAATAACTAGTTTAAGTGGAACGGCGTGAATAATTCAAGGTTTGTAGTGGGTACTTTAGTCCTCTCTTAAGGGCTAGAGCCGCTGACTACAAGCCAATGCAATTAAATTTTACATTACTTAATGTAGTTGGGTTTTTTCTCACCGACTTACTTAGTCCATAGTCAAGTCAAGAGTCGGGTTTTGAATTTTTACTTGGGAAAATTTGTTTAACAAACATGTAAATTTATATATCTTATTACTTTTAATTCCTGGTTGTACATGTTACTGGGGACTTTTGCATCCCCATTCCCCGGTGGCTAATAGGGACGACCCCGGTACATACGCTTCTTGACATTTTCTGGTTTGCTTTCTGACGGAACAGCAGGACTAGAAGGCTCTTCATTTGGATTCACTTCATAAGTGTTTCCTCGATAGGTCATTGTTTGTCGCTTAGATTGTTTCTGTTCTGGCGATTCAATGCTTGTATCCTCATCGCTGATTGTGTTCTCTGTCTCTGTAGGAGCTGATACCGATTTTGTTTGAGAGCTAGAAGCGGGTTTAACTGTGCTTTGATCAAAAGATGCTCCTGACACCACTTGAGGTTTGAAATCAGGAGGTGTTTGCGCTCCATTGCTGACTTCTTCCGTGGGGTGAGATACCCAAAGGGATCAGCACCGGTCCATCTTTCACCAATAAACACTTGATATCTTGCTGTAGATACTCATCACAAATTTTTTCAGCGGTCTGCTCGAACTCTCTGAGAAAATGAGGTACCTCGTGAATACAATACACCATTCAACGTCAGGCAATCGGGGCCAGACTTTATCGCCCCCATCCTAGCCAATTCTCCTGCTAGAATAAGTTGCATCATTTTAGCAATCCTTGCTGTAGTGTTTTGTTCAAATACCGACTACGGGGCTATTGTGTGAGAAAATTTTGATAAAAATACCATAACTCTGGGCAGATGTTATCTCATAGTATCATTAAGGCTTTAACAGAAAATAAAATTTGCTATATATAGATAATCATAATCAGTATGATATAAGCTTGATAATCACCACGAGGTAATCGTTTGGCGATTTACGATAATGATTATAGCTAAATAGATTTCAGAATATTAATTTTTTTGGGAATAATTTAATTTTGGTCATTCCCTGAGTCGTTAAATTAACATGTTTCCTACTGAGGATAGAACAATGAATATTCATTGAAAGCGACGGGAAACTCTCTCCCCAAGGGTTGGTGGAGAGGGACAAGGTTGTATTTTGATTTATAGTGTCTCAAATTTACGAAATAATTCTATAGAATGATGAATATTATTAAAGAATAATTATTAATTTATACTTGAATATATTTAGTTATTCTACTAGGCTAATTTTCTACAAAAAATCAATCGACTGAGTTCTCTATAACGAAACTTTATAATATCAAAGACAATCAGACATTAAACTTTATAATTATTTTGTTATACATATTATGTAGTTAACCTAAATAAACAACGAGGTTGTAATTTAGAAAAAATATGCTATGTTAGGTCAAACTACTTTTTGATAATTAGATGCTATAATCCGGATATTTGACAATTAATTTGTTTGTGATTTATATATATAAAACAAGGAGTTTAGTAGCAATAAATACAAAGTCGAGTAGTTACCAGTTTTCATTGATTAAAGTCACTCATGACTGAATTAACAGGGGCTTTAAAAATTTATTTTTTTCCTGGAAGCTGTTCATGATAATTAATCTGTGATTTTTTACCCCAAAATTTAAATATTAGTTTCTGATTGTAAACTTATTATTGTGCTAGCTTCAAAAGCAAAATCGAGGGTGAATATCATGATTAATTTACTTGAAAATAATTGCCATCTACCATAATCAAACAAGAATAGGCTGCTGAGTTAAAAGTGGACTTATGGGCTGGTATATTTATTAGTCATGAACTGCCTTAAATCAAAATGGTAGTAACAATTTTGATTTTCTCTATTTACCTAGTACCGTGCGGCGTAAATACGCCTACCATTTCTCAAGACTGCAAATGATGATTGTTTCAAGGTTCATAATGGTGGGTTTATTTCCGCCATGCTGTACTAGCAATAACCCACTCACATCAAGGCATTTTCGGATAGTGAATGATGGTTAATTTCATCATCCTGATGCTGATGAAATTTATCCTCATACCTTCCTAACGCACATATTATACCCTTCGGATTGTGCTGAAAATATCTTGATCGTTCCTGAGACCTCTTGTTGTATAAGTCATGCTTTTGTTCTTTTTTTCTAACCGACGCAAGTTGCTATAAATTTGAAATTTTAAAAAGCAACGTACTAACTACTCTGCGTGAGAGAAAAACTCTTGATATTAAAGGTTTATTAAATAGGTATTTGGTCGCTACAAATTAAAAATCACAATTGCCCTCAATTTATTTCATTGACATGCAACTCTACACATCTCTTGAGATTGAACAACTTCAACAAGATATTATCTACTTAAATGAAATTTCGCAATGGTTAAAAAGTTTTCTCGCTAGACCTCACCCTGAACTTGGTAAACCAGGACCTGTTTGTCCATTTGTGCCTAAAGGTTTAAAGTTAAATTATATTCGGATAAAAGTTATTCGTTCTCAAAATTTAGAGCAGCAAGAAATTGCACAAATAGTACTACCTTACCTCAAGACTTTGCTAGATTTAGAACCGAGAGAGACAGAAATTGCTTTATATAAAGCCATATTACTCATCTTTCCTGATATTACTCATGATGATGATCCGAGATTAATTGATAGTGTACAAAAAGAACTTAAACCTTTGTTTGTTGAATCAGGGTTAATGCTAGGAGAATTTCATAACCGTACTGAAGCTTGTGGTCTACACAACCCCAAATTTCGCCCACTGCGTAGCCCTATTCCCTTATTAGCTATCCGGTTTATGGTTGAATATGACCTTCCATTTTTGCAAAATGCTGATGACCTAAATTTACGTATTAGGTATCTGGAAGCTTATCTACATAATATGAATATGTATTCACAGCGATTTAACCAAAAAATTACGGATGAAAATAACTTAAAACAAGCTTATGAGATTTTGGAATTAACAAAAACAGAATTAGCTAATAAAAAATTATTAGATTCAGCATATGCAGCCAGTAAAAAATAAGTTGTATAGAGGGAAAAATATTGTGGTTAATTTGTTAAGTAATACCAAAAAAAATCAGATTTTAGGAAATTGCCAAAACAAAAATATAGAATGCATTACGCATCTATGTATACATCAATTGTTTGAAGAGCAAGTCAAACGCTCTCCTGATGCAATTGCTGTGAAATTTGAAAGCACATACCTGACTTATCAGCAGTTAAATCAGCGAGCGAATCAGCTAGCACACCATTTGCGTTCTTTGGGGGTTGGATCTGAAGTATTGGTGGGAATTTGTGTCGAACGTTCCTTAGAAATGGTGGTGGGACTGCTGGGAATTATCAAAGCTGGAGGCGCTTACGTACCATTAGATCCAGCTTATCCTTTAGAACGGCTAGAGTTTATTTTAGCAGATACTCAGACACCTGTGATGTTAACCAAAGAGGCCTTGCTGAATAAATTACCGCCTCATGAGTCACACGTAATCTGTCTAGATTCAGATTGGGTAGCTATCGCCCAAAATAGCCAACAGAATCCTGTAAATCAGACAACGGCTGACAACTTAATTTATGTCATCTATACTTCCGGTTCTACAGGCAACCCCAAGGGTGTAATGATTCCCCATCATGGGATCTACAATCAACTTTACTGGAGGCAAACAACCTTTGGATTAACTCCAACAGATAAAGTTTTACAAACCATTTCCTTGAGCTTCGATCCATCTGTATGGCAAATATTTTGGCCGTTGTGCTTCGGGGCGCAATTAATTATGGCTCGTCCCGGTGGACATCAGGACACAGCTTATCTCGTCAAGGTAATTACTGAGCAACAAATCACCATCATCGGATTAGTACCTTCGATTATGCGCCTTTTATTAGAGGAGAAGGGAATTGAAGGTTTTTCGTGCTTGAGATACATCATGTGTGGTGGTGAAGCTTTACCAGTCGAACTTATAGAACGCTTTTTTGATCGTCTGAATTTAGATAATGTGCTGCATAATTGCTACGGACCTACAGAAGCTTCTATTGATGCGACTTTCTTTCCTTGTCAACGGGGAACTAATTACATCTTTGCTCCAATTGGGCGCCCAATTACCAATGCACAGATTTATATTCTCAATGAGAATTTGCAACCTGTCGATGTGGGTGAAGCAGGTGAACTCTACATTAGCGGTTCTGGTTTGGCGCGAGGGTATCTCAACTGTCCAGAACTAACTGATGAAAAATTCATCACTAATCCTGTGATAAATTCAAAATTCAATCGTCTGTACAAAACTGGGGATTTGGCGCGTTACTTACCAGATGGAAATATCGAGTTTATCGGTCGTATTGACTACCAAGTGAAAATTCGTGGCTTCCGAATTGAATTGGGAGAAATTGAAGCTACCTTAGCTAAACATCCATCTGTAAAAGAAAGTGTAATTGTTTCACGAGAAGATGTTGTCGGTGACAAACATTTAGTAGCTTATGTTGTTCGCAAACAAGAATCTATAATTACTACCAGGGAACTGCGGAGCTTCCTCACCAATAGGCTTCCCGATTACATGATTCCCAGAACCTTTGTGATGCTAGATATTTTACCCCTCAACCCTAACGGTAAAGTAGATCGTCGAGCATTACCAATACCTGAGCCAGTTAGAGAAGATCTAGAAACTTTTGTTGCCCCTCGCGATCAATTAGAATACAAGCTAACGCAAATTTGGCAAGAACTTTTAAATGTCCAGCCGATTGGTATCAGGGATAACTTCTTTGCGCTAGGAGGAGACTCGCTGCTAGCAGTTAAGTTGTTTTCCCAAATCGAGCATTCATTTCACAGAAATCTACTTTTGTCAAGTCTTTTGCCATCGGGGACTGTAGAGGCTCTAGCTAATATTATCCGTCAATCAGAAGCGGTAGCTAGCCAAGAGGATAAATCAATACCTACTTGCTCATCTTTAGTCGCAATTCAACCCCACGGTTCTCAACCACCTCTATTTTGTATCCACCCTTTGGGCGGAGAAATTCTCTGTTACCGCAATTTGGCTCTATATTTAGGGTCAGATCAACCTGTTTATGGACTACAACCACAAGGACTAGATGGCAAACAGCCACTCTATAAACGGGTTGAAGATATGGCTTCACATTACATTCAGGAAATCCAAACCATTCAGCCCCAAGGTCCTTATTTTCTTAGCGGGTACTCTTTTGGAGGTTTAGTTGCGCTGGAGATGGCGCAACAACTCCACAGACAAGGGGAACAGATGGGTATTTTAGTGATGATTGATACTTGCCGTTCTGAGTACAAAAAGCGATCGCCATTTCGCAAACGCATACCAATACATTTAAAGAATGTTTTCCGAAAAGGTCCGGAATATTTTTGGCAAAAAGCTGTAGGTTGGAAGTTGCAACTTCAATACTATTTTCAACAGAGATCCAAGGGTGTTACGCCTTATGTATTCAATGTTGTCCAAAATTTATCAGCAACTGATCAGCATTTAGCGATCATCGACGCTAATAACCAAGCTCTCAAGGAATATACTATCCAAGTTTATCCAGGTCGAGTCACCCTTTTGCGAACTGAGGATGAAAATCGGGACAATGCTGTAGGTATACAATACGATCCTCAATTCGGCTGGGGTGACATGATTACTGGCGGACTAGATATCCATTACGTTCCTGGATCTCACTTGTCCCTACTCTCTGAACCTCATGTACAAGTAGTTGCTGAAAAATTGCGAAATTGTTTAATTAAGTCCCAATCTCTCAGAAATGAGGGCGATTTAACCAAACAGCAGTATTAGTTTCAGTCATGATCATAATTTATCGCTGACAAATGACAAACCCCCGCAGTTTTTACCTGGGGGTAATAAAATTATAAGGGAAGCCTTTGTGCTACCTTTAACTATAACAGATAAAGGTTTAGTAACATATCTTACAGAAATATCGACGAAACATCTGTATTAAAAATAGGCTTGTAGCATCTATAACGCTCGTAAAATTTTTATGACTTCCCGGATTCGCTTTTTGATGTGCGCTCCTGACCACTATGATGTGGACTATGTGATCAATCCCTGGATGGAAGGGAACATTCACAAATCATCACGCGATCGCGCTGTTGAACAGTGGGAGAAGCTTTTTCACGTCCTCAAAGAACACGCAATTGTGGATTTAGTCCCACCCCAAAAAGGTTGGCCGGATATGGTGTTTACCGCCAACGCTGGTTTGGTACTAGGGACAAATGTAGTCCTGAGTCGCTTCCTACACAAAGAGCGCCAGGGGGAAGAACCGTATTTTCAACAATGGTTTGAGGAAAATGGTTACACGGTTAATGTCCTACCCAAAGACTTACCTTTTGAAGGCGCAGGAGACGCACTGCTAGATCGAGAAGGACGCTGGTTATGGGCTGGATATGGTTTCCGTTCAGAATTAGATTCTCACCCCTATCTAGCCAAATGGCTGGATATTGAAGTGCTGTCTTTGCGATTGATGGATGAGCGCTTCTATCACCTCGATACCTGCTTTTGTCCCCTAGCGAACGGCTATTTACTCTATTATCCCGGCGCTTTTGATTCCTATTCTAACCGCTTAATTGAAATGCGCGTCGCACCAGAAAAGCGGATTGCAATTGAGGAAGCCGATGCGGTAAACTTCGCCTGTAATGCGGTGAATGTCGAACACATCGTGATTATGAACAAGGCCAGTGATACTTTGAAAAAACGCCTTGCAGATGTAGGCTTCCAAGTCATCGAAACACCCCTGACGGAATTTCTTAAAGCAGGTGGCGCAGCTAAATGTCTCACCTTGCGGGTGACGGAACCAATTAGAGAAGAAGTTCACGCCAATGTCTCTGTAGAAAGCCGGATTATTCGCATAGAAGGACACCTGCTGGATTCCGGTTTAATTAACCGCGCTTTAGATTTGATTGTAGACACCGGCGGCAGTTTCCAAGTGCTGAATTTCAACTTGGGAGAACAGCGCCAAAGTACCTCAGCCGCAGAAGTCAAGGTATCAGCACCATCACATGACGTGATGGAAGAAATCATCTCCCAATTGATCGATTTAGGTGCTGTAGACTTGCCCCAAGATGAGCGGGATGTCAAACTAGAGCCTGTGATCCAAGATGGTGTGGCTCCAGATGATTTCTATGTGAGTACCATTTATCCCACAGAAGTCCGGATTCATGGCGAGTGGGTGAAGGTACACAATCAGCGCATGGATGGCGCGATCGCTATTTCCCAAACCCCAAATGGATTATTTGCTAGGTGTAAAATATTACGTGAGTTAGAAGTTGGTGAACAGGTAGTAGTAGATGTGCAGGGTATCCGCACCATCCGCAAAACTGAATCCCGCGAACAACGCAATTCTCAAGAATTTAGCTTTATGTCATCGGGGGTTTCCAGCGAGCGGCGCGTGGAAATAGTCGTTGAGCAAGTGGCTTGGGAATTACGTAAAATTAGGGATACTGGCGGTAAAGTAGTTGTCACAGCAGGTCCAGTAGTGATTCACACCGGCGGCGGTGAACATCTATCACGCCTGATTCGCGAAGGCTATGTACAAGGATTGTTGGGCGGGAATGCGATCGCCGTCCATGACATCGAGCAAAATATGATGGGCACCTCCCTGGGTGTGGATATGAAGCGCGGTGTCGCTGTGCGTGGTGGACATCGCCATCACCTGAAGGTCATTAATATCATCCGCCGTTATGGTAGCATCGCTAAAGCCGTGGAGGCGGGGGTGGTTGCTAGTGGTGTGATGTATGAGTGTGTGCGTCATCATATACCTTTTGTCCTGGCTGGTTCAATTCGCGATGATGGCCCTTTACCTGATACCGAAATGAATTTGATTCAGGCGCAGGAGGAATATGCCAAACTTCTGGAAGGTACGGATATGATTTTGATGCTCTCATCCATGCTGCACTCGATTGGCGTGGGGAATATGACTCCATCTGGGGTGAAAATGGTCTGTGTAGATATTAATCCCGCTGTGGTGACTAAGTTAAGCGATCGCGGTTCGATTGAATCGGTTGGTGTGGTGACTGATGTGGGGTTGTTCCTCAGTCTGTTGATTCAGCAGTTGGATAAGTTGACAAGTCCCTATGTTGCTAATGTAAGTTAAAAGAGGTATCACGCAGAGAGGGGGAGGATGAGAGTAGCTTTCAGCAAAGATTTACAGGTTAATTGGGTGAGTTTTATTGCTGATTTTCTCCTGGTGGGTATGGTTTTTGGCCCGCCAGTTGCTCCCTTTCTGGCTGCGTCTGCGGTGTTTTTGTTTCCGGGTATTGCGGACATTATTTATTTTTTGGGAAATCATGTCTGTCCGCAACCGGATATGGGGTTAGATTTGTCACCGCCGTTTATCATGGCTGTGTGTATGCGCTGCTATGGTACGGTGACTGGTTTGTTGCTGACTCGTTTACTTTTTGGTGTGACTGGGGGTAATGGTTTTTATTGGCTAAGTCAATATGGTTGGAGTGGAGCGGCGCTGGCTTCTGTGCTGATGCTGGCTTATCCTTTGGAATTGGCGGCACAGGTTTTGGGTTTATGGAGTTTTAATAATTATTTGGTGACTCCTTTTGGGTTGATTACGGGTTTGGCTTGGGGTTTGTTTACTATGCCAATTTTGCACGCGAGCAAGCTTGAATAATTATAGTGCTGCTCACGTCAGTAAGTCGGCGAGAAAAAACCAAACTACATTAAGTAATGTAAAATTTAATTGAATTGGCTTGTAGTTAGCGGCTCTAGCCCTTAAGAGACGACTAAAGTCCCCACTACAAACCTTGAATTATTCACGCCGTTCTACTTAAGTTCATAGCGAATCCTCTGAAAAAAAAACTCAGCGTTCCTCTGCGTTGAAAAATACTCCGAATTAATGCAAAATTGTACTAAGAACTCAGCATCAGGGATGATTAGCACAGAAATATCTCTCCCCTAACGCACAGTCTTAAACCATTGAGTAATCCCCTCAGCTAGCGCTTTTACCGTTTTCTTCTGTTCCTCTGGGTTCACTATCTGCTCGAATTCATCAGGGTTACTCATAAAACCCAATTCCAGCAAGACTGATGGCGCAACCGTGGGACGTGTCAGCGCTAAATTATCCCAAAACACACCATAATCAGGTTTATTTAACTTTTTGACTATATAATTATGTAAGAATAAAGCTAGGCTCTGTGCTTGGGTATTGTACCAAAAAGCTGCGAATCCTTTGATTTTTTCGGCATTCCCATCATCGGGAAGGGAGTTATGATGAATGGAAATAGAAATCGCAGGTTCTTCTTTACTAATAATTGCCTGCCGTTCTACTAGAGAAAGTTCTTTATCATCTTCTCGCGTCATTACCACCGTTGCGCCTCGTTTGATCAATTCATCGCGCAGCAACTTAGATACTAGTAAATTTAGATCCTTTTCCAGATATCCAGTTGGTCCACTGGCACCTGTTTCCTTGCCGCCATGTCCTGGATCGAGTAAAATCTTGATGCCAAATAATGGCTTTCGTTTTTTGTGGCCAATTACAGGTGGATGACGTAAAGTTAAAACTAGGCTTGTACCTTCATATCTCAATTTATAACCCCACTGTTGGGATTTTTTCAGGTTCAAGGTATATTGCACCCGCTGACTTCCTCCTACAGGGGAAGGTAATTGTTGCCAATCTAAACGAGAAATTAGAGGGTTATCATCTGTGCGGATAATGTCTGTTTGGGCGGTAGTATTGTAAAGGGTGAGGGTGAAGTCCTGATTTCCTTGTTGCACACTCACAGGTACGGGAACTTCTAAGGGGAAAACTATCTCTGTCCCATGAAGAATTTGACGATATCCTATACTACGAATAATTGTGCGTGGACTAATGGCATTTGGTAAAATTCGGGTTTCTGGACTCTTAATCCAAGCGCCATAATCTAAACGTAACCATTCACCTTCCTTACCTGTGACAGTTGCTCGTGTGCCTTGAGGTAGTGGTGTGAGTCGAGAATAATCGGTACTAGGTCCTGTGCGAGCAACGCCTGAGTCAGATGTTACCTCAACAACTGGCAATTGTCCAGGTGCAAGAATTTCAATTTTGCCAGTCCCCAATTGAGTTATGGTCGTACCATGAATCATCAGCTGAAATTCTGGTTTACCCAAATCAAAATTTTTACCGGAATCTCGAATAACAGCACCGGAAATTATATTGTTACCGTAGATTAAGGAATTACCTGAGCTTCGCAAATCAGGCTGTTGTGCTATAGTGCAACCCTCATACCTTCCTACTGTAGACTGGTTAACAGGTTGATTCTGCCCAGTGAGGGCAGCTCGAATTACCTGGTAATTGTGCCTGAGTTGGTTGGGGTAGAAGGGCAAATGTTTGATTAGCTAGGTTGACAGATACAGTGGCGTTAGCGGGTGCAATGGCGCTAAAACAAATTAGTTCCCCCGGTAGTCTAGCAATGTCAACCGCTGGAGCCAGAGAATCTTTGACAAAAGCTAACCCCTGTGGTATATCAGGCTGAGTCGAAAGCCTTGTCACCTTAATTTGGCGTTCTTGATTATGGTGACGTACAGTAAACAAATTCTCTCCCAAATGCAAAGGGAGATTTGGTGCAAAATGACCAGCTTTACTGCGGGCAATTGGCTTACCATTGATGAAAACCTGTCCATCTGGTGGTGCAGTTCCAAGAAAGAAGATTTTTTCTGCAGTAGTCTGGTAGTTTGTCTGGGGAAAAATAACTATCAGAGATGACTCTGCTAATGCTACCGAGGAGGTGACAGTACAGCCTAATATTACTAATCCTAAGAGTTTTTTCACAGGAAATTCACAGAAGATTTTACCACAGTCACTGTGGCACAATGACGAGATGCAATTTTAGAAGTCGCTAGCAATTGAAATTACTATGACTAAGTTTATCTTTGTAACTGGAGGCGTAGTTTCCAGTATTGGTAAAGGCATTGTAGCAGCCAGCCTGGGGCGATTGCTCAAATCACGCGATTATTCTGTATCGATTCTCAAACTCGACCCTTATATTAATGTTGATCCGGGGACAATGAGTCCGTTTCAACATGGCGAGGTTTTCGTTACAGAGGATGGCGCGGAAACAGATTTAGACTTGGGACATTATGAACGCTTCACTGATACATCAATGTCGCGCCTCAATAGTGTTACCACTGGCTCAATTTACCAATCAGTCATTACGCGAGAACGTCGTGGTGACTATAATGGCGGGACTGTACAAGTTATACCCCACATCACTAATGAAATTAAAGAGCGAATTTTAAAAGTCGCTCAAAATACAAAAGTTGATGCCGTAATTACTGAAATAGGCGGCACAGTGGGAGACATTGAATCACTGCCATTTTTGGAAGCAATTCGCCAGTTTCGCAAGGAAGTGGGGCGTCAGAATGTGCTGTATATGCACGTTACACTGTTACCGTGGATAGCCTCGGCTGGGGAAATGAAAACTAAGCCTACCCAGCATTCGGTGAAAGAACTCAGATCAATTGGCATTCAACCAGATATTTTAGTTTGTCGGTGCGATCGCCCCCTAGCTCCACGATTAAAACAAAAATTATCCGAATTTTGTGATGTTCCAGAAGAATGCGTGATTACTTCCCAAGATGCTAAAAGCATTTATGAAGTACCACTCATGCTAGAAAGGGAAGGAATGGCAGAGCAAGTGCTAGATTTGCTGCAAATGGAACAACGCCTACCAAATTTGGTGCAGTGGCAAAGCTTAGTGCAAAAGTTGTACACTCCCAAATACAATGTAGAAATTGCCATTGTGGGCAAATACGTCGGCTTGGGTGATGCGTATATATCTGTAGTCGAAGCGCTGCAACATGCAGCCATTTCCACACATGGACAATTGCGCCTGCGTTGGGTAAACTCTGAAACCTTAGACAGTGAATCACCCGAACACCATTTAGATGGTGTTGATGGTATAGTTGTACCCGGAGGTTTCGGCATTCGGGGAGTAGATGGTAAAATTGCCGCTATAAAATATGCTCGCGATCGCCAAATCCCCTTTTTAGGATTATGCTTAGGAATGCAATGTTCCGTCATTGAATGGGCGAGGAACGTTGAAGGCTTAATCAATGCCAATAGCGCTGAATTTAACCCCGATACCAGAGATCCAGTAATTAATCTCTTGCCAGAACAGCAAGATGTGGTCGATTTAGGGGGTACAATGCGCTTGGGACTTTATCCTTGTGAAGTTCTCCCCAACACTCTGGCATTTAAGCTCTATCAAAAAGATGTGATCTATGAACGACATCGCCATCGATACGAGTTCAACAACGCTTACCGCCATATGTTACTCAAGTCTGGCTATGTCATCAGTGGTACATCTCCCGATGGGCGCTTAGTCGAAATTGTGGAATTACCCAAGCACCCATTCTTTCTCGCTTGTCAATTTCATCCAGAATTTCAATCACGTCCTAGCAAACCACATCCTTTATTTACAGGATTTATGCAAGCCGCGATTTCCCGAAATCATCCCACATCTGGTGTCCCCACACCAGTGGAAGTGTCTTAGGTAATTCAAAACTCGTAAAAAAAGGTTGCTAGGTGGGGAAACCCGCCAAAAAACTGTTCGCAAAATTCAAAATTCAAAATTGTCTGTGTAAATTTTGAATTTTGAGTGCGTGATCAACATCTTAATGCCAAACTTAAGGGGAACCTTTGATCTATTTTGTCCAAATCATCCGTAAACTTTCGACTTGAGGAGAATTTGTGGCGTACTGGGTGAAAATCCTTTACGAGAGGAAAGAATATGTAGTTAATTTTGATCGTGTTAATGCTTTTTGTTATGAAAAGAATGGCAGGGTTACTTTTTGGCTACCCGATTGTGCGATTCCTATTGTCATTAACCCACAAAGCAACCTATCCGACTATCAAAAAATTCTGCAATATATAGAACGTGTTACAGGATTAGATTTAGATAGTGTCCACTGGGTAAAAATCAATTATGAAAGAAATGAATATGTAATTAACCTCAACTGCATTAGTTCATTTTGTCAAGAATCTAACGGTAGAATTACTTTTTGGTTACCCGATGGTACTATCCCCATCATCATCAACCCTATAAGTAATCCAGAATCATATGAAAAAGTTTTAAATTTCGTGCAAAAAACAACCGGATATTCTTTATCTTAGGTGTCTTGATGCCTTGGTAGTAGGGTGGGCAATGCCCACCCTACAGATACTATATCAATCAACGATACCTATCATCGTTAAAGCCAACTTCGCCGCCCCCAGCATCCCTGCAGCATTACCCAATTCTGCAGGCAATATCTGTAAGCCTACCCGCGAAGTAGGCATAACTCGGCGCTCAATTTCAGCTTTCATTGTTGGTAAAAAAAATTCAAAACTGCCACTAACGCCACCACCAATCACTACTGCTTCCGGCGTCAGAACATAAATCAAGCTCGTCAAGCCGATACCTAAATCTTTACCATATTCCTGCCAAAAAGTCAAGGCTGAAATATCTCTCGCTTGTGCTAAAGCACCCAATTGCGCCGCTTCTTTGCCAGTGCGGCGACGAATTGCTGTGGCTGAGGTATATTGCTCCAAAGAGCCTTGATTACCGCTCTTACATATGGGGCCTGTGGGATTGAAGGAAATTAAACCCAATTCCCCCCCGGCGCCTTGATGTCCCACAAACAGCTTACCATTCAGGATAATTGCGCCACCCACACCAGTTCCCAAAGTTAGCAAAATTAGATTTTGGTAGTGACGACCAGCACCCAACCAAGCTTCTCCCAAACCCGCACAGTTAGCATCGTTACCCACAACAGTAGGTTTGCCAGTTTCGGCTTCTAACCAATCCGCTAAAGGTACATCATACCATCCAGGCAAATTAATCGCAATTTTGGCAATCCGTCCAGCGGCGTCAGGAGGGCCAGGAGTGCCCACACCAATCGCCACAGTTTGATGATCTGGATCAATTTGGGCGATCGCATTCACCAGAGCCGCTAAAACCGCTGTTGGTGTTGCCGGTTGGGGAGTTGCTACACTCAAAGATTGTAGACAAGTTCCATCGCGGTTAAATCGCCCCAGCTTAATCGCTGTTCCTCCCAAATCAATGCCAATTACTAACCGTGTCACCACAATTATATACCTGTGAGTAGTCAGCACTTTAGTGCTGGAAAATTTAGGACTAAAGTCCTCTCTACGTTCGCGGAGCGTGTCGTAGACAGACGCTACGCGAAAACTACGGAATTATTTACTTTTTAGTGCTGGAAAATTTAGGACTAAAGTCCTCTCTGCGTTCGCGGAGCGTGTCGTAGACAGACGCTACGCGAAAACTACGGGATTATTTACTGTTAACTGTTAACTGATTTAATCATGCGGACATTAGTCACTGAGTATGAATTGAGGCTGGTTGGACCCTGCCAAACTGTGACTGGCGCACCGCGCAAAATGCCAGATAGAGCGACAGAAAGCATAAACCCGCCAGCAGCAGCAGCAATTAAGGAAATGTTATCTTTCACAAAAAACTCTCAGTAATAAATAGAATAGGTATTTTTATGTCCAGGGTTAAAAGTCCAAAGTAATAACTTTTGACTATTGAATGTTTACCCTGGACTATTGACTACTTCCGGATACTATTTTGTCGCCGTAAACGGGGATTGACAAATTCATTTAGCCCCTCACCAAGTAGTGATAACCCTACCACCATGATTGTCATCCCTAAACCAGGGAACAGGGTAGTCCACCAAATACCTGTGGGTAGTGCTTCGAGAGCTTGTTTTAAATCATGTCCCCATTCTGGAACTTCTTCCGGAAGCCCTAAACCCAAAAAGCCCAAACCGCCTAACACCAAAATTGCATCAGCGGCGTTGAGGGTGAATAATACAGGTACGCTTTGAATTACGTTAAAAAACAGATACCGCGACAGCACCTGCCAAGTATTAGCACCCATTGCCTGAGCAGCTTCAATAAACACTTCTGTTTTCACGCTAACCGTGTGATTACGGACAACGCGATAATATTGGGGAATATAGGCAATACTAATAGCCAATGCAGCATTTAATATGCCACGCCCCACTACAAACGCCAGAGTTACAGAAAGCAATAGCCCCGGTAAAGTGTAAATACTATCCATTAGAAACAGTAACACTTTATCCAATTTACCGCCAAGATAGCCACTAATCATACCCAAAGGTACACCAATCAGCATACTCAGCGCTGTCGCCAAAATCACTACTTGCAACGCAGCTTGTGCGCCAAACAATGTGCGAGAAAATACATCATAGCCCAGGCGACTAGTACCAAACCAATGTTTACCTGAAGGTGGATCATGAATCGGGTTAGTTAAAAACTCTTGCGGGTTTTGCAGCCATCCCCAAGCCTGGAATACAGGGGCGAAGAACGCCAAAAAGATAAACAACAGAGTCATACCTAACCCAATCAGCATTAATCGCTGCGAAAGATTAGGATTTTGAGGAAAGCGTAAAAATGTCGGCCATTGCCGTTTTGTCACCGTCATGAGCGATCGCCTGCAGAGAGCAAGATACGCTGACCATTTTACATTGCTCAGTTCTGAGTCGTGTAAAGCCCTGCGGGCAGCCCTCATCCCCCTAGTCCCGCGATTTTCAACTATTTGTTTAGGCGCATAAATTTTTAGATACCCCTAAATCCACGCGATATGATGCCAGTTTCCGGGGCACGGCATTGCCGTGCCCCGGAAGCCCCATGTCTATGTATCAGCGTGTTGGTGGTATGGTATGAGACTTTGAAAACACGCCCCAGTCCCTCAAAGATTACTTTCAATCAACTGGCGATACTCGCTCTTTTGCTTCACGCCTTTAACTTCCTTCAACAATTCCTTATTTTTGAACAATTGAACTGTCGGTGTGCCTGTGACTCCAGCATTTTCAGCAATATTTCGGTCTTTGTCGATGTCAATTTCCACAAAGTGTATTTTACCGTCAAATTCATCCACCACTTTGTTTAAGATTGGCTTTAAGGTATGACAAGGGCCACATCCAGGAGCGACATATTTGACTAGGAGTAAGCGATCGCTTTGGTGGAATAATTTCCGTAAAGCATAACCCCCTTCATGGCGTGTCGCCTGTAAGTCAAATTCTGCAGCTTGTTCGGTTTCAGTTTTCTGGGCTACTGGCTGAGTTTCTACTTCATTCACAGCAGTTGCTGGCTGTTGATGGAATTCTTGAATCAAACCATTAGAGGATAACCAACGTTCTGCTAATAATGCAGATGCACAGCCACTACCTGCAGCCTGTAATTGCTTGGCGATATTCATGATCTTGTACGTCGCCTGCAGCAAAGACACCATCTACACTGGTTTCTGGTGAGCCGTGCTTAGTGACGATGTAACCGACTTCATCCAGTTCTAGTTGTCCTTGGAATAAAGAAGTATTCGGAGTGTGACCAATGGCGTAGAATAAGCCTTTAGCTTGCAGTTTACTCTCTGCCCCAGTTTTGTTATTGCGGATAATCACTCCTTCCATGTAACCGTTACCAAAAATATCTACGGCTTCGCTGTTCCAATGTACCTGAATTTTGGGGTTACTCAAAACCCGGTCTTGCATGGCTTTAGACGCCCGCATTGTCTCCGAGCGTACCAATAAATTCACCTTAGAGCCATATTTGGTCAGGTAAATCGATTCTTCCGCCGCTGAGTCGCCAGCACCTATGACAACTAGTTCTGCACCGTGGAAAATTGGTGTAGCACCATCGCAAATTGCACAGGCGGAAATCCCACGACTCCAAAATGTCTGTTCGCTGGGTAAACCCAAACGCTTTGCTGTCGCACCAGTGGCGATGACAATGCTGTGGGTTTTAACTTCTCTTTCCTCAGAGCGGACAATAAAAGGACGCTGACTCAAATCAACTGATATCACATCCTCAGTATATAACTCAGCCCCCCAGCGCTCCGCCTGCGCCTTCATCCGATCCATCAGTTCCGGCCCAGTAATCCCTTGAGGAAACCCTGGAAAGTTCTCAACTTCAGTCGTTGTCATTAGTTGACCACCTGGTAAACCCCCGGCTTGAAAGCCTTCAAATACAACGGGTTTCAGGTTAGCTCGTCCCGCATAAATGGCCGCTGTGTATCCTGCTGGCCCTGAACCGATAATTACCAAGTTTTCTACAGTCGGGTTAGTCATGGCAGTTAAACAAACTCATAACGACTACGTTTAATATAGCATAACATAGCAGATGGACAAAGCAAGTGATGGAAAAATGCCTACAGCAGTATTACAGCGGCTGGAAACTGAGTAAAGTAGCTAAGACTGTTGTTGCAGATATTTTCTGATAGTTTCAGCATCTAGTTCTAGCAATTCTGCTATTTCTTGAATGCTCATACCTTTGTCAGCCAGTTTAGGGACTATTTTCAACTTTGTCTTTTCCAAGATGCTCTCGTACAATCGAGTATTTTGGAATTCATCTAAATTAAGCATGGCTGCAATTTCCTCAGAATGCAATAGATTGTAGCTTTCCTAGGGTGCGGTACGTATGATATATGTAGAAGTATTTGCTGTAATATTATGTCCCTCACAATTACAGACTTAGAACAACTACAAACCGAGCATCCAGAATGGCGGATGGAGATGGTAGAAGGAAACATTATAGTTATGGGTCCATCAGATTACGAGTCAGAGGAAATTGGTACTCGGTTGAGTACCTTCTTGAATAACTGGGTAATGTCGCGCAAACTAGGGAGAGTAACTGGCTCTAGCGCAGGCTTTATCCTACCTAATATAGAGGAGGGCGGCTCAGAAAAAAGAAACCTGCGTGCGCCTGATGTATCTTTTGTGATAGCTGACCGACTAAAGAAGACCAAGCGCGACTTTGTGGAGATGCTTCCAGATTTGATGGTCGAAGTCAAGTCAAAAACCGACAGAATCAAACCACTGGAAGAGAAAATTCAACTATTTTTGCAACTTGGGTCTACAGTCGGCATCCTGATTGACCCCGATAAATTAACAGTCACAGTTTACCGCCTCAACCAAGCTGCAGAGGTTTTGCAAACTGGAGACACCCTCACCCTACCAGACCTCCTACCAGGTTGGGAATTACCAGTATCTGAACTATGGCCGCCAGAATTTGAATAAAATACACCCCAGTCCCCAGTCTCCAGTCTCCAGTCCCCAATAATTTTAAATTTCGCATAACTGTACAACCAAGCCCTTGGTCAACACCAGGGGCTTATTTATATATATTTGTGCAATTATTTAGATGCAAAAATTCTGTATTTTTCCACCCTATCTCCCTAGTCTCCCCATCTCCCCAAAAAAATTTTTACCAGGGGTGATATGAAATTGATCGCAACTGGGTAAGTTCTTTTTAGAAGATAACAATCAAATCATACATCTGAAATTTTGTAGGAGAAACCCATGTTGAAGTTAGAATTACAAGCCAAATATTTACAATATCTCAACAATCGTAAAAAGAAAACTGAAGAAGGTTTTACTCTCATTGAATTGCTAGTAGTTGTAATTATTATTGGTATCCTTGCTGCTATTGCATTACCATCGTTACTTGGTCAGGTAAATAAAGCTAAACAAGCAGAAGCTAAAAACTACACTGGTACAGTCAACCGTACTCAACAAGCATACTATTTGGAATATCAAAACTTTGCGACTTCCATCTCTCAATTGCAAGTAGGGATTCAAACTCAAACGACAAATTACTCATATGCGGTTAGTGCCATAACTAGTGGTAATGTTGTTGCTTTATTTACAGGTACAGCCATAAAATCTGCACTAAAATCTTATTACGGAGTTGTAGGTACGACTACTGCCGCTACTGCTACCTCTGAGTCACTAACTTTAGCACTTGCTTGTGAGTCAGCCGCTCCTACTACTACGGCGGAAAGCATGACTAATGGTAGTAACGTTAATACTTGCGATACTACTGGTGTTGGTTATGTTTCTTTATCTAAGTAATAAGAACAAAAATTTATTACTGTGTCTGTAACCGTCATAACCTAGTAATGTTTGTATAAAAATGAGTGGTCTATAGACTACTCATTTTCGTCATTTATTTAGTGAGATTCTATGAATAACTCTGTTTTAAAGACTGCTCCAGTTAAATTACAAGAAAAAGCTTATAATTTGCTAATAGAAGAGGACTACTTTCAAGCCGCTAACCTCTATGAGCAAGCAATCAATGCAGAACCTGATGTGAAATTACATTATTGGTATCTGGGGTTAATGTTATTGTTGCAAGGGAAACAAGTAGAGGCTCAGACGACTTGGTTTATGGCTATTATGGAAGGAGAACCAGAACAAGTTGAAGCTGGTAATGAGGAATTAGTTGAGGTTTTGCAAACAGAAGCACAACGACGGGAAAAACTAGAACAATATATAATTGCTGAGAAAATTCGCCAAAATATTAGACAAATTGCTCCTGAAAATATTGATAACCTATTGCATCTGTTACAGCTATATATCAAGCTAGAAACTTACACGGGTGAAGACTTAAAGGAAATAGGGATAATTGAAATACTTCAAGCTGAACCCATAGTAGAAATCAATTTAGAACTATTACTAGAAACTCTCAATATTCTTTTAAATCATACATCTATATACCCATTGACATTAGATTTATTGGAAGCTTGTTTACCACATTGTCGAGAAAATCCTCAAAACTTGTTGATGGTATTGCTGCCGGCGGCTTTAGAAATTGCTTATTCTAAGAGAATGCCTAAACTCTCAGCACAGCTTGGCGAAATTTATTTAAAATTAAGTCCCAATAATACAGAAGTTATTGGTCAGTTGGCTAGTTTTTATCAAAATGCCGGACAGCATCAAGAAGGTATAAAAGCTGCTAAATTGTTTTTTTCATTAGTAGAAGAATTAGCAGATAAAGTTTTTGCTAATCGTCAAGTATTGAGGGGATTAATGAGTGCTGGTGGACATTGGGAAGAATCTTGTGAGGTGCATCAAAAACAAGAATTATTAGTCAAGGCATTAATAGAAGAAAAACCTAGAAAACTTGATTATGTTAGAATATCTAGACTATTTAATGCTAATTTTTTTACACCATATATTGAAGATGACCCCAAGAATAACAGAATTATTCAAAATCAACTATTACATCTTTGTCAAACAAATACAGAAAATAATCATAGAGAACTAGTAGAGCGATATTCTCAGGGACATATAAAGAGAAAGCATCAAACCAGAGTTGATAAAAAAATAAAAATAGGATATTTATCACATTGCCTGAAAAGTCACTCCGTCGGTTGGTTAGCTCGATGGTTATTTGAACATTGCGACCGAGAAAATTTTCAAATAAATGCTTATTGTATTATTACTAATCCAATTTTCGATCCACTGCATGAATGGTATCTTGACCATGCATATAAATCCTCTAAATCAAATTCAGCCTTGGAAATTGCAGAAGAAATTTATCAAGATGAAATTGATATTTTAATCGATTTGGATAGTATTACCCTAGATATTACTTGTAGCATCATAGCTCTAAAACCTGCACCGATTCAAGTTACTTGGTTGGGTTGGGATGCTTCAGGAAGTCCAGCAGTAGATTATTTTATTGCTGATCCTTATGTTTTACCCGAATCAGCCCAGGAATATTACACTGAAAAAATTTGGCGTTTACCTCAAACTTATATAGCTGTAGATGGTTTTGAGGTGGGTGTCCCGACAGTGACTCGTGAACAATTAGATATTCCTCATGATGCAGTAGTGTTTTTCTGCGCTCAACGAGGTTTTAAACGACATCCAGAAATTACTAGACTACAATTAAGGATTATCAAAGAAGTTTCCAATAGCTATTTATTGATTAAAGGAATATCTGATGAAGAATCTATTAAAATCTTTTTTGCAGAACTAGCAGAAGAAGAAGGAGTAGATTTTGCCAAGTTACGATTTCTCCCAATAGTTATGTCCGAATCAGTTCATCGAGCTAATTTAGGCATTGCTGATATAGTATTAGATACCTATCCCTATAATGGTGCCACAACAACTTTAGAAACATTGTGGATGGGTATTCCGATGGTGACGCGAGTTGGTGAGCAATTTGCAGCTCGTAACAGTTACACTATGATGATGAATGCTGGTATTACAGAAGGTATTGCTTGGACTCATGAAGAATATCTAGAGTGGGGTGTGCGCTTAGGTAAGGATGAAGCCTTAAGACAGCAAATTGCTTGGAGGTTGAAACAGTCAAGGACAACATCACCCTTGTGGAATGGTAAGCAGTTTACCCTGGAGATGGAGAAGGCTTATCAGCAAATGTGGGAGAAATATCTTGAAGGTTAACAAGAACCCCACCCCCAGACCCCCTCCTCGCTTGCGGGGAGGGGGCTATGATATACCCCTCACTAGACCAGAAAACGCTATATGATTGGGAAAAGCTATATATAGGACTACTATTTAATTTTTAAAATACACGTAGGGGAGCCACTGCGTTGGACGGGTTCCCCGGCTTAAAGCAAGTGGCGTTGGGCATTGCCCACAAAAACCATGATATGGTGGGCAATGCCCACCCTACAGATACTGAGATTTTTTCAATAATCAAATCGGATTCCTATAGCAGTCCTAAATCATTCATGAAAAATTAGATCCCCGACTTCTTGAAGAAGTCGGGGATCTAGACACCGCGAATTTATGCCTAAGAGGCGCATTAAGGCGACGACAGCCAGAGCGTATTTTGTATTTAGCAGTACCTTTGACAACTTACAAAACATTTTTTCAACTTGATTTTCCTCAAGACATGATTGAAGAAAATCAAGTCAAAATGATTATTTATGATGTAGCACAAGAGGTGATTGTCACATGGAAAAACTAGTCAAGTATCGCCAGATTGTACAGGCAATATTACAGAAGTATAGTGAGCAAAAAACTGCTGACGGTAATATAGAAATTGAGAATATTTTCGATATAGAACGTGACCATTATCAAATTCTTCACGTAGGCAGGGAGGGAGAGGATTGGGTACATAGTTGTATCATCCATATTGATATTAAAGGTGAAAAAATTTGGCTTCAGTGGAATGGGACAGAGGATGATATAGCAGCAGATTTGGTGACGATGGGAGTTGCTAAGGAGGATATTGTATTAGGATTTCAATCTCCTTTTATGCGGAAATTTACAGAATATGCAGTGGGTTAATTTCAGATAATTTGCAAATCTCAGCACTAAAGTGCTTACTACGAACTTAATAGGTAAAAGTTTGTCAGTCTACTAATACGAGCTAGAGCTAAAGCATTCTGTTAAACTTTCTAATTCATATATTGGTAAAGTTTCTGCTTTAACCTTTATTAGTGGGTCTTGATTTTCATGTTCTAAAGCAATTCGTCCGTGAATGCGAGGTATTAAGGCTTTCCACTGGATATCAGCCAAATTTTCTACCAGAGAAATTTCTACGCCATCGGTAATATCTAAATCTTCCTCCATTAGCAGATTCATCGTTACACTAGATAGCAATAATTCAGCATCCTCGACAGCAATATTACTAATATTAATTAGTAAGGTAGTTTTTGCACTATCAGGATGAATTGCTATTGTTTTAATTACTTGCGTCAACTCTAAACCTATTGCATCTTCTGATTGCGATCAATCAGGGAAAATAATTAAATTAATCTCTTTGAGATTGAATGGTAAAAGAGTAGCATCAATTAAAGTAGAACTGATAATATCTGCCATCTTTGACCAAGAAAACTTTTGGGCTTGAGCCAAACCCGCTGTAATTAATGAGTTACGAATACTAGGCTTTTGCACCTCACAAAGTGCATTTGCTAGTCTATCTACATCATCATCATTTACATATATTGCTGCTTCACCTGCAACTTCTGGAATTGATGCATTAGGACAAGTGATTACAGGACAGCCACAAGCCATTGCTTCTACTATAGGCATTCCAAAACCTTCATATTTAGAAGGATATATTAGTGTTACTGCACCTGAGTAAGCCATTGCTAACTCATCATCGCTGAGTTGCAGTATATGCACAATACTGCCAGATGTATAGGCTCTATATTCAGATGCTAAGACACCACTGCTACCTGTACAAATAATATCAAAACCGTGACTACTAGCAAGCTGTGAAAACGCCTGGAAGAATAAAATACTATTTTTATAACCAGAGCTAGCACCAACTAAAAGGAAATATGGTTTAGTAATACCATATTTGATTTTAAATTGTTGAATTTTTTCTAAAGATGCTGGCAAAAATATTCTATGATTTACGCCATTTTTAGCAATAGTAATAGATTCTAAATGAATATCAGGAAAACACTTTGTTAAATCTTTAACCGTATTTTCAGAAACTGCAATATATGCTGATGCATGTTGAATACCGTAATGTTTTTCTCGCCACATAGGATGATTTAAATCCCATGCCATCAGTTCTGGTATCATGTCATGTGCCATGAATACAGATGGTGTTGTAATTGGTGTTGTATAGTAAGAGGATATAAATAAATCTGCACCCTCTTCATCACAGATTTGTTGAAGCATCTGTCTATCAGCTTCGGTATTGTTATAGTCGTAGGCAGGAATTGTGCGATAACGAATACCATTAATTTTCGGTGCTGTATTGGCTCTATCTAAGACTAGGATATGATGAGCAAAGTCTGTATTTGACCATTCTTCTAGGAGGCTTCGCCAAACTCTGGCAATGCCTGTTTGGTATAGTTGGAAGAATATAGCATCAATTATAATTATCGGTGCTGGCTTGTTAATTTCTACAATTTGTTTCTGTAGTTCTTCTGGCTGTATAAATTGCCAATTATGACTGCTTTTATCTTTTTGGGCAATTGGAATTATACCCCGTCTATGTGCAATATCAACCTGAGTTGTATCTTGAACCCAGGGAAAATATTCACTTAATAAAGTGGGAAATTGAGTATTTTTTTGTAAAGCATTCCATTGAGAAACTGCGTTGCTGTAACCATAATATTGTTCTTTAAAGCTCAATTGTTCTTGTGTGACATATGCGAAATGCTGAAATACTAAACCATGCGCTTCTGTTTCTTGATGTAAAAAAGGATTTGCAGTAGCTACATTCTTATATTCACTATCGGCTAAAGGCTCAACCAAAACAGGAGGCTCATGTGCAGCCCAAATATATCCCGGTTTAAATCGCCAAGTTCTTAGCCATTCCTGTTGAGGGTTTTGTGCATAACAGTTACGAGTGCTAATAATTAAGTTTTCACCTACAAAATACCAACACCAATAGAAAGCAGATGTTTTATCAGAATGAGTGATGAACATTTCTCTAGCAGTGCAAATCTGCTCTACAGTCCATAATTCATCTACATCCACCTGCCATAACAAACATTCTTCTTGAATATTTGCGAGTGGTGCATTTACCATTTCTCGCTTTCCATCCCAAAAAACACCTTCTGGTTGGCGGTAAACTGTGATGTTATCTGGATAAAGTTGTGCCAATGTATCTATATATTCTGTAGTACCGTCACAACTACGCCCATTTTTATGAATTTCATCGCTAATATATCCACCATTCCGAAGCCCCCATGCAGTATCATGCTTTAAGTCTGCTACACCTTCAACAATGTGCCAATGCCATTGAAAAGGTAGTTGTTTAAATACTTCAATGTGGTAGCGGATAAATGGTTGCCCATTTAGAACAATGCTAAAAAAGTGAATTGGCAAAACCTTTGTTACTGGTCGAATATCTTTGTGTTTAAAAATAGCATAGCCATTGCGGATATTTTTGTTACACTTTATAAGTGTATAATCATTATCATTTAATAAGCGATAAAAATTTTTATGATTTTTTAATGTATTGATGTCATCTAAGAAAATATATTTAGCTCCGTAAACTTCATTTAATTCAGATTCACCAGTAAACTCTGAACCATCAATTAATATTAAATCGAAGTATTCAATATTATTTTCATGCTTAATTTTTCTAATCCCATTCTCCGAAAATCCCGAAGATTTTACATACTCAATATCTTGTCGTAACCAATGAAGAACGCGCTCTAAAGGATATAATTTTAAATTATTCTCAGTATTATGATAGAAATCAATTACTTGCTTTTCACTGGAAAAACTTTCCACATCTACAGAAGATATGTTATAAATTTTGACAAAATCTTCATTTTCATAACGCTTCTTTAATTCAGTAAATCTAACCTTTGACACTTCCATACAAAATAGAATTGGTTTGTTCGGGTTGTGCCTAAGTCCTGTAACAAATGCTTCAGTGCTTCCTTCCCCTGAAGATGATCCGATCTCTAAAACTGTTTTAATATCTTCTTCTCTAGCAATCTTTTGAATAATTGCATAAAATTCATCATTTTTAATTTCTGGGGGAATCAAGCGATTCAGTTCAGAATTACTAATGTCAGTATTCATAGTGTTAATTTTATATTTATCTGAGTTGCTTACTTAATACTTGCTATTTTTTTCCGGCTTCTTCATCTGCTTCAAAAGCACCTGATAATCTTGTCTATCAGGATGCTGCTTCGCCAACTTCTCCAACAATTCCACAGAACCCTTAACATCCTTTAACTGCAGGCGCAGCAAAGACAACTTCTCAAGCGCAGTTTGGTTATTTGGTTCTCGCTGCAAAACCAACTCGTAACCCCGCGCCTGTTGTTGTAACGAAGACTCAGGAGACACAGACGCTTGCTGTTGAGGTTGCATAGCATGTTGTATTAAAGAAACCACGCCAAACATTGTGGAACCGAAGAAAGAGACAACCGATACCATCGCTAACAGCTTTTTTTTCCGCTCAATTTTCTTACCACGGGAAATTAAGTAATCTTCTCCTGAAATCCCCATGCTTGAATCTATGCTGCGGTAAATACTTAGACAACAGCACCCCTCCGTTCTTAAGATACCCACTACTTTACAGAAACTATCATCTTGACTGCAAATTTTTCACACAATCTGAGAATTTGTTTAAAAAATAGGGGATTGGGGAGTTGGATGTTTTTTTTATTTGTCAGTCCCTTATAGATTGCGGGTAAGGGCACGGCAATGCCGTGCCCCTACGAGGATATGTGGTTTACTGCTGTCATCCAGAAGCATTGACAAATCGCCCCATCGCCCCAAACAGTAAAATTACTGTATAATCATTAGTGTTTGGGATATTGTCTAGAACGTCTAAATCCTAGACAGTAGATATTTCAGCATCTTAAGGATAAGCCTTCAAAACAGCCCGTATTTTCTGGATTTTTGAACCAGCACACGCTTTCTAGTAGCTAAAACCAGCGATATTGTACAAGTCGTCCCTAATTGTGATTTCAATGCCATTGTCAGGACGACAGGTTTTTGGTTTTGGCATCAACGGTGACTGTTTAGGGCAATTGGGAATTTGTGGTGGTAATTACCGTACAAAACCGAATTCCCCAACGGATTAGTAGAGTTAGTTATGGTATAGTTAAAAAGTTAAGACTTGCTTTGCCAAATTACAACACTCTACGCATCGGTGACAATTGCAAAACGGAAAGCAGTTTTGATTAAGCATTTACAATACAAAATCTGAATTGAATCGAGGTTATGACTCAGAAAGTGATTCACCCAATGGTGAAATTGCAGCGTAATGTGCAATCACTCCTAGAATCGAATATTATCAAACCAACTGATAGCATTTGGAAGATCGCTTTGCTCTACGGCAATGAATGGCAGCACTGGAAACAGGAACTGTTAGACTTTGGTTTTAGTATGCAAGACCCAATTAGTGAATTGCTATCTGTAGAAACTTGGGATGAAGAGTAGGGTATGGGGCATAGGGCATAGGGCATAGGGCATAGGGCATAGGGCATGGGGCATGGGGCATGTAGTAAGCGATTTATCGCTTTTTTAGGAATAAAGTCCTAACTATAAACCAAGCATTGTTCCTTTCGTGGACTACTAGTACTTTGTCAAGTTAGTTTTGAGGGTTTCGTAGTCAGGACTTTAGTCCTGATTTTACCAGCACTAAAGTGCTGACTACGGAATTATTTACCCATCAATTTCAACTTGACAGACTACTAGTCCCCAATGCCCAATGCCCTCATTGACAAGCAGCTAAAGCCGCAGCTAATTCCAGAGCGGTTTTATAGCGATCGCGTGGCAATGGTTCTGTAGCCCGATCTATCACCTCTCTCAGTTGGGGTGCAATTGTCGGCACACGGGTAACATCAAACCGAAAATGTGGCCCGCGTTGGCGGTAGAACTTGAAAGGGTTTTCCGCAGTGAGCAAAAAAATTAGCGTCGGCCCAATGGCATACAAATCAGATTGAGTCAGCGGTTGTCCCCGCTCTTGTTCGGGAGCGCAGTAACCCTCTGCACCGATACGAGTACCGGGTACAGTACCAATTTCCTTAACAGCGCCAAAATCCAGTATCACTATGCGATTATTAGAATTTCGCGCCATCAGGTTTGCCGGTTTAATATCGCGGTGAATCAGCGGTGGCTCTTGACTATGGATATAGTTCAAAATATCACAGGTTTGGATCATCCAGGCGATCGCTTGGTTTGGCGTTACTGGGCCTGTAGCATAAATACGCTTTTCTAAATCCTGTCCGTGGACTAACTCCATTGCTAGGTATTTTTTTCCGCCTTCAACAAAAAAGTCATAATACTTGGGAATTCCCACATGGTTAAGTGATTTGAGCGTATATGCTTCCCGCTCAAATAATTCTTGGGCTTTGGCAATTTTCGCCATATCAGCATTCATCTGCTTTAAAACCAGCAAATGTGGCTGTCCTCCCATCCCAGCAGATCCATCCCAAGCCAGATACGTAGTACCCATACCACCCTGTCCCAGAGTACGCAACACGTAATACTGGCGAATTTTCTTTTGTACCGAACGGGGTTGACCACAATGGATACAAAACAAATTATTAGGGGAATTACCTTCGTGAGTGCAAGTATAAGATGAAATTATCGGGTTTTGTGTTAAAAATCTGGGTGCGAAAGTTTTTTCCGTAGAGCCGATAACCTCTGGCGGTGGTAACGAAGATTCCGGTGCTTTAACTTGCTCAAGTTGGAACTTCAGTATTGGCCCTCCCTGTGCTAGTTGCAAAAGGGAATTATCTTGCAGTTGAGAGCGAGTCACAAGGACACCATTGACAAAAGTACCATTGGTTCCTTGACTAACCACCTGCCACAAATTGCCATTGCTGCCAGAACTGACTTGCCTAAGTTCTAAATGATACCGCGAAACCAAACTATCAGTTAACACAACATGATTATCCGCCGCTCTACCAACTCGAATCACGGAGGAATTTTCAAAACACCACTGCTGGAGTGGCGTTTTTTGTTGCGATTCTAATAAGGTCAGAGTAACCACAATACAACCTATAAAAATAAAAGGATTAGAGATTGGGCATGGGGCAATTCAATTTTGGATTTTGGATTGGCAATTTTGGATTTGACTTCAATCTAAAATCTAAAATCTAAAATCTAAAATCCAAAATCTAAAATCTAAAATTCCTAGGGCATTGGGCATGGCACTACCCCAGTTCCCATTTATACTTGACCATCTAAATTTGGCCGCACTTTTGCCCGAATTAGTATAGCTGTAATATTGTCATGACCATTGTATTGGTTTGCCAAATCAATTAAATCTGTTACCCCCCCTTCGAGATTAGTACCAGAACTCAGTAAAGGAAATAGGTGACTGCGCCAATGGGTTTCTAGTAAATCATTATCTGATAGACCATCCGACGCCAGTATGAAGAGGGTATCTTCGTTAATCGAGAAAAACTCCACATCGGGATTGATTGAGTGTTCGTCGCGAGGCCCCAAGGCTTGGGTGAGCTGGTAGGCATCGGCACGGGCATAAGCGATGTTCGCTTCTACACCCCTAGCAATTTCCCGTTCGACCGACTTCGTGATCTACCGTGACTTGGTGTAGTTCCTGCTTGCGAGTCAACCGATAAAGGCGGCTATCTCCTACGTGGACGACCACTGCTTGAGTGTCTTGAATTAACAGCATTACCAGGGTAGTACCCATGCGCCCAACGCCAGAACGGGCTTCTTGTTGATTGAGATCGTAAATCGCCTGATTAGCTAGATACACCGCCTTGCGGATGCTCTCTTCTGTTGGCAGTTGGTTGCCAATCCAGTCTTCTTGAAAGTATTGTCGCAAAGTGTTGACTGCTAACTCACTGGCTATTTCTCCACCAGCATGTCCGCCCATACCATCGCAGAGAATATATAAACCACGGGCTTGCAGGACTCGGTTTTTGGGTAATTCCAGCTTGTTAAATTTAGTTTCAATCCCAAAATAATCTTCATTGTGATGACGTTGACGTCCGACATCAGTGCGCCCGAAATCTTCCAAGCTGTTTAACTGCATTGGTAGCACCACTGTTGGCAAATCATCGTTTTTGGCGGAGAAATCTTCTGAGTTATCTAATTGCAAAATAGTATGGGTGGTTGTAGATTTTGCTGGTTGTGGGGGAACAGTAGGGGCTGCTGGTGTTTCTAATTCAGTGGCGATTGCCTCTAAACGCGAAAGCAACTGTGCGATCGTCTCAATTTTACCTAGTTCTAAATCCCCCAACAAATACACTACAGAACCAAATTGAGTGCGTTGGGACTGTTTAAATAACCCCTGCCAAACCCGCCCCAAAGCTTTAATGTTTAATGGCTCAGACTTTTGGGTTTGTCCATCTGTTGAAGAATCCACCACAGACTGAGTATCTAATGATTCCACATACAGCCGCCTCAGCGCCAGCGTTTGGTCTTCATCCAATCGCAAATTTGACAAATCCAAGAAACTTTGACGACAATTCACTGATTCCAGTCGCACCCAAAGTTGGGTCATCTGAGCAAACCAGTGTAAAATTTGTAATGAGCTTGTGCTGTCTTCTTGCCACAGTTCCAATAAATTCTGCCAATCCGAGCGGTCTTGAATTAGTATTACCTGCATACCACCCTGCAGCCAAGCATCATGAATTGGCGGTATTTCTTGACTCTGGTCTTCCAAAGCAATATAAGGTTTCGCCAGGTAAGGAATTTCACTTTCGCCGACTGACAGCGTTTCTAGCCCTTGTTGCTGATGTGCCAGCAATGCTTGGAGGGGTGAAATTTGATATGGCTGACAATCTAAAACTCTGACGCATACCTCAGCATTAACAGCATTTTTCTGTATTAATGGTAATGTTTCTAACACTTGATAGCGCTGCTCTTGGTCTAAATAAGAGCCTACTGAGAATTGTGATGGCAAGAAAGTTGTCTCCTTTTTCCCTTGTTCTCCAGTCACTGCTGGGCTAATAATTGCCCACCACACTGTTCCACAATTCGCGCCACAGTTATGACAACGTTGTTCATTTACAGGTACAGCGGTACTGCATTAGAACAGACCTTGTGAGTCAGGGACGTGCCACACTTTTGACAAAAATTGTTGGTATTAGAGTTTTCAAATTTACACTGAGGGCAAATCAGCATAGTGGAAGTTCCTTTATTCCCTTTCCAAGGTGCTTCTAGCCACTAATATCAAAAGTGCCACAATTGGCAGCCCCCGCCTAGTAGTCCGCCACACTAACAATGCTTGGTTTGTAGTGAGGACTTCAGTCCTCAAAAAGACGAGGACTTTAGTCCTCACTACAAAAAAATTATCACCAACCTCCCATTGTTCGGTTGGCGGACTACTAGAGTAGGCCAACAATAAATTGTGGTTTTACAAATGAATTTTGGTGGCAGTATTAATTGTGACGTATATTCGTTAAATATTTCAGTTATCAGCAAGGCAATTCTCTAGAAATGGGCATTGGGCATTGGAGGAGTAGTGAAAAATTATTCAACATCCTCATCCCCCTCATCCCCCTCATCCCCCTCATCTTCCCCATGCCCCATGCCCCATGCCCTCAAACCTCATTACCCACTCCTAGTTCGATCGCAAAACAGGTACGGTTTGATCCACTTTCTACTTCGATTGTTCCTCCTAAATACTTAGTGAGTTTTTGTACCAATGCCAGTCCTAATCCTGTGCCCCCTTGCTTCCAAGGGTCATTGCTGGGAATGCGGTAAAATTTGTCAAAAATCCGTGGTAATTCCGAGCTAGGGATTTCCACGCCAGAATTAATTACCTGAAATTGGATATTTGCAGCTTTTAATTGGGCGGAAACGGTGATTTCTGCGTCCGGGGGGCTGAATTTAGACGCATTTGTGAGTAATTCTATCAAAATCCGTTCTAAACTAAATAAATCACAGGCGAGTGCGGGAAGATTGGGAGCAACCAACAGACGCAAAGTTTGCCCTAAGGAGTGACGATGGCGGGCTTTAAATAGCTCTAATACTCGCCACAGCCATTGCTGTACATGAATTTTTTCTAACACCAAGGGTTTAGCACCTGTATCCAGCCGCTGTAAATCTAGAAAATTACTAATGAGATTGATTTCGCGATCGCACTCATTGTCTAAAATTTCAAAATAGCGAGCGGCTTTGGAGCGTTCTGTTTGTGGCTTTTCCATTTCAGCCAAAAAGTTTTGCTCTCGATCTAATGCTATTCCTAGCATTTGAATCGCCATTTTCATGTTAGTTAGTGGCGTGCGTAGTTCGTGAGATACTGTACTGAGAAATTCATCTTTGAGACGATTGAGGCTTTCTATTTCCTCTAATTGCGCTTGTACCGCTTCTTGACTGTGCTTCAGCGAAACTTCTGCTAATTTGCGTTCAGTAATATCAATACAGCAACCAATATAACCAGCGAATTCCCCACTAGGCATAAATCGAGGAATTCCCGTATCTAAAAGCCAACGATATTCGCCATCATGACGCTTGAGCCGATATTCGATTTCATATTTTCTGCGTGCATGAAAAGCAGAATAGTACATTTCCTTGCAAAAACTCTGTTCTTGTGAATGCACTCCTTTGAGCCAGCCTAATCCTTGCTCTTGCTCTAGCTTGCGACCAGTAAATTTTAACCAAGATTGATTAAAAAAAGTAAATTGTCCATCACATCCTGTCATCCACATCATAACTGGCGCAGTATTAGCCAGAGTCTGAAAGCGTTGTTCACTTTCACATAAAGCCTCTTCCGCCTGTTTGTAGGCAGTAATGTCCTCGCAAACCATCAAAATTACTGGATTTTTTTGCGGAGACTTTTCAGTAGGGTTAGCCTGTGGAAGATAGTGTCCGTCTGCACCAGGTAATAACCGTGCCACAATTTTTACCCATAAAATCTTACTAGCAGGGCAATTTAAACGAAATTCCCAATTGGCAATTCCGTTCTTTGGTGAAGCCCTTAATAATCCTATAAATGCATCAGATAATTTTTGTTGGTCTGAGCTATCAAATAAATTTAAAATCGGCTTGTTTATTAATTCATCAGGGGTATAACCAAGAGCATTTGCACCACTTTGGTTTACCGACAAAATTATTCCTGTCGTATCTAAACTGAAGTAAACAGAAGGGATATTTTCATAAAGCCGCCGATACCACTGGAGTTCCTCTTGCGTTCGACGTAGGGTTTCCATTGTGCAACTTTCTAAATCGGGCGAGCGTTCAGGCACAAGTTCTAAACGTGCTGAGGTTGGAGACAAGATATCTTGTTGTTCGTGAGTGTGATGCCAGATAGATTTGTGATTATGGCGCATAATAATTAAGCTTGCACCCAAGGGCTGATGTAAATAAGACAGTAATAAAAAAAGATTATTATACTGCTTTTGACTTATTTTGTGACAAAGGCGTAAAGAAAAAATTATGCCAAGAAAATAGTTCATTTTCTTGGGTTTTTTAATTGATTGATAGATTAAAACTCAAGTAGGTATATATTTACCAATCTACTTATTCTGGATTCTAATAGCAAAAAGTGATTTATTAGATGCGGGGTGTAAGCACCTAAATCCTGAAAGTCTTGCTTGGTAATACCAGGGACAGCAATAAGCAATAATACTTATTGTTAAATAAGTTCAAGCAGCTATCTGAGTATGGATAAATGTAGACGCAGGTCTTCACCTTTAGTGCCCACTAGTGTAAGCAGAGGCAAGGGAGAAGAGTCAACCGTCAACAGTTGTTATATTACTCAACGGTTTTTAGTAAAATTATGCAGCAATTTAACTTCTGAGGATGTGAGGTCACGCCACTCACCTAGCTGTATATCATTTAATTGTAGATGGGCTATGCTGACTCTGACCAATCGCAAAGTCGGAAACCCTACAGCCGCAGTCATCCGGCGCACCTGACGGTTTTTTCCCTCAGTCAAAGTCATTTCTAACCAAGCTGTCGGGATATTTTTGCGAAATCTAATCGGTGGATTACGTTCAGGTAGGGCGGGTTCTGCTGATAATAGCCTGATTTGTGCTGGTCGAGTACAGTAATCTTGAATTTTCACACCTGTTTGCAACTTCTTTATAGCATTTTCATCAGGAATCCGCTCTACCTGCACCCAGTAAGTACGTTTATGTCCAAATCGCGGATCAGAAAGGCGATGCTGTAATTTTCCGTTATTCGTCAACAGCATTAATCCTTCACTGTCCCAATCCAAACGCCCCACAGGATAGACATCGGCAACCTGGATATAATCTTTCAGGGTAATTTGGCTGGGGGTGTCTTGCGTAAATTGACTGAGGACACCATAGGGTTTGTAAAAAATAATATATCTAAAGTCATTGGGCATTGGGCATTAGGAGTCGTGTAAAAATAAGTTGAACAATTTAATATTTGTAGTGCGGGCATCTTGCCCGCGCGAGCAAGATGCCCGCACTACTTATTTTTACTTGATGCCTTAGATATTCCTCCCTCATTTTCCCGATAGTAGTTTGGCAGAATTACGTGATGGTATGGGCATTCTAATAAAAACGATATACCAAAGAGTGGATCATGCCAAATTCCAAAATGAGTCGGCGGTCTTTTTTGTTTCTAGGAAGTGCAGCTCTAACACAAGGATTAACCTTGATATTACCCGCCACCGCTCAAGCTGTACAAGTGAAGAAGGGTAAAGTCAACGGTATTTCTTTCTACCAAACAATTATCGACCTTACTGATCCCAAAACTTTGATTACGATGGGTTTAGCGAATAATGCAAATTTTGCCAATACCATTCAGAAAACCAGTGGTGATGAAGAATTC
The DNA here is from genome assembly GCA_963772205.1 of uncultured cyanobacterium. GTDB lineage: Bacteria > Cyanobacteriota > Cyanobacteriia > Cyanobacteriales > Nostocaceae > Gloeotrichia. The sequence continues at coordinate 38,601 of CAVYXS010000035.1, forward strand.
ACTAACCTAGTAGCACGTCATCGCGCCGCTGTAATTGCTAATGGGACATTTTTTGCCAAGAATGCCCAGAAAACAGTTATGGGTAATATGGTAGCAACAGGGAGATTTCTGAAATATAGCCAGTGGGAAAACTTTGGCACCACCTTGGGTTTGCGAGTCGGGAATCAACCAGAAATGGTGACAGCCAGAGTTGATGGTAAACCAGAATGGAATCAACATTGGTTTTCTCTCACCTGTGGCCCCAGACTTTTGCGAAAAGGAGAGATTTGGCTTAATCCAGAAATTGAAGGCTTTAAAAATCCGAGCTGTTTTAGGTACTGGTGCTAGGACAGCAATTGGGTTTACCGCTGATGGTAAAAAATTATTTATGGTAAATTTTGATACCAATTTAACTTTGCACCAAGAAGCGCAAGTAATGAAAGCCATTGGTTGTCATGAAGCGATGAACCTAGACGGCGGCGCATCCAGAGCTTTAGCCGCCAATGGTAAAATTTTAGTCCCAGCCGGACGCCCACTGACTAACGTGATTGTAGTATATGACGCCAAGAATCCTGCCCCTGAGACACTGCAGCAGGCGTGGGTGAAGTTTCAAAAAGGCGATCGCCCAATAATATCTGGTATTTAAACCAATCAACTTTAGCTTAAAATAAGGGATTTCCAAGAAATAAATTATCCAATCTTGTGGGGTGGGCATCTTGCCCGCCCGTAGACAAAGGCGGGCGAGACGCCCACCCCACAAGAAAATATTGTATATTTTTTTATTTGGAAGTCCCTAAAGACAAACGAGTCTCTAACCAAGCGCCAAAGTTCTATGACTCTTGCCAAACCTGCTGAACTAGGCATCACCCATCTTCCCGATCACACTGAGTTACCACAGTCAGATGGTACTTTCGTGTTCGCGAAGCGTGCCGGAGGCAAGAATTTTCAAGAACATCCTCAAAGTCTCCTGCTGACTGATTCTATTACAGAGCGATCGCAACAATTAGCATCACAGTTAGAACAACAACAACAAAAGGCTGAACGCTTGGCCGAAAGGTTGCGCCAGTTGGGTATTGAACCTGATGATGTGTAAAGAAAAAGAGTGCGATCGCATTTCGGGTTTCAAAGGCGCGATCGCCCCATGTTAAATTTACTAAATAAATTTCTCGATAATGCCTTTCAAAGATGCTAAATCTTTCAAATCAGTCAGAGATAAACCCTTTAAAGCTGTTTCTGCCTGCTTGCGGTAAGTTCGGAACTTTGACTTAAGAAATTCTTCTTCCTCTAGTTTTGCTCCACTTTCAAGTACTTTATTTACAGTGGCTAAAATTGCGAGAGTAATACTTACGGCGACAACTGCTGCTGCAACATCAAGAACTCCTGTGGGTGGCAAAAATGATTTAACCCACAGAAATACTGTTGTTGTAACCGCCTCACTTGCAAATGCAGGAAGCAAAGCAAAAGCAGCTTTTGACGAAAGAATTTCACCACTATACAGATAGGACAAGGAAACAATTGCGGCAGCTTGTGTAGCTGTGATATAAGCTGCACTACCAGGAATAAATGCTTGAACGGCGACTGCAACTAATGCAGTCGCTATTATGCCTACTGCATAGGGTTTTTTCTCACCCATGTGACGAGCGAGTAGCAGATCCTTCCCCTTTGAAACTAAAAAATTTTCGATATCCTCCCGAAGCCAATACACACCACGAATATCTAGCGGAGTTTCAGGGGGAGTATCAGCATCGTAGCCAAATGCACACACTGGGTAAATTTTTTCTATTTTCAGAACTGCTTTCCACTGAGTAATAACTTTCTCTAAAGCTGAGGGCGCTAGTCTATCCCATTCATCAATTTTATTCAGAACAACAAATACAGATTCACAATGCGATCTAGAGATCATCCAAGAATCTTTTCTGAGAAGCATCTGCTGCTCCAGTGACAACTAAAATACCTACATCAATGTGTTTGAGAAATTCTTGTGTAATAGCACTATTCTCAGCACGAACATCATCAAGCCCCGGTGAATCTATGAGCCTAACTCGCTCATCTAATCGTATTACTTTTAATTTCGTAGTTACACCAGCTTCAGCACCCACTTCTGCAATAGCCTGTTTGCGACTTCTTTTGAGCAAAGCATTAATTAATGAGCTTTTGCCAGAGCTAACCTTTCCAATGATAGCTATATTCAGAGTTTTAGAAAAATCTTGAACTTTCTCCTCAAATTTAGTGCTTGCATTTTTCCAAAACTCTTGCTCATCCGAATTATTAGTTCCTGGATTAACCATTTTAAGAGTCACTCAATAACTATAATTACAGCGATTATGTAATATCAATAACTTGTTATTCCTCGGTATATATGCTTAAATTTACAAAAATAACGCTGTGTGATGCGATATTTATACAGCACCAACTGCGACTTATCCCGCCTCAATGACACCAGAAGAAATCCAAAAAGCAATATTAGACATTATTGAGCAGCAACAAAAATCACCAGACTCCGAAAAAACAGCTTAACCCCCACATCCTCAGAAATTGTTAACACCCCTGCCGCTAGCCACAATCAAAGTGGTACAATCAATTTCCATGCTAGGGGTGCCTGAAACGCCAGGCTGAGATCACACCCTTAACACCTGAGTCTGGGTAATACCAGCGGAGGGAAGCTGTTTATCGAGGAATTTCAATATGCGGACACAATGGGTTGCAAAGCGCCGTGGACACAGCAATGTTTCTCAAATGCACTACGCCCGTCAGGGTGTCATCACCGAAGAAATGCACTACGTCGCCCAGCGGGAAAATCTTCCTGCTGATCTCATTCGTGAGGAAGTGGCGCGGGGACGGATGATTATCCCAGCGAACATTAATCACACTAATTTAGAACCGATGGCGATCGGCATTGCCTCTAAATGTAAAGTCAATGCTAATATCGGAGCCTCACCCAACTCTTCCAATCTTCAAGAAGAAGTTGATAAGCTCAACTTAGCGGTGAAATACGGTGCTGATACCGTAATGGACTTGTCCACAGGCGGCGGTAACTTGGATGAAATTCGTACCGCTATTATTAACGCTTCGCCTGTTCCCATTGGTACAGTGCCAGTTTACCAAGCTTTAGAAAGTGTCCACGGCACAATTGAAAAGCTGACTCCCGATGATTTTTTACACATCATCGAAAAACACGCCCAACAAGGGGTAGACTATCAAACCATCCACGCCGGGATTTTGATTGAGCATTTGCCCTTAGTAAGAGACAGGATCACTGGTATCGTCTCTCGCGGTGGCGGTATTCTGGCGCGGTGGATGTTGCATCACCATAAACAAAACCCACTTTACACCCATTTCCGCGACATCGTGGAGATTTTCAAGAGATATGATGTCTCCTTCAGTTTAGGCGATTCCCTGCGCCCTGGCTGCACCCATGACGCCTCAGACGCCGCCCAATTAGCCGAATTGAAAACCCTCGGACAGCTAACCCGCAAAGCCTGGGAAGATGACATTCAGGTGATGGTAGAGGGGCCTGGACACGTCCCGATGGATCAAATTGAGTTCAACGTCCGTAAGCAAATGGAAGAGTGTTCAGAAGCACCTTTCTACGTTCTTGGCCCCTTGGTGACAGATATTGCTCCCGGTTATGACCATATTACCTCAGCCATTGGCGCAGCGATGGCGGGATGGTACGGTACGGCTATGTTGTGCTATGTCACACCCAAAGAACATTTGGGATTACCCAATGCCGAAGACGTGCGGAATGGGTTGATTGCTTACAAAATAGCAGCCCATGCAGCCGATATCGCCAGACATCGCCCTGGTGCGAGAGATAGAGACGATCAACTTTCCGAAGCCCGTTATAACTTCGACTGGAACCGTCAGTTTGAATTATCACTCGACCCTGAGAGAGCTAAGGAATATCACGATGAAACTTTACCAGCAGATATTTATAAAACTGCTGAGTTTTGTTCGATGTGTGGGCCTAAATTCTGTCCGATGCAAACCAAAGTTGATGCTGATGCGTTGACAGAACTTGAGAAATTCTTGGCGAAAGATAAGGAAGTAGTGACGCAAAGTTAATTAATCAAATAGCCCTCAGAATAGAATTCTGGGGCTATACAAACAAAGCCCACCTACCCTACTCTTTGAGAACGGCGATACTCTACGCGAACGTCGAACGCGAACGCCAAGGCGAACGTGGGCTAATTCTATGCATCTTTAAAATAATTGGTATCAACCGAGAATCGCCATAACTCAACATCACTTATTTAACTTTCCATATTTTGATAATATTATCCTTGCTTTGACTAAAAATTGTTTGATTATCTGAATTGAAGGATTAGGAGCAACTGAGACTGAAGAAAATTGGATAAAAGGTGTTTATTTTCTTCCACATATTTTCAAAACAGCAATAGTTATTATTCATCAGTTACCAGAAAATGAGAACACCTTATGGTTGAGAGTTTTGGGTAAAGGAGGAACACAGAAAAGAGCGGTAGAGCAGTTGATTGAGCTACCAGAAAATAACCCTTTTCGAGAGAATTTGTTACTAATTTTAGCCGACTGGCGCAAAAACTTAGAGTTGAGAGATAATTTAAGTAGGGAAGAAGAGGAAGTGATTATGAACTTATCACCAGCTTATTTACAACAAATAGAAGAGTGGAAGCAAGAAGGTAAGTTAGAAGGACAAGTTTCAATGATAGCTTGTCTTCTGGAAGCGCGATTTGGTACTTTAGATTCTGAATTATCTGATTTAGTGGCAAAGATTGCCGAAATTCCGATTTCAGAACGGACTCAGTTACTTCTTGCTTTGGGTAATTTATCGCGGGAGGAATTGTTACAAAGACTGAGTGAGGAAATTTAGGATATAATCAATCCAAATTATCATGCTGTCAACCGCACAAAATCAGTGCATCGTGCAGCAAACAAAAGACAAGCTTAAATATCTTCTGCTTCTAAATCGGGAAAGTCTTCTAAAATTTCGCTAACGCTGACATTTTCCGCTAACATTTCTAAAATGTCACTAACTCTAATTCTCATACCTCGAATGCAAGGACGACCTCCACATTCGACCAGGAATTTGTGTAATACGATTCAATAATTCATTCATAAATTTAATTAATTAGGTGCTTGCTAATCAAAAATTTACTAATTAGCTATCTCAATATCGCTACTGCTATTATCTTCCTGCAGCCCAAACTTTTCGTATAATTCACTAACTAATTGAGGTTCGACACTTTTTGCTTTTGCACGTTGTAAAGCAGTGAATAAACGAGTAGCATTTGCAGGATAACGAAGCAAATAAATGGTTTCCAATAAACTTTCCAGTTCAGTTTCAGAAATTAACACAACATTTCTACCATCAGGTTGACAAATTCGCACCACTTCCTGATTTTCAACAACTTGATTACAAATACTCTCTAAATTTTTAGCTGCTTCTTCTGATGTAATTTTAATTGACATAATAATTATCAACTCCAGCTTATTTTTTCTAGGTTTTTTAAATATATTTATTCGTAGTGATATCGAGCTTTCAGAAAATCAATTCTGTTATCGCTAACTAAGTACACAAGGCGATGCTCTTGATTGATGCGACGCGACCAACATCCAGAATACTCATATTTTAACGGTTCAGGCTTACCAATGCCTTCAAAAGGATCTCGCAAAATTTCTTTGACTATTTTCAGTATACGAAGTGCCATTTTTCGGTCTTTCTCAACCCAGTATTCGAGGTCTTCTATAAATTCTGGCTGAAATACAGCTTCACGTTCGCGTTTGATGTCACCCTCAGCACCCATGCAGTCAAACCTGTAAGACCATATTTAAACTTAACACTAACCCAGCCCACAAGGGACAATATCAGGGATGCGATCGCATCCCTAATTTTCCAATTAATTCCCTAACTCCCGATACCGTTGCTGAATCTCCTCAATGGAAAACACAGCCTCAAAATCTAACCCAACAGATTGATAAAACTCCGCCCCGCCTTGCTTTCTATCAATTAGTGAAATTACTCTCTCAACTGTATAACCTGCTTCTCTCAGCCGCTCTACAGCTTTCATCGCCAATCGCCCTGTAGTGACGACATCTTCTAAAACTACCACTTTTGCACCTTCTGGCAAAATCGGTCCTTCAATATAAGCCCTTGTTCCATGTCCCTTGGCTTCTTTACGAACAATCAAGGCTGGTATCGGTCTATTTTCATACACAGACACCACACTCACCGCTGTCACAACTGGGTCAGCGCCGAGTGTCAACCCCGCTACCGCCTGCGTATCCATGGGTAATATAGGAAACAGTATCTTTCCGACGGCTAAAGCACCTTGGGGATGCAGTGTTACCTGGGTATTATTAACGTAATAAGAACTGCTTTGTCCTGAAGCCAGGACAAAATCACCCTCTTGATAGGCGAGTTGGCTAAATAAATCTAGTAACTTGTGGCGCAGGGTAGTCAAATCAGCAGTGGACGCCCAAATATTTGCGTGGCTAAGGGTTTCAGTAATATCAGTCATTACAAAACGTTAAAAATTATGCTACACCAAAGTTTGAACTTATCACAGTTCTGAATTTAAAGCATAAGTTAATATTCGCCCCAAGATTTCGGAGTGGTCAACATGGGTATAACATTTAAAACTAAAACTCTTAGTAGTTTATTGGTGCTATTGGCTACTAGTATTGCTTTTCCTGGTGTTGCAGCTGCAGATACACCTGCACCTAATTATGAAAGCACAAATGATGCCTTTGATCGTGCTTTTTTTCAACACGATCGCAATTTTTATGAAAATCGCAGCAACAAACGTCAGCTAGACTCTTTACTGGGGTCGGGTTCTGGTTTGCAGAATAGTTTTCCAGAAAATGAAATCGCCCGCGATGCTGAGTTGGTTAACACTCTTTATCACGATGTCTTGACCCAACAGGTAGGCAATGATCCAATACTTCGCACTCCCGATTTACCTAATCCCTACGGTACATCACTGCTAATGTCTCCCCGCATGAATGCCAATAAGCTCAAAGTCGGTACTGAATTCCGATTTTAGGCTATTGAGTGCTGAGTCAGGAGGTCAACTAGATAACTTATGACTCAGCACTCACAACTAATTTAATCCAGGGTGCAGGAGTTGAACCTGCCTTGCACGAATTATGAGTTCGTTGCCTCAACCGCTCGGCCAACCCTGGTCAAGTTTTAATTGTAGCGTAAGTCGTAAATTTGTCTACCCTCAAAAATACTTTACCAGATTTTTATGCTAGATAATTGGACTAAGAAATAGTGCAGACTAATATTGATTAAGTTGTTTTAAGGGTTGAGGTCAAGTGCTTCAATACTTTACTTTTAACTAGACCAGCATTCTTGTGCAATAGCTTGTCCAACGATGAAAATAAATTCCACGATACTTCTTACGTTAATTTTGCTAACCCTGATGTTGGGATCTGGTTCTGTGAGCGCCTTTTGGGGCTTTACGCTGGGAAGTTCAGCACTTAAAGGTGTAACAACCCCAGATGGCCGTCCAACAACAAAATTTGCTAGTAGTAAGTCAACAAACTCGCAACAGGGAGGAGTAACCTTTTTAAGAGAGGATGAAATCCTGAAAACTGTCAAGTCACGGATTGAGGGTAAGACCAAGGCTGCTAAATCCGAAAAGGTAGACGAAGATGGTGAAGAGAGCAAGAACAGCAAGCCTAAGCCAGAGCAAAAGCCCCAGGAAGCGGTTGAAGAAAAACCCCAGCCTGGGTTTCCAGTCGCGGCTGAAAATGGCGGTGTAACTCTGTCTGTACAATCTGTTCGCTATTCTGGCGGGGATCTACTACTGAAAGTAAAAATGCAGAACAAAGGTAAGGATTCTGTGCGTTTCCTGTATAGTTTTTTGGATGTCACCGATGACAAAGGCAGAACTCTCAGTGCTAGTACTGAAGGCTTACCAAGTGAATTGCCTGCAAATGGACCAACTTTTTCTGGTACTGTGAGCATTCCCACAGCTTTGCTTGATGACGTGAAAAAGATATCCCTAGCTTTGACAGATTATCCTGCTCAACAATTAAAGCTAGAGGTGTCGAATATTCCTGTAGAAAAGTAGATGGTATGAGACTAGTAGTTCACCAAAGCAACAATACTTGGTTCGTAGTTAGGACTTTAGTCCTAAAAAAGCGATAAATCGCTCACTACATACTAAGCAAGGTTAGTGTGGCTGACTACTAGGGACTAGGGAAGAGTTTTTTCTGTATCTCATACCCAATGCCCAATCCCTAATAATTAAAGAATGGGAGCGTAAGTTGTACACGAGCTTTAGCGGTGAGTGGTTTTTCTAGCTTAAATTTGACAGACGTGGGGCTGCGATTGCTATCAGTGCTGCTACTGATTGCAATCAATGCCTTTTTTGTTACGGCGGAGTTTTCAATGGTGACAGTGAGGCGATCGCGTATTCATCAGCTAGTGAAAGCTGGTGACATCCCAGCGATCGCGGTGGAAATGTTGCAACGTAGTATTGACAGATTGCTATCTACCACCCAGTTAGGTATTACCCTCTCTAGTTTGGCACTGGGGTGGATCGGCGAAAATACGATTGTGGTGTTGGTTGATGTATGGGTCAAATCCTGGCCTATACCAGTTGGGATGAGTAAATTCATCGCCCATTCCCTATCAATCCCCATCGCCTTTTTTTTGATAGCCTATTTGCAAATTGTTTTAGGAGAACTATGTCCTAAATCAGTTGCTATGCTGTACTCAGAACAGTTAGCACGGTTTTTGGGTCCGTCGGTAAAAGCGATCGTCCGCTTTTTCAGTCCCTTTATCTGGATTCTCAACCAATCCAATCGCTGGTTACTGCGATTATTCGGTATCGAATACACAGGTCAAGGGTGGAGGCCACCTGTAACTTCTGAAGAATTACAGTTAATTATTTCCACGGAAAGGGAATCCACAGGTTTACAACTTTCAGAACGAGAACTGCTAAATAACGTCTTTGAGTTTGGCGATGTCACAGCCCAAGATGTGATGATTAAGCGCACCAGTATTGTCGCCTTAGCCAAAGACGCCACTTTCGGGGCATTACTCCAGGAAATGGCTACTACTGGTCACTCGCGCTATCCTGTCATCGGTGAATCTTTAGACGATATTCGTGGCATAGTTTACTTTAAAGATTTAGCAAAACCCTTAGCTGTCGGTAAACTGAATTTAGAAACACAAATTCAACCTTGGATGCGTCCGGCTCGATTTGTACCTGAACACACCCCTTTGAGTGAACTACTACCAATGATGCAGCAAGAAAAGCCAGCTATGGTCATGGTAGTCAATGAATTTGGCAGTATTGTGGGACTAGTAACACTCCAAGATGTCATTGCCGAAATTATTGGCGATGCTGGTGTACTAGACAGCGCCGAAGACTTGCTGATCCAAATGTTAGACCAGCAGATATTTTTAGTCCAGGCGCAAATCAACCTAGAAGACCTTAACGAAGTCTTGAATATCAATTTGCCCTTAACTAAAGAATACCAGACATTGGGAGGCTTTTTGCTGTACCAGTGGCAGAAAATTCCCGCCAAAGGGGAAACCTTCTTTTATCAAAATCTTGAATTCACCGTGGTTTCCGTTGTCGGACCACGCCTACATCAAATCCAATTGCGACGATTGGAACAGGAGGAGGGATAGGAAGATGGGGAGATAAATTTAAAATATCTCCTTGTCCCCCACTTCCCCACCTCCCTACACTGCATAGGAAACTGGATCTTTAAGTCCCAATTCGGCAAAAGCTGCTAGGCGCAAGCGACAAGAATCACAGACTCCGCAAGCGATATCGCCACCGGTATAGCAAGACCAAGTTAACTCCCAAGGAACTCCTAATTTGTTACCCAGTTGGATGATTTCGGTTTTTTTCAGGTGAATCAGGGGCGCAACAATGGTGATGGGTTCGCCAACACGGCCTTGTTTGGTTCCCAGACGGAAAACTTCTTGCATCGCCTGGATATAGTCGGGGCGACAATCAGGATATCCAGAGTAATCTAAAGCGTTGACGCCGATGTAGATCCTCTGGGCGGCGATCGTTTCAGCATAAGCCAGGGCAAAGCTTAAAAAGATGGTATTACGAGCAGGTACATAGGTTACAGGAATATTTTGCGCCATCTCCTCTAAGGAGCGCTCCTGGGGTAAATCAATTCCATCGTCTGTCAGCGCCGAACCGCCCCATTGTCGTAAGTCAAAATTAACCACCTGATGTTTTATCACTCCAGATTTTTGAGCGACGCTGTGGGCTGAATTTAACTCTCGTCGATGACGCTGCTGGTAATCAAAGGAAATGGCGTGACACTCACAACCATCAGCCTTCGCTTGGTACAGAATAGTAGAAGAGTCTAATCCCCCAGATAACAAAATTACAGCTTTCATGATGATTTCAAATTTTGGATTTTCTATCGTCAAATCACACCCCCAGACACCTCTAGACTTCTGTGGGTAAGGGCGGTGGCTATTACCCCCCTCCAGAGCTAAAGGCAAAAATCTACGTCAGTGTTCCCCAACAATTCGACAGGGCAATCTAGCAGTGTTGTAGATAATTATGCAAAAATTATTTTAAGTGGATCAGCGGTGGTAATTCTACATAAATGCTGTATTTAGACAATTCTTTCAGTAGGAAACTTTGGCATTTTTGTAATTTTCCTGACAAAACAAAATATTAGTTTTCAATGGTATCAATTAGATATTAATACCGTTCATTAATTGACTAATCAGCATCTGAGAATTTCTGTTTAAGTATTACTGAGATTTTTAAGTCAATAAAAACACACCTTATAATTTGTATAATAAAGTGCAAAAAATCAATCAATGGGAAACTGACTATACAAAAGATAGCCAGATTGCGGGAACCCATAATAATCTTTGAAATTCTTCATAATTAGAACCTCTATGTTACCATCTGGATGGTTTTAGACGGATCGTAACTGGCAGTTAAGTATAAAGGCCAACGTCCGCAGCGTCTCTAAATTTGGTGGTTGAGGAGAGAATCATAAGTGCAAAATAACATGTCAGTGGCAGAAACGAATCCATATACACAGCGCAACCAGCCACGACCGATTCGCATAGGCGTAATCGGGGTGGGTAACATGGGACAACATCACACTCGCGTGCTGAGTTCAATGAAAGATGTTGAACTGGTGGGGGTGTCGGATATTAATGTTGAACGGGGATTAGAAACCGCCAGCAAATACAAGGTAAGATTTTTTGAAGATTACTGTGACCTACTTCCCCATGTGGAAGCAGTTTGTATTGCCGTTCCTACCCGTCTGCATTACGCTGTGGGCATAAATTGTCTGTTAGCGGGAATTCACGTTTTGATTGAAAAACCGATTGCTGCCAGTATTTCTGAGGCGGAATCCTTAGTAAATGCGGCGGCTGAGTCTCAATGTATCCTGCAAGTAGGTCACATTGAGCGTTTCAATCCAGCATTTAAGGAATTAAGCAAAGTACTCGAAAACTGAGGAATTGCTGGCTATAGAAGCTCACCGCATGAGTCCTTATTCAGATCGAGCGAATGATGTTTCGGTGGTGCTGGATTTAATGATCCATGACATTGACCTACTTCTAGAATTAGCTGCATCCCCAGTAGTGAAGTTGACTGCTAGCGGTACTCGTTCCCTGGACTCTGGTTATTTAGATTATGTGACGGCTACTTTAGGATTTGCCAATGGCATTGTAGCGACTTTAACTGCCAGCAAGGTTACTCACCGGAAAATTCGTCGTATTGTCGCCCATTGTAAAAATTCATTTACTGAGGCTGATTTTCTCAAGAATGAAATTTTGATTCATCGACAAACAAATCCCAACTCTCTCAATGATCATCGGCAAGTGCTATACAGGCAAGATGGTGTGATTGAAAAAGTCTACACCACTAATATTCAACCCCTAAGTGCAGAGTTGGAACATTTTGTCAATTGTGTACATGGTGGTAATCAACCTTCCGTCGGTGGTGAACAAGCACTCAAAGCTCTGAGATTGGCAAGTTTAATTGAGCAAATGGCTCTGGAAGATCGGGTTTGGAACCCATTAGACTGGCAATCGGAACCTAGAGTACAATCATTAACCCCGACTGTCTAGCAGCACATAGTATGCAGAAAATTCAAAATTTGTCAAGAGAAATTTGCTAGTTCTGGCTCACCTTGCTGGTAACTTTTTGCAAAATTCCCAATTTTGAATTTTCTGCCCATGCCGATGAAGTTGTTTGGGAGTTTAATTGCAAATTTTATCCCAACCTTGTTATCTTGACTCCAGCAAGTTTGGATTTGGAGAATTAACGATTGAGAAAGCTCAGGCTGAATTTAGCAACCATACTGGTGCAGAAATTTTAGGAATCAACTCGATGCTCGAATGGATAACTAATACCATCAACGCCTTACGTTGTTGGGGAATCGCTCTGTTGCAGTGCTTATTGGTCGGCTTGTGCCAGGAATCCGTACCTTGATTTCCATTCCCGCAGGCATTACTAATATGCATTTACTACCTTTCTTATTTTAGACAACACTGGGTAGCGCTGCATGGGTATGTCTGCTAACATACTCAGGATACTTTTTGGGTAGTCAGTATGAACTTGTGGATAAGTACCTTGCTCCTGTATCCAAAATTATTCTTGGGAGTTTGGTTGTGGCATTTGGTGTCTGGGTATTCCAGCGTCGGCGTAAAAAGACCAAAAAATGAAATACACAAGCTTTTGGTGTAAAAACAGGCGTTAAATATCACCAAAATTAATCTACACTATGCCAAATAATGTTAAATTGCCGATCGCCTGAATTAATTTTTGGCGTATTTCTAGCTACACTTGACGCAACCAAGAATTTCTGGTAGCCAGTATTTTTGTAAGATGAGCATGATAACTTTTTACAGTTAAGTTAGAATTAGGAGCCTACATGACAGACCAACCTTCCGCTGCTACCCCAATGAATGCCGCTGCTATACCTCTAAATAGAGTGACGGCATCTACTCCAATCAATACCAGTAATTTGAATAAATTACCTAATAGTTCTGGGGGTAAAGCCATACTCAGTGTGGATTTAGGTAGAACTTCCACAAAAACTTGTGTCACCCGCGAACCCAATAATGTAATATTCATTCCTGCCAATGTCCAAAAAATGTCCATCGAACAGGTACGCGGGGGCGTATTTGAAGCTAGGGCTACTGACCCTTTAATGGATCTGTGGCTAGAGTATCAAGGTAGTGGATATGCCGTAGGTCAATTAGCAGCAGACTTTGGAGCCAATCTAGGGGTAGGAAAATCTAAGGTAGAGGACGCACTGGTAAAAGTGTTGGCAAGTGCCGGTTACTTTAAACTCAAAGACGAAATTGCAGTGGTACTAGGTCTACCTTTCCTTTCTTTAGAGCAATTTGAAAGAGAAAAAGAACAGTTGACCAAATTGGTAACTGGAAATCATCAGTTAAATTTCCGGGGCGAATCTGTAGGCCTCAACATCAGTAAAGTCTGGGTAATGCCAGAAGGCTATGGTAGTCTGCTGTGGTCTGAAGCTCAACCCAAAAAAACCGGCAGTAGTCCCGATTTTACGAAAATATCGGTGGCAATTGTCGATGTAGGACATCAAACCATCGATTTCTTGATGGTGGATAACTTCCGCTTTGCGACGCGCTGCTTCCAAGAGTGAAGACTTTGGGATGAGTAAATTTTATGAACTTGTAGCAGCTGAGATTGAGGGAGCCGATAGTCAATCTTTGGCGCTGATTTCTGCTGTTAACAAACCCAAAGGTGAACGTTTCTACCGTCCCAAAGGTGCTAGCAAGCCCACGAACCTGGATGACTTTCTCCCCAACCTCATAGAGCAGTTTTCTCGCGAAATTTGTAGCCGTGTGCTAGCGTGGTTGCCAGAGCGGGTTACAGATGTGATTCTCACTGGCGGAGGTGGAGAATTTTTCTGGGAAGACGTACAACGTCTACTCAAGGAAGCTAAAATTAATCGCTTATTTAGCTGCACCTTCTCGCCAAGCTAATGCCTTGGGGCAGTATATTTATGGAGAAGCCCAGCTATCCTCCCCTCGCGCGGCTAAGGCTTAAAACTAATGTTCCAATGGTCAAAAAAGGTAGTTAAATCGGTCACGTTCAATCCAGGGGTCGCTGATGAAAGTTTGTTAGCCCTTGTTGAAAGCTATTTGGAAAAACAACCGGACAAAACTTTCAGCGACCTCTGTAAAGAAGCCCTATGGCAATCTTTATGTGTACCGGAATCAGTCAAACCAGGTCCCAAACCCGCAGCCACAGAATCGGTTGAACAACGAATCGGTGAACTGCAACATCAAATGACTGACCTTGAGGAACGTTTTTTTGCGAAGGAATCCAATCGTTTAGAGGCGATGGAAAGCCATATTCTGCAACTTACTCAACAAGTAGCTCAACTGGCAATCATGGTCAATGAACGACCAATTATTCAGGTTCCGACCAATTCAGCACAAGTCGCAGAAGTGGTAAATACTACTTCTACCTATGCTGCTCCTACCCCTCCTCAAGAGGTTGACCCCGTCATCAGCCGACTTAGTCAGTTTCTCGACGATTTTTAAGGAACAATCAGGGTGTTGAGCATCTTGTGCTCTTATCTACAATCCTTAATAGTCTTTACTATTAAGGATTATTAATATTTTTATAGATTTAACAGTACGGCGATCGCCTTTTGGATCGGGAGAGGGTGCGAATCCTGAGTTAGGACTTAGGGATTTCGCTCCCCCCATTCCCCCATCTCCTGAAGTTAACTCACGCGAACTAAACGAATTTCTGTGCGTTGGTTACGTTTATCCTCAGCATTGATGTTAGGTAGAGGCTGTTGTCCGCCTTTTCCTATGGCTTCAATTTTCAGTTTGACACCGCGATCGCGCAAATAGTCAGCCACCGACTGAGCGCGTTGTTGGCTAACAGTTTGGTTAAACTCAGATTCGCCAGATTTAGATGTATGGCCAATCACTTTCACAGCAACTGTTTCTTCATTTAATCCGGCTAATTTTTGAGCCACCTTATTCAGCGTTTGCTTACCTTCATCAGTCAACTGGGTTGATTCACTAGCGAATCTCACCTCCCCTTCAACTTGCAAATTACCGATATCTGTGGCGCCCTCCAGGGGTTGAGAATTGGTAGTGCGAGCAGTTGTACGCTTACCTTCTAGTTTCTGGGCTAGTGCGGGATTATCAGCATGTACCAAATTAATCAAATTTTGGGTGCTTTCTGCAGCTTTACCAATAAATTCCGAAGTATACAATTCCTTGGGGTTCTGGGGAACCTGATTTAGTTTGGCGGCGAGGGTTAGCACCGCTGCTGTAGAACCAATACGTTTACTTAAAGTCTCATCCGTCAGCCAGTTTTTGGCTTGTACAGAGCTAAAAAAATCAATCCCTTGCAAAACCGCCGTTGCATCAGATGGAGATAATTTACCATCCTCCGCAATTTGCTTTTGCAACAGCGCCGCATCGCGGATACCAGCATCAATGCGACGGTAATAAGCTGCCATTAAATCAGAAATTTTAGCTGGTTGAGATTGAATCAGGCGATTGGAGGC
>CAVYXS010000036.1:0-11415 GCA_963772205.1 uncultured cyanobacterium
GGAAAAGATTCTTCAGAAGAACGAGATGACCGCGTTTTTGATTCGCATTGATCGGGAAACTGGCAAACGTGGGGCTGAGAAGGATTGGGCTTTGGATACCAGTTGTCAGATTGAGGCGCAGCGCAATTGGTCGATTAATAATTTACGGACTGATTTGCGATTATTACTCTCAGAAATGGGGAATACAATTATTCCTCTGGGTAATGCAACTCATGAGGGGGTTTCTCGATGGATGAAGGCGGTGGGGATTGTCATCGATGAGGAGCATTATCGCAAAGTTGCTAACGCCAAAGATATTGACTTGAGGACTTACACCAGCAGACAGCATCAAGATTATCTCAAACCTCTGGAAGTGTTGGAATGTGAAAAGTTTCGCATACACGACACTTACGGCATGAGTGTTACCCCGGAATTGGTTGAGCAAGATGATGGCGGACGCTTAATTAAAAAGATTGTCGCACTTGAAGCGATATTGGCCGCACCTGGGGAAATGGTCACTGATGACCATGGGCGAGAATTTGTTTCACCGCCGACTGTTGTGGTGGAACGGGATAAAAGTGAACGTGAGCGTCTCCCTATTTGTACTGATTGGAGTAATTATTCCACGTCCTGGCTTATGCGTCATCGATTGGGACTGAGGGTGGTATTGATGGAGATGATGGATGGGCTTGAGATTAAAGGGGATGAGGCAATAATTGAAGTATTGGCGGATTTCTCTAAGCGCAATGCAGCGCACATCAAGGGCATCTTGAATTTGACCATCCCCCTTGATGAATCCCCTGTGTGGATTTTAGGGCAGTATCTTTCACAACTCGGATTGTCTACGGAGTCACGCCGACCTGTGGAAGATGGTCAGCGGGTTCGGTATTATCGCCTCAATACTGAGGATGTAGAGTTTGCCCAGAAGGTTTTGGAATATCGCCAAAAGCAACGGGAACAGAGGGAAGAAAAACGTCGCCAAGAGCTTGAAAGAAATGCAGCTTATGCGGCTAGGATGCGGATTCAGTATGGGATTAATCTCCCGCTAGAAAGCAAGGGTGCAGGGGGCAGGGAGCAGAGGAAATTAGTCCAAAATTCTCTCCCTTGCTCCCTGCTAAGAGCCCCCTTGCCTGATTTCCCGCCGTCCATACCCCCCAAATATGAAGATGGAAGTAATAATGGGAGGGGTATGGACGCAGATCAAACACTCAGTGATTCTTGGTGGGAGCGGGTAAAATATTATGCTGAATTAGCGATTGAGCGGTTTGAATTTGGGGTTGATGCGGTTAAAGAATTACTCAGTACCCTAACGAATGATCAGCGTTGGGGCGTGATGTTAGAGTTTGGTGAGGTCAGCCCAGACAGATTTGCTCAACTGGTGATAGCCGCCCCTGATTGGGAGGAGTGGATGGCGTGAATTGTTGGGCACAGAAGCCATTGCTTAAAATCTGCTTCCCCTGCTTGCAAAGCTCATTGTTCCCCTGGAAACTTGGCATCGCATACTAGTGAATAAAGGTGGCGATCTAAGTGTGGTACGATGAGTGCTGCTAAACCTACAGGTTTTGTAGTAAAGGAATCACTTCGATGTCTACAGAACAAACGTTAGAACAAAATAAGAGATTCATCCGCAATCATTTTGAGGAATTTGTGAACCGCAAAAATTCTGCTGTCGCTTACCAGAATTTTGCAACTGATTTTGTAGACCACGATGAACCATATGGAGAATCGGTCGGTCCTGAACCTGCGAAACGGATGATGGAAAGTGTCTCTATTAAGTATCCAGATATATATGTAACAATTGAGGATACCATTGCTGAGGGCGACAAAGTTATGGTAAGGAACGTCTGGCTTGGAACTGATTCTTCTACGGGTAAGAAGATTGAATTCAAAGGTTTTGTGCTTTGGAAACTGTCAGACGGTAAAATTGTCGAGCGCTGGGCAACAATTACACCACCAACCGAAACCGATTAGGGAATGCTACACAGTAAAGCATTTGTCGATCGTCAAGTTGCTCGCCAATTAGGAAATATGGTTTAGCACCTGGGTATGGGGATGCTTCTACGAGATTAGCGAACGACTCTCGTCGCGCAAGCTTCGCGTAGCGGCTCCCTTGGAGCATCGCATCTCTTCCACCAGCAGTGGGTTTGACGAAAAGTTGGTGATCGCAAACAAGCGCAACCACTTTCTCGCCGTAGTAGATCGCATATTCGCCAAACATTTTTTTGAAAGAGACTTGCCCCCCGGAGTTTATTTGATCGCAGACGTATTCAACAAAATTCAAGTCTGAAGTCATGAGAAGCTAAAACCTGTCGAGTAAATAGATGATGAGATATGCAATAAATTCTTTCGTTTCTTTGCTGAATGGGGCTTTTTCACAATCAAGGCAATCTAAAACTAGCTGCCATCTTCTATCGAAAATATGCGTAATGGAAGTGCCAACATCATGAGAAAAGTAGCCACACAGCTAGGATTAAACCTAGCCGAGGTGGGTAGGGCATCTTTGACAGTGCCACAACGAATTGATTTATTCAAGATATTAGATAGATCATATCGTAAACGTTGCGTTCGCGGAGCGTCTCGTAGAGAAGTGCGGCTTATAGCCGCCGTAGCAACATCAGTTTAGAATCCCCCGCGCTTCTAGCCGGGGGAGATGTCAACCATTTGTATTGCTTCTATTGCCTCATCATCTGAAACTCCTGTATATGCTTGAAGGATAATGAAAAGTGCCAATTGTGCTGGTGGCACCGGGGATAGTCCAACGCTACTATCTTTAAAAATTTTGGCCAATTCTAACTGAAAATCTGAATCAAATAGTTCGTGGCGGATCTGCCGCAAAAATACAAATAGCTTGGCTTTACGTATACGTTTTACTATCGTTGATTCTTTGGGTGATAACTCTATGGGAGGTTGCCAGATTGGTGGACGTATTTTATACTCCTTATGCCTTGCACCCCGGATATTGGACACAACAAATATTGTATCTTTTGTCAACTACTTTTACTCGACCGGCGCTTTAGCTGGTTCGGGCAGTTCATTCTTGGCACATCGCTGTGTAAGTTCTATTTTTAACTCCTACAAATACCCCAACATCAAAAACTTCGCCCGTCTCAATGGTTTCTACAATCTTGCCGATAAAAGTACACTAATTTCTGTCGATTAACTTTCGACCTTCGCAAATTTTCTGATTAGTTCCCTGACATATCATTAAATCAGAAAGAATCAAATACTTCTTAGATCTTTCTACATAAATAAGTTCAATTTCATCTACCACTTTTGAATGTTTCATAAGGATTTGTATATGTTGCGGCTCGCAAACATAAACTTGTAATAAGTGTTCTGATGATGTGCGATATGTTTTCTGCTGCGGGATGATTACAGAAGATGAAACACTTGATTTATCGTGCTCTGCATTAATTAACAGAGCGCCTTAATTTCCAAAATTAGGTCATTAATTACAACGTAGCTATTCATCCACCAAGATAACGTCTTTAGTTGAATAACATTCCCAATCACCAGGAATTATATCCCCAGTAGTGGGAAAAGTGAAATTTTGAAGGAACTCTATCAACAAACTATCATTACATCGTGGTCCACTAATATTTTCAGGAGATTTCAATACTTGGAGCCGAAAAAGAGCAGTTATCCTCAATGAAGTAACAACTCAATTAGGATTAACACCTGTAATTTTCGCACCTGATGAAAAGGAGAAAATTAAACGCTTCCTGTTATCACCCCCTTTAGATCATATCTTTTATCGAGATATCAGTGTGAAAAAAGCCAGTGCTAAATAGACAAAATTTGTTCATCAGATCACAAGCCATTACTGGCAGAATTTACTTATACCAATACTCAAAAAAATTAAAATGCTTGTAGATGGTGATGTTCTAGCTATTTTTAGCACAGCTACAGTTTTTGTTCATCTCGTGGGAGTTACACATGCAGCCCATGCAGTGATGAATGTGCGTTCTTCCCAAGGGGCAATTGCCTGGAGCATTTCTCTAATTACCTTTCCTTGGCTAGCGATTCCGTTGTATTGGATTTTAGGAAGAACTAAATTTCATGGATATGCTGAAACACTGCGCTCAGTCTATGCACAACACTACAAGCTTTTTCATCCAACTTATAGTGAACTTATTAAATTTCAAGTTGCGCCACCAGATAATTTAGCCGAGTTGCAACCATTAGCAGAGGCAATGACCGAAATTTCTTTCACATCAGGTAATGCTGCCGAATTACTGATTGATGGTCAGCAAACCTATGAAGCGATGCTGAAAAAGATTGCGTCAGCGACAAATTATATTTTGTTGCAATCGTATATTGTTAACGATGACCAATCAGGTAATGAGTTTAAAGAAGCGTTGATTACGAAAGCCAAGCAAGGAATAAGCATCTACTTTCTCTATGATGAAATTGGTTCGCAGAAACTATCTCTGGCTTATATCCAATCTCTACAACAGCATGGAATTGCAGTGAGTGCATTTAACACCACCAAAGGTCAGGGTAATCGGTTCCAATTGAATTTTCGCAATCATCGGAAAATTTTGGTGGTGGATGGAAAAATAGCATTTGTAGGTGGACTGAATATTGGTGACGAATATTTAGGAAAAAATCCTCGCTTGAGTCCTTGGCGCGACACTCATATGATGCTCGAAGGCCCAACTGTACAAAGCCTACAAAACTCCTTTGTGCGAGATTGGTATTGGGCAACTCGAAAACTTCTCTCAGTTAACTGGCAGGTAAAAATTAACCGGGAAACTAATCAAACTGCATTCATACTTCCTACAGATCCCGCAAATCATCTGCCGGCTTGTAAGCTTTTTTTCGTTGAACTAATTAATCAAGCTAAAACTCACCTCTGGATTGCTAGTCCATACTTTGTGCCGGATGAGGCAACATTGTTAGCATTAAAACTGGCAGCAATGCGACGTGTAGATGTGCGAATTATCTTACCAAATCGAGCCGATCACTTATTTGTTTATTTATGTTCCTTCTCTTACTACATCGAATTGGAAACAATTGGTATCAGGTTATATCGTTACAAAAATGGGTTTATGCACCAGAAAGTTATAGTTATTGATAAGAGTTTAGCAGGAGTTGGAACTGTTAACTTAGATAATCGCTCTTTTTCGCTAAACTTTGAAGTTATGGGTTTTGTTACCGAGCCTGGGTTTGTCCAAAGCGTGAAAAAGATGTTAGAGAATGATTTAGCTGTCTGTGTTGCTGTTGATCTTGATGAGTATGATAAAAAACCTTTTTGGTTCAAATTAGCTGTGAGAGTCTCTCGATTGCTGACTCCTTTGCTTTAACATAGTAGATATTGAGGAGTTATTCTATAGCTTCAAAATCTTTATTTTAACGCTTGTTGTAGTTGTTCCGATGTTAGAGATTTTATTAAACTTAACGGTAGTGGCTGCTGACTAATTGTATTAACGTAATCTGTACTCAAATAAGGAAGATAACTCGACTGTTCAGCAACATAAGTTTCAAAAAAGGGAACACTCAAAGCTTTAACATAACGACGTGCCAAAGCAGGACTTGAACCGATTACTTGTGTAGGAACAGATCCGGTGGCATTTGGTGATTCTGCAATAGTAGAAAAATGTGTACCGCCATTGATAAGTACTAAATATTTACTTGGAGTTGTTAACCAAGTAAAAGGCTGAATTTGCTCTGGTAAAGCCGGAGCAACTGTATCAGAACTGCCAGATACAATCATCACCGGAATTTTGATTTGGCTGAGACTAGCTTGACCAAAAATACTACTATCAAGTGGATCGAGCGCAATTACTGCTTTTACCCTGGCGTCAGATAAGTTATATTTAGCATTTGGTAAATTTAGCGCTAAACATTGAAGTAAAAGTGAAACATTTAACGTATCTTCTAAAGCTGGGCAGTCAGTTTTAAGTTGCTCAAAATTAATCTTTGCACCTGCCAATGCTAATGCCGTATATCCACCAAATGATTGCCCTATTACACCAACTTGTTCTAAATTTAAACGTCCCTTAAATGTTGAATTAGACTGTGATAATATAGTAAGTTCATCTAGTAAAAATTTAATATCTAAAGGTCTATCAATTAGTTCTCTAGGATTGGTAATTCTATCTGCTGTACCTGCTAATAATGCTTGCAGTTGTTTTGCATCACTACCAGGATGTTCTGGAACAGCAACCACAAAACCGTATGATGCGAGATGTTCAGCTAGATATGCAAAACTCGTTCTATCAGAACCAAGTCCGTGCGAAATGACAATTATCGTCCGAGGAGTTTGACCAGTTGGGAGATAAATATCAGCAGGAAAAGTCCGATTACGCGATAGATCATTAAGTGTAATAGTTTGCTTTGAGAAACGAAAATTTCCGGTTTTTCCCAAGTCCATTAATGCAACAGTCTTAAGTGTAGAAGCTGTAGTTACCTTTTTTTGAGATTCTTGGTTAATAAGTGCTACTGCATTTTGAGTTTGATTTACTAAATTCTGTAATGACTCTGCTATTGCCAAACTCTGGACTAAGTTAATGGAAATTGCGCTGGTTGGAAACTTACGTAATACATTTAAAAGTGTAAAACCTTTTTGATCTGCGGCTGACAAAATCAGTGCTGCACGAATTGCATAGAAACCTGATAAGTGAGATTCTGTCTGAATAACTTTCCCCAATTTTTCTAATAATCGCTCACCAATGGGTGTATAAAGAAATTGCGAAACTTCTACTTCATTTAAAGGAATAGGAGTTAGTAAAACCTGACGCAATTGAGCTAGTTGTTTTTTGTCTACATAATGACTATAGTAAGCTAAATCATTGTCTACTTTGCCTGTTCTAGCATAGGTTTCGAGCGAACTAATTGGGATAGAGCTTTCTAAAAGACCATAACTAAATTTTAGGCGCTCTGCACCTAAAGCGGAATGAGTAGTTAGTGCAGGTAGTAATCCTATACTAAAAATTCTCAAAGCCAATTTAAGCCAAACCGTTTTTTTATTTATCAAATGAGTCTGGGTATATCAGTTAAAATATTAGATTATCAATACCGTTGCCAAAATAAGAGGATGAAAAGGTAGGGCGTTTCGTAGTAGATTCATTGTCACTCATAACGAAAACTCAAAAACTACTCTTTGGGGAGAGATTTAACCCCTTCACCACCGCTGAAGTAATGTTTTGTTCCTCCTTCTCATGAGGATTTGGGGTTATATCGACTATATTACTGGCGCATTGCCCCAAAGGGGCAATGTGTGGGCGGGGCATTTTTTTTTAGAGGAACGTCCTTAGCTCAAACTTTTCTTCTAAGAACAGGAGGTGCAATGGCGGTTATTCCAATACCGTTCGGTTAAGATATCTTTTCATTGAGACCGCAGA
Organism: uncultured cyanobacterium; assembly: GCA_963772205.1. GTDB lineage: Bacteria > Cyanobacteriota > Cyanobacteriia > Cyanobacteriales > Nostocaceae > Gloeotrichia. Next base: position 7,326 of record CAVYXS010000036.1, read on the forward strand.
GGGGCAAGGGAGAGGTTACTGTCATTTTTCCCCAGGGCAAAGGCATCTTATTTTTATAAGCTGATGTGCAGCTAAATTGTATAACACGAAAACGCAAAATTATTGTAGTGCGGGCATCTTGCCCGCGTCCAATATACAAATTAAATACGCAATAGCTTAATGCTTACTGGACAAAGGTTTCAACCATTGTTTATTTTTGTTGCTAAAACTGAAAATCCCTGCTGGGCAAGGATTACAGAATTTAGATGCGTTTGCCCTGCATTTCTCCCCTGCTCCAGAGATCAAGAGCCTGCCCTCACGAATAAATTTCTTATCCGAACCGTATTGAACCCGCGAGTTGTCAAAAAAACTAGAGCTAAATTTCCCTCCAAGAAACCCATACATAACCCGAAGCGGGGGACAGAACTTTATCTATGTACATTCACTAACCGACCATCTTCCATATTAATAATGCGATCAGCAATATCTAAAATACGATTGTCGTGAGTCACGAGCAGAATAGTACATCCTTGTTCTTTTGCCAACCGCTGCATCAAGTCTACAACATCTCGACCAGTCTTACTGTCTAATGCAGCAGTTGGTTCGTCTGCTAAAACTATTTTGGGGTGACTGACTAAAGCACGAGCGATCGCTACTCGCTGTTTTTGTCCTCCTGAAAGGGTTTCTGGGTAGTAGTTAACTCGTTCATCCAGACCAACTTCCTTCAGCATAGCTTCAGATTTAGCAATGGCTTCTTGTTCACTAATGTCTTGGTGCAATTCAATTGATATTTGTACATTCTGCCTAGCTGTCATAAATGGTAATAAATTATGAGCTTGAAAAATATAACCAATATGGCGACGGATTTGCACCATTTGTTCTTCATTAGCACCATTCATTTCTTTGTTTAAAATTTTTAGACTTCCATCTTTAACAGAGCGTAAAGCTCCAATTAATGATAACAAGGTTGTTTTGCCGGAACCTGAAGGACCGGTCATAATGATAATTTCTCTTGGCTCAACTTCTATGTTAATGTCAAATAATACCTGCTTTTTTAAAGCACCATTGCCAAAATAATGGTTGAGATTGCGAATAGCTATTACAGATTGCATAAATATTTAGTTAGCCTTTAAAAAATATCAGCCGGATCTGCTGCTCTGAGTTTGTTCACTGCAGTTGCACCAGAAATTAAACACATAATTACCGTTGATGCCATGACAAATACTGCTCTTTCAGTATTCATAGCAATGGGTAGTAGCGTTGCTTGTTTAGTAAATTCATACTGAATTACAGCTATCAAAAAACCTGGTATGTAACCCAAAATGGCAATGAATATAGCCTGTTGTAAAATTAGAGCCAGAAGATATTTATGTCGATATCCAATTGCTTTGAGAGTAGCGTACTCAGGCAAATGTTCAGAAACGTTCGTGTAAAGAATTTGATAGACAACTACCATACCGACAATAAATCCTAAAGCTACGCCTAAATTAAAAATAAAGCCAATTGCTGTACTGCTTTGCCAATATGTTTTTTCAAAGTTAATTAATTCTGATTTCGAGAGTATTTTAACATCTTTAGGTAAATATTCCTGTAATTTTTTCATGAATTCTTTCAAATTATTTCCTGGTTTTAATTTAATCACTCCAATATCAATAAAACCTTTCCGCCGATTAGTAAAAATCCTCAAAAAATTCAAATGGCTAGTAATTAAATTACCATCAGAACCAAACGATGTTCCTAACTCAAACAATCCAGCCACTCTAATTTTCCGATTGTCACCACCTTTGCTGACTTCTGTGGTTAGGGTTCCCTCTTTCTTAAATTGTGAGACAATCGGACCAAACTCAGACCGAGAACTGTCATCAAATAACACTATATCTGGGAGTTTCAAAGCATCTATATTCTCTGCAAGCCCTCGAAAATTAAATACTTCATGGCGCAAATCAAAGCCAATAACAAAAATATTCCGCCAATAATTTTTGGTTTGAGGATTTTTCCACTGAGCAAAATCTAAATACACAGGACTCACAAAATCTACTTCATCAAAGGCCAAAGATTGATTTAATCTTCTTTCAGAAAATCTGGCCATTGCAATTAAAGACGTAGAGCGTGGACTGATTAAAAAGCAATCACCTTCTAAACCTCGATGAAGACGCACAGCACTATCAAACAAAGCATCACGAATACCCAATTGCATAAAGATAATAACTACAGCAAAGATAACTCCCGAAAGGGCTACCAATAGCCGAATTTTTTGATATCTAAGTTGTAACCAGGCTGTAGGTAATTTCCTAGTCATTGCTTTTTTATTACAAAAATAACTGTGAATTAAACTCTTACTTAATGACTGTAAGTTCGCTCTTTTCCGATGGTGTAACAATTCGTTGATTGTTGGTGTGAATGATCGCATTAACCTGTAAATTGGTTAAGCCTGCAACTTGCTGACTCGCTTGTGGGTCGAGGCGAATTTTCACTTCAACTATTCTGGCATCTGCATCTGCAACTGGGTCAGTACCGAGTGTATTTTTTGTGCCAATTTGTAGCCCAATTTCGGATACTGTTCCTTTTAAATCGCCCAAGACACCATCACTTTTGATAGTTGCTCGTTGACCTATATGAACTTTAGTGATATCTGTTTCATAAACTTCTGCTTTCATATACATTTGGCGAGTATCACCCAGTTTAACAATTCCGTCATTGCCAACGAATTCACCAGGCCAGGTATAAACTTTAAGAATTTGACCGTTTCTAGGTGCGCGTACATAAGCTAAATCTAAATCAGCCTTAGCTTTCTCAAAAGCAGCTTGTGCTGCTTCTAATTGTAACTTTTGCACTTGTACATCTACTGGACGAACTTCTGCAACTGAGTCTAGAGTTGCTTTGGCTTCTTTGATCTGTTTTAGCTCCGTGACTATTGTGCGATTAAGATTAGCTTTTGCCTCAGTAATTTGTTCAGCATAAGTGCTAATAATTCGCTGAAGATTTGCTTGAGCTTCATTCAAACTTTGTTGAGTAGTTTGCTGATCAAGGCAGGTTTTGTCGCGCTGTTGATCGGAAACCGCCCCATCTTGATATAAAGTCTGATAGCGCTTACAATCAATTTGGGCATTTTCAAACTGAGCTTTTATCCGGTCAATTGTCGCTTGTTGAGCATTCTTTTCTCCTAGCAACTTAGCTTCTAAACTACCAATAGTTGCTTTTTGGGTGCTAATTTGACCCTCCAACTCAGACTTTGTGCGTTGAAATCTCGCATCTTGAGCTTTAATGTCGCCCTTTTTCGCTCCAGCTTTGACTTGAGCTAGCTGCGCTTGAGAAACTTCAACTTGTCTTAGAGCCAGTTTGGCTGCAGCTTCGAGGCGATCGCGTCTGTCGAGAATCGCAATTACTTGACCAACTTTTACCCTATCACCTCTTTTGACTAGCAGTTGGCTGACTCTGGCGCCTTCAGAGAAAGCTGGAGCAGATATATTAATTGCTTCTCCTTGTGGTTCTAAATACCCGGTAGCAGCAACAGCATGAAGAGCTACTTTATTCGATACGGGACTTTGTTCTGTAACATTGTTTAATGAAACTTTGTACACAATAGCTGCAACGATGGCTAAGGCTGTAGCAACTGGTAAAGCAATGAGTACCGGGACTTTCAGTTTTAACAGTGAATGATATTTATGCTCTGACTTATGCACCATAGCTTTAGTTTTGTTATTTCTGCGCCACTGAACTCAAACCGGATGCCTATATTACTTTGGCAAGCACTTATTAATTGATTTATCAAGGGTATCCCAAATTTGACCTTCAGTAGCTAAAAAAGGCTTCTTCACAATTTTGTAGTGCAGGTTTTTTGCAGATGCATCAAACTTAAACTCAAAAATAATTTCACCTACTACTGTTTCAACGTTCACAGTTCCTGGATTACCAGATTTATAGAGAGTTTTATGATCAGCCTCAGTGGTCAATTTAATACATTCCCAAAGTTGTTCTGTAATTCCAGAATAAATTTTTTCCTTAGCCACAAATAACCTCCAAAGAAAAGTAGTGTATTGTTATCAAAAAAAACATTTGTCAGTTGCCAGAATTCAGGATGAATTCTGTGCAACTGGTGAATAAATCGTGG
>CAVYXS010000037.1:0-11992 GCA_963772205.1 uncultured cyanobacterium
CGAGTTATCAATGACCAATTATGCATTGTGGTCAAAAGCGTCTGGAATATATTCTTGTAGTTGGAACTGGTAACCAGCTACTAAGGAACTAGCTAGGGCTTCTTGGGTCAATTTTACCCTATTGAGGTTTTTTGATAACTTCTGACAGAAGACAATAGCTACGTCAAATCGGCATGGGTAATCTGCTTTTTGGGGATAGTCAGCTAAAAACATCTCGGCTGTGCGACAAATTTTTGCTTGCTTTTGTGGCGTAATTGCGCTTCTTCCCCCAGCATCCCAATTACCAGAACTACGAGTTTTGACTTCAACAAATGCCAATGTCGAGTGCTGAGTAGAAGGGTGGGCGTTATTCTCTGCTGCTGGTACAGCATCATATTGAGCAATAATATCGATTTCTCCCCAACGACAACAAAAGCGACGATGGAGAATTACCCAACCTGTGGATTCTAGCCATTTTCCTACTAGGTCTTCACCTAATTGACCAATATCGGCATAATGAGATGGAGGAGAATTCGCCATTAGCTAAATAAAAATAAATGAATTCTAAATTAAATCCCAGAATTTGGGCAAATATACTTAGTATAGTGCTTTTGGCAGTAGTTGCTGTCACAATAACCCTAGGTTTTACATCCACAGCTATAGCTCTGGAATACAATAAAGAAATCTTGATTGGGGCTGATTTCTCAGGACGTGATTTAACAGATTCCAGCTTTACCAAAGCTAATCTCCGCCAGAGTAACTTCAGTCATGCTAACTTGAGAGGTGTCAGATTTTTTGCAGCAAATCTGGAGTCAGCTAATTTTGAGGGTGCTGATCTGACAAATGCTACTTTAGACTCGGCTCGCTTGATCAAAACAAATTTGACGAATGCGGTGTTAGAAGGTGCTTTTGCTGCTAACGCCAAGTTCGATGGGGCGATAATTGACGGCGCGGATTTTACCGATGTGCTGCTGCGTCGGGATGAGCAAAATAAATTGTGTAAAGTTGCTCAAGGTACAAATCCCACGACAAGGACGCGATACCCGTGACACGTTATATTGTCGGTAAAGCTCTAAACTTAAACCACATCTATTTTGAGAACCATAGTTTTCCAAAGTAGTGGGAGCATCTTGCGTCACGTATGGTAGTAGCGGGCAAGATGCCCGCACTACTCCAGGTTTCAAAATGGACGAGGTTTAGGCTTTTATTTTGATTTTTGAGTGCTAGGAAAGGGAACAGAATTTGTGATAGAAATTCCCGTGGTTTAAAATTCCAATACATATCTGGGAATACTAAATCTAGAAGTCACAAGGATTTAGCAACATGGTTAGCACCCAAGTCAATATTCCCGGATATCAAGTCAGCGAACAACTCTACAACGGTTCCAGAACCCTGGTTTATCGAGCAGTTCGCGAGATTGACTCATTACCTGTAGTCATCAAACTGCTAAAAAACCCTTATCCCAGTTTCAGCGAAATAGTACAGTTTCGCAATCAGTATACCATTGCTAAAAATCTCAACTCACCTAGTATAATCCAAACCTACAGCCTAGAACCATACCAAAATGGCTATGTATTGGTGATGGAAGACTTTGGGGGAATTTCCCTCAAAAATTTTACCAAGGTCGGAACTTTACAAGCAATATCTCTACAGGAATTTTTACGGATTGCAATATCTTTGTGCGACACCTTAGATATATTGTATCATCAGCGAATTATTCATAAAGATATTAAACCCGCCAATATTTTAATTAATCCCGAAACCAAACAAGTTAAATTAATTGACTTTAGTATTGCATCTCTGCTACCAAGAGAAACTCAAGAAATCCAAAATGTCAACACCTTAGAAGGAACTCTAGCTTATATTTCGCCAGAACAAACTGGAAGGATGAACCGGGGTATTGACTACCGCAGTGACTTTTATTCATTAGGTGTCACATTTTACGAATTACTGACAAGACAATTACCATTTATATCCGATGATCCAATGGAATTGGTACATTGTCATCTTGCCAGAAACCCTATTCTAGTACATCAGCTAATTCCAGAAATTCCGTTAGTTTTATCGGAAATTATCAATAAATTAATGGCGAAAAATGCCGAAAATCGTTACCAAAGTTCATTAGGAATTAAACATGATTTAGAGATTTGTCTCCATCAATTACAAGCTACTGGTAAACTTGAATATTTTGCCATAGGAGCGCGAGATATTAGCGATCGCTTCCTCATTAGCGAAAAATTATATGGTCGAGAAAAGGAAATCGAAAAACTACTAGAAGCATTTGAGAGAGTATCTACAGGGAACAGTGAACTAATGTTAGTCGCTGGTTTTTCTGGTATTGGTAAAACTGCGGTAGTTAATGAAGTCCACAAACCCATAGTCAAACAACGGGGATATTTTATTAAGGGAAAATTTGACCAATTTAATCGCAATATTCCTTTTTCGGCATTTGTGCAAGCATTCCGAGATTTAATGGGACAATTACTTGCAGAAAGTGATGTCCAAATACAACAATGGAAAAGTAAAATTATTCAAGCATTAGGTGAAAATGGACAGGTAATTATTGATGTCATTCCCGAACTAGAACGAATTATTGGTAAACAAGCACCTGCAACCGAGTTATCTGGGAATGCTGCTCAGAATCGATTTAATTTATTATTTCAGAATTTTCTGCAATTATTTGCAAGTAAAGAGCATCCCTTAGTGATGTTTTTGGATGATTTACAGTGGGCAGATTCGGCTTCATTGCAACTTATTGAATTATTAATGGGTGAGAGCAATCAAGGATATTTATTATTAATTAGTGCCTATCGAGATAATGAAGTATCGCCTGCTCATCCTTTGATGTTGACATTGAATGGAATTAGCAAAGCTGGGGCAATTGTGAATACATTTACTCTGCAACCACTCAGTCAATTAAAATTAAATCAACTTGTAGCCGATACGTTAAAGTGTGCCGATGATTTGGCTTTTTCTCTATCACAATTGATTCATCGAAAAACTGAAGGTAATCCTTTTTTTGCCACGCAGTTTCTCAAGTCATTACATCAAGATGGACTAATTGAATTCAACTCTTCAGAGGGATGCTGGCAATGTGATATTTCCCAAATTAATCAGCAAACGCTAACCTCGGATGTTGTTGAGTTTATGATCTTGCAATTACGAAGATTACCAGAATCTACTCAACAGATATTGAAGTTGGCAGCTTGTATTGGAAATCAGTTTGATTTACAAACATTGGCGATTGTTTCTGAACAATCGGAGGTAGAGGCGGCTGCTGATTTGTGGAAAGCGTTGCAGTCAGATTTAATTTTGCCTCAAAGTGAGGTTTATAAATTTTATCAAGATAGTGGTGAACAAACTCAACTGACAATTGGCGATAAGCTGCGCTTAACGCCGGAAGTGTATCGCCCCATTGCTAAGTATAAATTTCTGCACGATCGCATCCAACAAGCTGCTTATTCTTTGATTCTGGAGGAGCAAAAACAGGCAACCCATCTGAAAATTGGGCAACTGTTGTTGCAAAAGACTCCGCTGAATGATCGCGATGACAAACTGTTCGATATCATCAATCATCTCAATGTTGGGCAATCTTTGATTACCGAACCATCTCAACGTCATGAACTCGCCCAATTGAATCTTGTCGCCGGGCGCAAAGCTAGATCAGCAACGGCTTACAGTGCCGCGATCGCCTATTTTGGCACGGGTATCGCCTTGTTGCCCGAAACTGGCTGGGAGAGCCACTATTCCCTGATGTTGGCACTCCATGAAGACATTGCCGAGGCGAGCTATCTCAACACCGATTTTGAGCCGATGGAACGGTGGGCAAGCGTGGTACTGCAACAGGCTAAAACCTTGCTAGATACCATCAAAGTTCAGCAAACCCGGATGTCAGGAATGAACGCCCAAGGGCAACTCCTAGATGGGATTCAGATTGGGTTACAGGTGTTACGCTCTCTGGGCATGGAATTTCCAGAGCAACCCACCCAGGAAGAGATTGGACAAGCTTTTGGTGTGACGAGATCTCTGTGGGCAGACAAAGCACCGCGCAGTTTGATAGATTTGCCAACCATGAGTAATCCCCAGCTTTTGGCGGGGATGGAAATCTTGGCGGCTTTGGTACCTGCTGCCTACATCGCGGCTCCTAACTTAATGCCGTTGCTGATTTTCAAGCAAGTAGAGTTATCCATCCAATCAGGTAATTGTCCCGTTTCTGTATTTGCTTACGGTGATTATGGCTTAATCCTATGTGGCATCATTGGCGATATCGAAAACGGTTACGAGTTTGGAGAATTGGCATTAAGCCTTCAAGAGCGACTCCAACTGACATCATTAAAATGCCGAAACTTGTATGTGGTTCACCTCTTCATCAAACATTGGAAAATTCCTCTCTCTGAAGTGATTCCTGGGTTACAAGAAGCCTACCGCAGTGGGCTAGAAACCGGAGAGATTGAGATGGCTTGCCAAAGTGCTATGTCGTACTGTTATTCCGCTTACTATGCAGGACAGGAATTAGCAGAACTTGCCCGGACAATGGATGTTTATCGTCAAACCATTCACCAATACAAACAAGCAAGCCCCCTAGATTCTCAAGAAATTTATCAACAAACTGTACTGAATTTATTGGGGCAGACTGAAGTACCATATCGCCTGACTGGAGCAATCTTTAACCAGCAACTGTGTCTCCCTCAACTGCAAGCAGCCAATCAACGCCCTGCGTTGTTCTTTTGGTATATGAACCAAGCCGTTCTCTATTATCTCTTTGGACAATATCAGGAGGCGGCTCAAACCTCTGCTCAAACTGCACAATACCTGGATGGTGCCGTGGGGCTGTTCATGGTTCCCCTCTACTCCTTTTTTGATGCACTGATTCAATTAACCCAGTATGCAACCGCATCCCCAGAAGAGCGCCAGTTAATCCTGCTAAAAGTGCAACAGCATCAAGATAAATTGCAGCATTGGGCAACCTTGGCTCCGGCGAATCATCAGCATCGCTGCGAACTGATAGCCGCCGAACAATATCGCCTGCTGGGAAACAAAACCGAGGCGATTGAAGCTTACGATCGCGCCATCTTTGGAGCCAAAGCTAACGAATACATTCAGGATGAAGCTTTAGCAAACGAACTTGCAGCTAAATTCTACCTCGACTGGGGTAAAGAAAAAGTCGCCCAAGCATATATGCAAGAAGCCTACTACTGTTACGCTCATTGGGGAGCAAAAGCCAAAACCGATGACTTAGAAACACGCTATCCCCAACTACTGCAACCAATCTTGCAACAGCAACGACTTAACCTCAACCCCCTAGAAACGATCGCCTTTCGTGGGACTTCCTCATCCACTCGCACTTCTACTGGTAGCACCAGTATTGCCGATGCCCTAGATTTTACCTCCATCCTCAAAGCTGCTCAAGCTATCTCTAGGAGCATCAAATTAGATGAACTCATCACCAGTCTTACCCAAATTATCCTGGAAAACTCCGGTGCAAAAAAATCTGTCCTCATTCTCCCCCAGGAAGATATCTGGCAAGTCCACGCAATTACTTTGATTCATCATCAAGACAATACGATGAATCAAATATCAACTATCCTTGAACCACAATTACTAGATACTTGTCAATATATCCCCAGAAAAATTATCAATTATGTCAAGAATACTCAAGAAACAATTGTCATAAACAATTGTCAAACAAATATTCCTGGGATAATTGGGGAATATATGCTGCAACATCAACCCCAAAGTGTATTGTGTATACCCATTATTAATCAAGGGCATTTGATAGGAATTATTTATCTAGAAAACCAGCTAACAAGCGGGGTGTTTAAAAAAGAACGTCTACAAGTTATCAATCTACTGTCTTCCCAAGCTGCAATCTCTTTAGAAAATGCTCGACTTTATCAGCAAGCTCAACAAGCATTACAAGATTTACAACAAGCACAATTAAAAATAGTGCAAAGTGAAAAAATGTCTGCCTTGGGTAACTTAGTTGCCGGTGTAGCCCATGAAATGAATAATCCTTTGGGCTTTATTTCTGCCAGTCTCAAACAAGCTAAACCTATCCTGGCTGATATTGTTGAACACTTGAGAATATATCAAGAAAGCTTTGTAAATCCAGGTGATGAAATCACAGACCACGCTGAAGAAATTGACCTAAATTATAGTCTAGAAGACTTGCCCAAAATAATTGATTCAATGGTGATGGCGTGCGATCGCCTTAAAAATATCAGCACTAGTCTCCGCACTTTCTCCCGCGCCGATCAAGATTATAAAGTACAGTTTAATCTCCATGAAGGCATTGATAGCACCATTTTAATTCTCAAGCATCGCCTGAAAGCTAACGAACAACGCCCAGCAATTGAAGTAATTACAAACTATGGTAATTTACCTTTAGTTGAATGCTTCCCAGGTCAATTAAATCAGGTATTCATGAATATTATAGCCAATGCTATTGATGCCTTAGAAGAGTCAAATCATGGGCGGAATTTGGCAGAAATTAAAGCTAATACTCAGCAGATTACAATTACCACCTCAGTGTCAGATAAAGCCGTGAAAATTGCCATAGCTGATAATGGTAAAGGGATGAGTGAATCAGTTAAACAAAAGATTTTCGACCATTTATTTACTACCAAAGCTGTTGGTAAAGGTACGGGGTTAGGATTAGCGATCGCAAAGTCTATCGTCGAAGAAACCCACGGTGGTAAGCTGACATGTCATTCGGTGCTAGGAGAGGGAACAGAATTTGTGATAGACATCCCCGTGCTTTAAAATTTTTTGGCGTATCTGGGAATACTAAATCTGGAAGTCTCAAAGATTTAGCAACATGGTTAGCACCCAAGTCAATATTCCCGGATATCAAGTCAGCGAAGAACTCTACAACGGTTCCAGAACCCTGGTTTATCGAGCAGTTCGCGAGATTGACTCATTACCTGTAGTCATGAAACTGCTAAAAAATCCTTATCCCAGTTTCAGCGAACTCTTGTCGTTTCGCAATCAGTACACCATTGCCAAAAATCTCAACTCACCTCTGATCATCCAAACTTATAGCCTAGAACCCTATCAAAATGGCTATGTGTTAGTAATGGAAGACTTTGGGGGGATTTCTCTTAAAGAATGGGTTTACCGTGAGCGTAGCCAAACGGGAGTGAAGTGATAACAATCTCTACAAGAGTTTTTAGATATAGCGATCGCACTATGCAACATCTTAGATATACTCTACCATCAGCGAATTATTCATAAAGATATCAAACCCGCCAATATTTTAATTAATCCCCAAACCAAACAAGTTAAATTAATTGACTTTAGTATCGCATCTTTACTACCACGGGAAACCCAAACACTCATCAATCCCAATGTCTTAGAAGGGACACTGGCTTATATTTCCCCAGAACAAACAGGAAGAATGAATCGGGGGATTGACTACCGCACAGATTTTTATTCTTTGGGTGTAACATTTTACGAATTACTTACAGGAGAGTTACCATTTGCGTCAAATGATCCGATGGAGTTGGTACATTCTCATATTGCAAAACAACCTCCTTTAGTTATCATAGAAGAGATTCCCCAAGTTACTTTGTGATATCGTCATGCAAATTGATGGCAAAAAATGCCGAAGATAGATATCAAAGTGCCTTGGGATTAAAGTTTGATTTAGAAAATTGTTTACATCAGCTACAAGAGATGGTAGAATTAAAGGATTTTAAAATTGCAGAAAGGGATGTGTGCGATCGCTTCATTATCCCTGATAAACTTTATGGACGAGAAACCGAAGTAGCAACCCTACTTGATGCATTTGAAAGAGTCAGCATTGGGGCAACAGAAATGATGCTGGTAGCTAGGTTTTTCGGGAATTGGTAAAACAGCAGTTGTCAACGAAGTTCATAAACCAATTGTGCGTCAACGCGGTTATTTTATCAAAGGTAAATATGACCAATTTCAACGCAATATTCCCTTTAGTGCATTTGTCCAAGCTTTCCGAGATTTAATGGGGCAATTATTAACAGAAAGTGATGCGCAAATTCAGCAATGGAGAAACAAAATATTAGAAGCAGTTGGAGAAAATGGCCAGGTAATTATTGAAGTCATTCCCGAACTAGAAAGAATTATTGGTCAACAACCACCAGCACAGAATTATCAGGAACTGCGGCACAAAATCGATTTAATTTATTATTCCAAAAATTTATCCAAGTCTTTACTAGTGATGAACATCCATTAGTGATGTTTTTAGATGATTTGCAATGGGCAGATTCGGCATCACTGAAGTTAATACAGCTATTAATGGCTGATACAGGTCATCTTTTATTAATTGGTGCTTATCGTGATAACGAAGTCAACCCAGGACATCCATTGATATTGACTTTGAGTGAAATTAAAAAAAGCCTAGCCATAATTAATACAATTACTTTAGCACCACTCAGTCAAGAGCAAGTAAATCAATTAGTTGCCGATACCCTAAAATGTACAGAAAATTTGGCATGGACTCTTTCTCAACTAGTCTATCAAAAAACTCAAGGTAATCCATTTTTTGCCACCCAGTTTCTTAAAGCATTGCATCAAGAACATCTGATTAAATTTGATTTTAAATTAGCTTGTTGGCAATGTGATATTACACAACTAACGACTCTTGCAGTTACAGATGACGTTGTGGCATTTATGGCATTTCAATTGCGAAAACTACCGTCATCTACTCAAAATATATTGCAGCTAGCTGCTTGTATTGGCAACCAGTTTGATTTAGCAACTTTAGCAATTGTTTCGGAACAATCCCAAATTGAGACGGCTACTGATTTGTGGAAAGCATTACAAGAAGGATTAATTTTACCGCTTAGTGATGTTTATAAGTTTTATGTTGGGCAAGAAAGTTTTGCATATACATCGCAAAATCAAGAAACTGTTACATACAAATTCTTACATGATCGCGTCCAACAAGCTGCCTATTCTCTGATTCCCGATAATCAAAAACAGACGACTCATTACCAAATCGGGCAACTACTTTTACAACAGATTTCCCCAGAGGTAATAGAAGAACGGATTTTTGAAATAGTCAATCAATTAAATTACGGAACTGCTTTAATTACCCGACAAACAGAACGAGTAGAATTAGCTGGGCTTAATCTGATTGCTTGTCGGAAAGCCAAAAGTGCCACCGCCTATCAAGCAGGGCGTGAATATGCCAGGATTGGATTATCAATGCTTGGAGAAAAGACTTGGCAGCAGCAATATGAAATGACTCTGGCTTTATACGAATTAGCAGCCGAAGTAGCTTCCCTGTCTGGCGACTTTGAGCAGATGGAAAAATTCATTGATATTGTTATCGAACAGACCCACTCCTTACTGGAACAGGTTAATGTTTACGGAATTAGGATTCAATCTTATATCTCCCAGAAGAAATTCACCCAAGCCATTGCGATCGCCCAACAAATTCTGCAACAGTTAGGCGTAACCTTTCTGGCAACATCCACACCGACTGATATTCAACAGTCAATGCAAGAGATTTGGGAACTGATTGGAGATCGGGCGATTGAAGATTTAGTTAACCTACCCATGATGACCGATGGGACAAAAATTGCCATAGTCCAAATTGCCACTAGCATCTTTTCAGCAGCTTATCTCTCCGGTTCACCTCTGTTTCCCTTACTGATTTGCTTGTCAGTCAAACTATCGATTCAGTACGGAAATACATCAAATTCAGCCTATGGCTATGCTAACTATGGCTTAATTGTGTGCAATTTATCACAAGATGTGGATACAGCGACACAGTTTGGTTATTTGGCACTCCAAATTGTCTCCACACCAGATGCCAAAGCAACTAAACCTGAAGTTTTGCTGATTCTGGCAAGGTATATTCTGCATCGTCAAGCTCATAGCAAAGAAATACTACCACTCTTGCAAGAGGGTTATGCAACTGCCCTAGAAGTCGGGAAGCCAGAGTTTGCTGGATATAATGCCAACACTTTTTGTTTCTACTCTTTTTGGTGTGGTCAGCCCCTTGCTACTCTAAAGCAAGAGACTCGCACCTACTATAATGCTTTGGTGCAACTCAACCAATTGACAACAGCTAATTACTGCCGGATTTATTTGCAATCTATTTTAAATTTGCTGGGTTGTGGGAACCATGTCGGCATTTTGTCTGGTGAAGCTCTTACTGATGCTGAATTTATGCCCCTGCTGTCTGCCAATGATCTAGCTGGGTTGTATAACTTCTATTTGTATAAGCTGATGCTTTGCTTCTTGTTTGGGGAAGTTGAGCAAGCTGAAAAACATACAGTTGAGATCAGACACTATTTAATGGGTGCTGCGGGAGGACTTGGTGAACCTGCGTTTTATTTCTATGATTGTCTCATCGCTCTAGCACAGTTGAATCAACACTCAGGTCAGACTTCAATTCTATTACAGCGCATAGTAGAAAACCAAACGCAGTTACAGCAGCATTGGGCACACCATGCGCCGATGAATCACCAGCATAAGGTTGATTTGATAGAAGCAGAGAAATATCGGGTATTAGGAAAGAATTATCAAGCAGGAGATTATTACGATCGCGCCATCTCTGGAGCCAAAGCTAACGAATACATTCAAGAAGAAGCATTAGCTAACGAACTTGCCGCTAAATTCTACCTCGACTGGGGTAAAGAGAAAGTTGCCGCAGGTTACATGCAAGAAGCCTACTACTGTTATGCCCGTTGGGGAGCATTAGCCAAAACCGACGACTTAGAAACACGCTATCCCCAACTACTGCAACCAATCCTGCAACAGCAACGAATCAACTTCAACCCCTTAGAAACCATTGGTTTTCATGGAACTTACTCATCTACTTATACGAATAGCATTGGTAACAGCAGTATTTCCGATGCACTAGATTTTACCTCTATCCTTAAAGCAGCTATTGCTATTTCCAGTTCTCTGGAATTAGATACACTGATCACCAGTCTTACCCGCATTATCTTAGAAAACTCTGGTGCAAAAAAAGTAGTACTTTTGCTTCCTGAAGAAGACATTTGGCAAGTACGAGCCATTACCTTTATTGAGCAAGGGAAAATACAAACTATTGTCAAATCACAATCACTAGATAATTGTCAACACATTCCCATAAAAATTATCTATTACGTCAAAAATACCCAAAAAACAGTTGTTATTGATAATTGCAAAACAGATATTCCTGGTCTAATTGGGGAATATATGCACTCCTCACAACCCCAAAGTGTATGTTGTACTCCGATTATTAATCAAGGGCATTTACTAGGGATTCTGTATTTAGAAAATAAACTGACTCAAGGGGTATTTACTAGCAATCGCCTCAGTGTCATTCACCTATTGTCTTCTCAAACCGCAATATCTTTAGAAAATGCTCGACTGTATCAACAAGCTGGGCAAGCATTACAAGACTTACAACAAGCCCAATTACAAATTGTCCAAAGTGAAAAAATGTCTGCGTTGGGTAATTTAGTTGCTGGGGTAGCCCATGAGATGAATAATCCTTTGGGTTTTATTTATGCTAGTCTCCAACAGGCTAAACCTACCCTGGCTGATATTATTGCACACTTGGAACTCTATAAATCAAGTCTACCCAATCCAGGCGATAAAATTAAAGACCATGCCAAAAATATTGACTTAGATTATAGTTTAAAAGATTTACCCAAGATAATTGATTCAATGGTGATCGCGTGCGAACGCTTGAAAAATATCAGCACAAGTTTAAGAACTTTTTCTCGCGCTGATCAAGATTATAAAGTACAGTTTAATCTCCATGAAGGCATTGATAGTACCATTTTAATTCTCAAGCATCGCCTGAAAGCTAACGAACAACGCCCAGCAATTGAAGTAATTACAAATTATGGTAATTTGCCTTTATTTGAATGCTTTCCAGGTCAATTAAATCAGGTATTTATGAATATTATAGCCAATGCTATTGATGCCTTAGATGAGTCAAATTATGGGCGTAGCTTTGCAGAAATTAAAGCTAATCCCCACCAGATTAAAATTACAACCTCAGTGTCAGATAAAGCGGTGCGAATTGCCATAG
>CAVYXS010000038.1:0-11886 GCA_963772205.1 uncultured cyanobacterium
TTGTTTCGAGTTTGCTGCTCCGAAGAACTTTATTCTCCAGAATCCTATTTATCCTTCTGTCTTTGGCTTTCCACCAAACAACAATTTGTTTTTGACGAGGATTGGTTTCTTTTAAGCTTTCAAAGTATTTTTTTTTCTCGGTTCGGTTGCTTTGGCGTCTTTCGCTTCGGCACTTATCTAACTTAACTCTTCTCTTTGCGTTCGTCAAGGGGTAAGCAAAAAAAAATTTTCGGCGGGTAAATATCAGGAGTTATGAGAGGCTGTAACTAAGTCGGGACGATAAAACCAAGGTATGTTGAGTTTTGTAAAAACCCTGGAACGATTCATTTATTAAGCTCTTTGGTAACTTTACACTTTGTTACATAGATTTATTTTTTAACGCCGACTTACTTTAACTATATAAAATATATAAATTGAGGCAGGTTAAGTCGAGGTCGTTCGGCAACGGATATTCAATTATGTTTAAGTATCGGTGATGGCAACCAAAAGGGTAACTCGTATCGCCCACTGGGAAAATGATAAGGGACTTCCAGAAATTAAATTATCCACGGTACGGTGCGTCAGTACCAATAATTTCTGGTTATATCAAGAGTTTCTCGCTCCGGGACACCCTACAAATTGTATATTTTTTTATTTGTCAGTCCCTAATCATAGACATCAGGAAAAAGCAGCCCACCCAGATCTGAGACTTCCATAAATTCTGTTACCAACAGATCTATTATCACAAGGACTGGTAAAAACTAGGAGACATCAGATTTATAATCTATATGCCAGCTTTCAAAAATTGATTTATCTACTGCCAAAAAGGGCGAACGATGGGACTTGAACCCACGGATGGTGGTACCACAAACCACTGCCTTAACCACTTGGCTACGCTCGCCATTAAATTAGTAAATTTATTATAGCAGGTATTTGGTTATTTTGTCAAAAGAATTTTTGTTCAAGGAACGGACTCAGTTAATATAGAGTCTTTGGAGTCTGACGACTACAACGAATCACATTGGGTTAAACATGAGATCCTTAACTATTATAGCGTATGTAGCCGCTGCTGGACTAGCAGCCTTGGGGATAACGATGGCGAAAACAAATCCCAGTCAGACTGAATATGAAAATTATGCAGTGCAACGACTGACGGAATATTTGAAAACCGATGTTTGCAAAAAGACACAAAATATTATAGAAAATCTAATACATTTAAATTGCGAAAAGACTGTGGATTCTGCGTCTCCACAAATCCGGCAAATCATTACTGGAACTACACAACAGCAAAATTTCCTGCTTTTTAGCATTTACCGTACAGATTTAAAACTGAATTCCTTAATACCTGCTTACAAATTTGAAACCGTTGGTGCATTTAATAACTTTTATACCTACTCTGCCGAACAGCAATAGGGCAAAGCGCAGGGGAAGAATAGAGCATGAATTGGGAATACTTATATTTAGACCCAATAAAACTTCTATTTTTTGATGAAACTCTGTTCCAACGTGGGCTGTCTGTATCAGCACAACGCCGACACAGATAGATTTTGTACCAGATGTGGTAAAGTATTATTGCTCAAAGACCGCTATTCTCTACTTCATTTAATTGGACGCGGTGGTTTTAGCATAACTTTTTTGGCTGTGGATGAACACCTCCCCGACAAACCCAGGTGTGTTATCAAACAACTGTGCTTTCCAGAGGAAAATCAGGCAAGCTTTCAGAAGGCTATGGAATTATTTCGCCAGGAAGCTGTTCACCTGGATAAGTTGCACCATCCCCAAATACCAAAATTTCTGGGATACTTTGAACAAGAACATCGGCTGTATTTGGTGGAAGAATTGATTGTAGGACAAACGCTAGCAGATCAATTGCAACAGCAAGGAGTTTTTAGCGAAATCCAAATTTGGGAACTCTTGAAAGATTTGTTATCGGTGCTGCAATTTATCCATTCCCGACAAGTAATCCACCGAGACATTAAGCCAGAAAATATCATGCGCCGTTCACCTCAAGGGGATTTAGTGCTGATTGATTTTGGAGTTGCTAAACACGTCACGGCTACAGCGCTGGTACACACAGGCACAAAAATTGGTAGTCCAGAATACATGCCTCCAGAACAAACACGGGGTAAAGCCCTACCAGCTAGCGATCTCTACAGCTTGGGTGTGACTTGCATTCACTTATTAACGGGAATTTCTCCCTTCGATTTATTTGATGTGAGTAGCGATCGCTGGATATGGCGTGATTATTTGTTAAATGGAAGTAGTGTAGGCGATCGCCTGGGCAAAATTCTTGATAAACTATTGCAAAACGCCCTCTCGCAACGCTACAAATCTGCCGCCGAAGTTCTGCAAACCATCAACTTAGCCTCAAAACCGATTTCTTCTGGGACTGTGAAGCCAAAGCCAGTTAATAGCTTGATTTCTCAAGTAGGAGTTAATTACCATCACTTGCGCGATTTACTCGCAGCGAAAAAATGGGAACTAGCAGATCAAGAAACTTGGGCGGTGATGTGTCGCGCACTCTCGAAGCCAATTGGCAGCTATCTTTTTAGTAGTGATATTGAAAAATTGCCACCTCAAGATTTACAAATAATTGACCAATTGTGGCTTAAGTATAGTCAAGGGCGTTTTGGATTTAGTGTCCAACAGCAAATTTACGCAAATCTTGATGGTGACTATGGCAAGTTTTGCGCTGCTATTGGCTGGAATATCAACAATTCCAGTTCTCTGAGCCACAGATTTTCTTTTAATTGGTCAACACCTAAAGGACACCTACCCTCTCATATTTGGGCTGGTGGTACACAGTGGTGGCGTCATATCAATACTTTAGCAGCAAAATTAGCAACCTGTTACCATTAATATTAATTGATCTAGCCACGGAGAGTTCAATCCTTGCCCATGTCATCTGCATATCTGCTGGTATCCCACGGAAGTCGTGATCCGCGTCCAGAAATTGCTATGCAGCAACTGGCACAATTGGTATGTCACAAACGGCAAAGCAATCAAGAAAAGCTGGTAGGTACAGCATACTTGGAACTGAATCAAAAGCCTTTACATGAGCAGATTAGACAATTTGCCCAGAAGGCTTTGAGTCTTGGGTGTAAACATCTGAAAATCATCCCCCTATTTCTGCTGTCGGGAGTCCATGTGATGCAAGACATTCCAGAGGAAGTAGCACTGGCTCAACAGGCTCTCGGTAACAATATCATCATTTATCTACAACCATATTTAGGCACTCACCCTGATTTACGGCGCTTACTCGCGCAGCAAATCGCTGCTAAAAATAGCGCCGCTTGGATTTTGTTAGCTCATGGTAGCCGTCGCCTTGATGCGCTTAAATCTGTAGCAGCAATGGCGGGGAGTTTGGGAGCAGTCACAGCTTATTGGGCTGTACCTCCTAGTTTAGAATCACAAGTCAAAGAGTTGATTGCTGCGGGGAATCGGGAAATTGCAATTTTGCCATACTTTTTATTTGCGGGGGGTATCACCGATGCGATCGCAGAATCTGTCCAAGCGCTAAAATTACAGTTTTCTGTGGTGAATTTCCATCTGGCGCAGCCTTTAGGAGCCAGTTCAGAAATAGCAGCACTAATTTGGGATTTGATAGATCAATGAGCCGCACAGAACAACAAAAGCAATGTGAAATTTTTGGTAAGGTTTATTTAGTGGGTGCGGGGCTGGAGATCCAGGACTAATGACGCTCAAAGGTAAGAGTTTATTAGAGTGTGCTGATGTAGTCATCTATGATGCCTTGATAAGTCCAGCAATTCTGGCGATGATTAATCCCCAAGCCGAACAAATCAACGCCGGTAAACGCCGGGGGCGACATTCTTTGTTACAAGACGAAACCACCCAACTGCTGATTGAGAAAGCACAGGATCATACAATAGTAGTGCGACTCAAGGGCGGCGATCCGTTTATTTTTGGTCGCGGTGGCGAGGAAATGGCAGAATTAGTTAAAGCGGGAATATCTGTGGAAGTTGTGCCTGGTATTACATCGGGTATTGCCGCTCCAGCCTATGCAGGGATACCCTTAACCCATCGGCTGTATAGTTCTTCAGTAACTTTTGTGACTGGGCACGAAGCAGCAGGAAAGTATAAACCCACAGTCAATTGGCAGGCGATCGCTCATGGTTCGGAAACGGTTGTGATTTATATGGGTATTCACAATCTGCCTTATATTGTTGAACAATTAAGTGCAGCTGGCTTAAATTTAGCAACACCAATTGCTTTAGTGCGTTGGGGTACACGAGCAGATCAGCAAGAATTGATTGGACAATTGGGGACAATAGTTGAGCAAGTCGAGCAAACTGGATTTGAAGCCCCTGCGATCGCGGTGATCGGTTCTGTGGTGAATATGCACAGTATTTTATCTGGTTGTCGTCCAGTTTAATCTTGTTTGAGCTAAAAAAAAATTAGTTTGGGGTTATTGTAATTTTTGAACGGTTCATGGTATAGTACAAGTCCAACCAGTTACCGAATGAATTACACTCAGTAACTGTGATGGGGTGTCAGGCTGAGTGATAGAGGCATTAGCATTCTGCTGCCTAGCCAAAAAGTGGTGCATTATCTGATTTTTGGCACTACAAATCGCAATGCCCAATGTTTGATTAGTCTAGATGTCTATTGAGAAAACGACACAGTTCAAATCTACTCATTTTCGGCATAACCACATCAGCAACAATCCCAAGTAGCTTTTTTTCCAAAGCTGCTATGGCACTGGAAGCTTTAATGATGTTGTTAACCTCAATCTGGGAGATAAGTACTCATTGATTATAATTCTCTGGGAGGATTTTTGACAACCAGAAATTTTGCCAAACCAAATAATACTCAATCCTCAATTTCCCAAACAAATAAGTTGATTTGGTGTCGTTGTTCTAAAGATAGGTACCCTATATGATGTGTTGAAAGATGATTTTGAGTAAATCTCCTTGGTTAAAAGGCTTGGTCAAATAGCCTGAAGCCCTGACAATCTTGGCTTTAGCCCTATCAATCAATCCAGTTTTTCCTGTCACCATAATCACAGGCGTATTTTTAAAATAGGAATGTTTTCGCAGCAAAGAACATAATTCATACCCATCTATGTTTGGCATGGTAACATCAAGTAAGATTATGTCTGGTTTAGTGCGAAGAATTTCCATTAAAGCCTTTAGTGGATCGGTGACTCCGATAACAGAAAAGATTTGCTCATCTAAAAAACTTTTGATTGCATTCAACACAGTTGGACTGTCATCAACGCAGAATATAGTGTATACTTTCGTATCAGCATATGGCGGAGTAATTCGCAAGAAGTGATTATTTTCAGCATTGTTAGGCAAGCGATTAGCCGATTCACCAGCTTGATTAGCGTTAGGTTTTGAGGATGATGCTTGAGCTTCGTGGGGCAATTTTGATTTTTCGCCAGTCGAAGCTGGTGACTGAATATTACCCGTAGGTGGCGAAGGCTTCTGACACCGTTCCACTAGTAAGCGGAGATTAAGATAACAAAACTTCGGCATATCATCCAGAAAGCTTTCGGGAATAAATTCATAACTCCCTTCTTCTAAACGAAGAAATGATTGTACCACTTCTAGAGCCAATTGCTCAATCAATATTGCTGCTTGCGAGCGACTAATATATTTTTGATTGACTAACCAGCAAATAGCCAAATAATCTGGATTGGGTATGGCTTGATTTTCAATCGCGTTTTCAAATATTGCCCGTAACTGCTCATTAATTCCTCTAGGGATAGTAGATATTTGTTGACTCAATCGCTGTAAATGTCTATAAAGTGGCTCAAACATTTGCTCTGAGTAACAGGCATAAATTAGTTTACCTTCCTGTATATATATTGACCAAGAACCTGATGTACTAAATACCTGTAAACAACCAGTAACGGACTTGTTAGTGATTTTTTTTAATAAAGTTAGGGGCTGTAGTTTCTGAAAAAATCTGTATCTACTAATAGGAAGTGTCTTCATTGGAACCACTCTAAAAAAAGCAATATTTACAATTGAAATGGAAGAAAAACCTTTTTAAAGGTTAGACAAAGAAAGTCAGAGGGATTGTGCAACCCTAATCTGGTAATTAAAAATACCTTATGGGTTCGTCAATATAAGTTTACAAAAGTCAAAATTAATCATCCTCATGATAAATTTAGTGGCTTTGGAACAGTAAGTAAGCGATTCCCAAGTCCCTGACAAACTATGGTAAATTCGACTACAAGTGCGATTTAATAGAATAGCGACGCTGTTGCGAAATAGCCAAAGAGCCTCACATCCTACCAAAAAACAGTATTCCAAACATCAGATTTATTTTCTGTATCTTTCGCTAATCTAACTTATCTCACAGTAACTCAAATCTAAACACAGACCAATGCTGCCAATCTCCACAGGGTGAAAGCGTTGGTTTTAAGCATGTTTAGCGCCCTGAGAATGCAGCCAGCAACCAAATTCAGTCATGCTGAGTCAAGATATGCTGACAAGCCTTTGAGCGAACGAGAGGCTGTGCTAGCTAGTGATTAAGGGTAGGGTTACGCAGAACTTGCAGGGTACGAAACTTAGTTTAGCGTAGATGCGTAGCGGGTTATTCTACCGGGGAAGGAATACTCATGAATCGCAAACAAAACCAATTGGGTATTAGCTGAAAATTTAGGCAGCGATGATGTGTAATTATATCCAATGGCGAGTGGTCTAAGCGCAAGCTATTTGTTCATAAGTGCCGAAAATAGGTTTGAATATGATGTGGCGATAAATACTTACCCTGTAAATTTTGAGTGCCAAAATCAAGAATTTGCGACGAACTCAATAGGTATAATAAATACCCAAAAATTGGCACTTTGTTAGCTAAACAGTAGATGATACGGGACTTACTTGCTAGCATTTAGATTCCTATTCACTAAACAATAATAGTAAAAAAAATCTGGAATTTTCATCTGGAAAAGATAAAGAAAATATAAAAGATTATGAATTTTGTCACTCATAGCCAATGTAGGGCTTTGGTGAGTCTTTTTTGTGTGCAAACAAGAACCCCACCCCGGTTTTGTCTAAAGCCAAAACCGCCCCTCCCCGCAAGCGAGGAGGGGATTGAACATTGGGGTAAAACATATATGAGATAAGCGTTATAGCTTAAATTGACACCAATGGGCACTGTTCCCTACCGCTAGCGATATAATCTTGTATCGCATCTGAATGGGAACCGCTATAAGTCATTGTGATCAAGCTATATCTTCCTACCTCACCATCATCAAAGTGGGGTGATTGATAAGTTTTGTTTAAGTTGTAGTAACAAACATATAAGTAGTTGCCACAAACGTTGTCACGTTATGAACAAATGTCGTGATGTTTTGAACAAACGTCGTGATGTTATGAACGAACGTCGTGATGTTTTGAACAAATGTCTTAAGGAGGCAGGAGGACGAAGGCAGGAGGCAGGAGGTAATCCCCATAAATAAATTTAGGGGATTTAACAGGGACGTAGTATTTCTTGCGCTGCGCGTCTCGAAATACATATTTTTTTTGTTTTTCATAAATAAATTTAGGGGCTTCAAACCCTGTGGCAGAGGGCAAAAAATATATTTTCTGACTCCTGCCTCCTGCCTCCTGCCCTCTGCCTTTCTTCGGTGATGTTTTGAACAAACGTCAATTTCAGTCAATAACCAGAGATCCTCGTCAGGGCACAGCACTGCTGTGCCCCTACAGCGTGGTGGTCTATTTACCTGAAAAAGACTGTAAAATTAACAATACCACTTGTGAAATAATGGGGGTTAAAGCAATGGTTACGCAGCTACCAGCTTCTACCAAGAAGGATATCATCTACCCCGACAGCGACGGACAACCAATGGCGGACAACACAAAACAGTTTGAGTTAATTGTACTCATTAAAAAAAACTTGGATTTGTTGTTTGCTAATGACCCTAACGTCTTCGTGGCTGGTGATTTACTGTGGTATCCTGTTGACGGAGATAACGCCACCCGCAGAGCGCCTGATAGTATGGTAGTGTTTGGTAGACCAAAAGGCGATCGCGGTTCTTATCTGCAATGGCGAGAAGATAATATTCCCCCACAAGTGGTGTTTGAAATTCTCTCCCCTGGTAATAGCGTCAAGGAAATGATTGCAAAATACAAATTTTATGAGCGCTATGGGGTGGAAGAATACTATTTATATGACCCAGATAAAATTGAGTTAAGCGGTTGGTTACTTTCTGGGAGTGAATTAGCCGAAATTCCGCAAATGGCTGGTTGGGTAAGTCCCCGTCTTGGTATCCGCTTTGAATTGTCAAATAGTGAACTTGAGATCTATTTTCCTGATGGACAGAGGTTTCTGACTTATTTAGAATTAGCGCAAGAACGCGAAATTGAACGCCAACGCGCCCAACAAGCTATAGCGCAAGCAGAAATTGAACGCCAACGTGCCCAACAAGCACAAGCCGAACTACAGGCGCTTCGTGCTTTACTGCAGGATAGAGGAATTAATCCAGAACAATTGTGACAGAATTTTATTTAGAAGTCGAAGAAACAGGGGAACGCATCGACCGTTACCTAGCTGAAGAATTACCAGATTTATCCCGTTCGCGCATTCAACAGTTAATCGAACAAGGTGAAGTTCAAGTCAATGAAAAAGTTTGCACATCTAAAAAGATAAATGTCAAAACAGGCGATCGCATTTCTCTCAACATCCCAGAAGCCCAACCTCTGGAACTGCAAGCCGAAAATATCCCTCTAGACATTTTATATGAAGATGACCAGTTACTCATACTCAACAAACCTGCTGGTTTAGTCGTTCATCCTGCACCAGGCCATCGCAATGGTACATTAGTTAATGCTTTATTAGCACATTGTCCCAATTTACCAGGAATTGGCGGCATCCAACGTCCAGGAATTGTCCATCGCTTAGATAAGGATACAACAGGCGCGATCGCGATCGCCAAAACCGACCTAGCCTATCAACATCTACAAGCACAACTCCAAGCCAAAACCGCACGACGAGAATATTTAGGCGTAGTGTACGGTGCTACCAAAACTGACAGCGGTACAGTAGATTTACCGATTGGACGCCATCCCCAAGACCGCAAAAAAATGGCAATTATCCCCGTCGAACAAGGCGGACGGTCTGCTATCACTCATTGGGAAGTGCAAGAACGCCTGGGTAACTTCACATTAATTCACTTTCAACTAGAAACCGGTACGTACCCACCAAATTCGCGTCCACAGCGCCAAAATTGGTCATCCCATTGTCGGCGATCCAGTTTATAGTTCTGGTCATTCAGTTGGTGTTAATTTACCAGGTCAAGCCCTCCATGCTTGGCGTCTCAAATTACAGCATCCCCTATCAGGTAATGAAATTGAAGTCATAGCCACCCCTCCCCAAACCTTGACAACTCTGTTACAAGTTCTGCGACGACGATTTGAGGGCTGAGTTGTCCCCCAGTCCCTAACCTAAACACTCAAATAAATGTAAACCTAACTGTACAGACAGTTCTTCACACACCTTCACCCCCCGCACGCTGTTACCACGCACATCTAACAGCGGCGAAAATACTCCTATTCCCATCTTATTGGGGACAACAGCGATAATTCCACCACAAACGCCGCTTTTCGCAGGAATACCGATTTTGTACGCCCATTCACCTGCAAAGTTATACATTCCACAGGTGTACATAACGCTAAGAATGTCTTTAATGTAACCCCTATCTACTGCTCGTTCATTTGTCAGTGGGTTGATACCTTTGTTCGCCAGCGTAGCCGCCATCACTGCTAAATCTTGACAATTCACCATCACAGCACACTGTTGGAAGTACAAATCTAAGGATTCTTCAATGTTTTGGTCAATCATGCCAAAGTTAAGCATGAGGTGCGCCATTGCTCGATTGCGATGTCCCGTGCTGCGTTCGGAAGTAAACACAGAAATATCAACGAAGACATCCCGCCCGATGTATCGTCGGAACATATCTAGCATCCGATTTAGGCGTTCTGTAGCACCTGATCCTTTAATTAAACTGGTGGTGGCGATCGCCCCAGCATTTACCATTGGGTTTAATGGTCGATTTGATAGCTGATCAAGTATAATCGCGTTGAATGCATCTCCTGTTGGTTCTACGCCAACCCTGGTCAAAACGTAATCGCGTCCATGATCCTCAAGGGCTAGTCCGTAAGCAAACACCTTGGAAATGGACTGAATCGTAAATAGTTGTTTGTAATCTCCAACTTCATAAACCTGACCATCTACGGTGACAATACAGATGCTGAACAAGTCAGGATTTACCTTTGCTAGTTCGGGAATGTAGTTTGCTACTATACCCTGACGCAGTGATTTGTACTTGGAATGCAAGTCATTGAGAACGACTGGAAATGGTGATGCAACTATTTCTAAATCTCCTTGATTTGCCATAAGGGAATTCCAGTAAAAAAAATACCCAGCTTTTTCGGGTGCGTCAGAAAATAATACAACTCCTGTAGTCTAAATATCTATAGCGTTTCTTTCTCAAGTGAGGTACAGGAACCCCACCCCCAACCCCCTAAGCGCAAGCGAGGAGCTTGCTCTGATGTACCTCATGTGATTAGGAAATGCTATAGCCTCGACGCGGGCAGGATGCCCGCACTACAATAATTTGAATAAATCACAATATGCAAATTATAAGATTATCAGCTTACTCTCTAAGGCTTACAGATTGCTCTCAAAAATCACACTTAACCAACTAATGTGATTTTAATTGCTAGCTCAGATCACTAATCTAGAGTTTAGCCCAAATCAAGCCTAATTTTTTGAGAAGTGATTTTTCTCTGTTAGCAACAAATATTCACTAGCGCCGCCTGTAAAATTTATCCTGAATTTTACTTGAGTTTTAAGTGTGATTTATAACTATTTTTTATAAAAACCATAAATACCTATAAAAATAAAATGTACTTTCTTTTACATAAGAATATTTAATCTAAGTCAGATTTATTTTTGAGCTAATGTCATCTACACGTCTTGATTTAAGAGGCTTTTAGGCAAATATGAATATTTAACTTAGGTAAATATTTTTAAGTATTTATTCTGGATAATTTATCTAAACTTTATTTTTTTGTCGAAGTATTTTGACAGAGAAAATTAATCCATCAAAAAATACACCTATTCATAAGGATTGGAGACAAATTTGGTGGTTAAGCTGTCAATTTAGAAGGTCAAAAATGTTAATTTTTCCTAAGAAAAGTTTTACTTATCAATAAAAACGTTACATAGTCGAAATCCGCATTTGAGAAAGGTTTGAGCCTTGAAACAGAAGTTTAATTTGCTAAAGTTACCAAGACTTACGCTAAAACCCTGATCCCCAAGCTTAAAGGTTCGTGTTAGTCTGTTGCAGTTATAAAACAAAAAGTGAAAGCGGAACGAGTTCGAGTTGAAAGGGGGCAGCACTTTTATGTAGTGGTGCAAAATCCCACGAACCGTAAAACTTGTGTTCTACAGTCGCTTTAAAATCGGACGCATGAATCAAAGATATTTGTGGACTATTGTCGCCCTGTTTCTGACTGTTTTAGGGATGCCCTCAGTCGGTCGCACTCAAACTACCAAGGGAACTGCGTCATGTTGCCCAAACACACCAGTCTGGTGAGGTTGTCAAGGTAGGAGAGTACCAATCCCCACCAGAGGAAACTTACCTCAGATGCCGTGATTACACACATTCATCCTCATAGCATTGGAGGTCGTCAGGCGGCAACTCTTTTTATCCGAAATATTCCCGTTCTTACCTTTTTAAGTTCTGAACCAGTTGCTAGTGTTGAGAGTAAAGTTGGTGTAATTGGAGATTCAAGGGGTGTACAAATGTACACCCCCATTGCTAGCAACTCACTAAAGGTAGCCAGTGTTGGGAATTTCGAGGTTGAGAGTAACCAGATTAGCTCAGTTCATCATGACCCGGTTCAAAGAGCTGGTGTAATAGCAGCTAGA
>CAVYXS010000039.1:0-27315 GCA_963772205.1 uncultured cyanobacterium
TTGTTTCGAGTTTGCTGCTCCGAAGAACTTTATTCTTCAGAATCCTATTTATCCTTCTGTCTTTGGCTTTCCACCAAACAACAATTTGTTTTTGACGAGGATTGGTTTCTTTTAAGCTTTCAAAGTATTTTCTTTTCTCGGTTCGGTTGCTTTGGCGTCTTTCGCTTCGGCACTTATCTAACTTAACTCTTCTCTTTGCGTTCGTCAAGGGGTAAGCAAAAAAAATTTTTGGCGGGTAAGCTCAATGGGTCAGAAACAGGTTCAACGGCCTACTGGATAATAGGGGAAGCTGCGCGAATTTCTCGATTTGGGAAGATTTCACGACTCTTCGGGGAATGGTAAGTCCCCCAACTCCTTTGAATAAGGTAACGCCAAGGAGAGAAGCCACTTTTTTTGAGGCTACGGGGACACCTTACCACCTTATCTTAGTGGTTACTCAATACCGATCCGGCTGACCGCTGCGCCTGTTGTGAAGTTAGTTCTTGATTCCTGTGGTATCGCCGAATTTAATCAAAAGGGCGATCGCAATACTCACAGCCAAAATTAATGTCATACTCAAAGCGGAACCAAAGCCCCAATTTTGGGTAACTCCCAGGAACTGGTTATAGATTAACCTCGCCGTTGTCATACTAGAAGCACCACCAAGCAATTCTGGCTCAACGAAATCTCCTAACCCTGTGATAAATACCAGCATGACACCAGCATTAATTCCTGGTAAGGTTTGCGGTATAGTAACTTGCCAAAAAGCTTTTACAGGATTTGCACCTAAATCCGCAGCCGCTTCTAGCAAGCGCTTGTCTAGCTTTTCCAGCGCCGCGTATAAAATCAAAACCATGTAGGGTAATAAGCTATAGCTCATACCAATCAATACTGCTGGAATCTGATTAAGTAATCCTAATGGGGGCAAGTGTAAACTTGCTAGTAAACTGTTCAATAAACCAGTGGGACGCAAAATTGTAATCCAAGCATAAGAGCGGAGTAACGAAGAAGTCCACAAAGGCAAGATAAAGCCTAATAATAACAAATTTCGCCAGCGCTGGGGTGCCATTAAAGCAATCCAATAAGCAACTGGAAATCCCAAAAGTAAACAAATTATTGTTGTGCTACTAGCTAAGAGCAGCGAACGCACAATTACTTGCAGATAAAGAGGATCAATTATCCGCAGGTAGTTCGCAATTCCACTAGGATTAACAATATCTCCTGGTCGAATATTTGGTACTAAACTTAATTCCAAAATTAACAGGCTTGGCAGAACTAACAAAAGTAATAACCAAATACCAGCAGGTGCGAGTAATACAAAAGGCTCAAGCCAAGTTAACTGTGAACGCTGCATTTTTTTCATCTTTTCATTTGTCATTTATCCAAGTCTTAACTCCTCACTTCTTTACCCACTAGTTAATTGTGTCCAGTAACGTTCATAAACTTCTTCAAACTTCCCTAAAGGAGTAATGCGTTCGCATTTTTCTATCAGCGACTCTGGCGGAAATAAATTAATATTATTTTGAATTTTATTTGGTAATTGTTCAAAGCCGGCACGATTGGGTGTAGCAACGTTCAGGCGCTGACTAATTTTGGCTGCATTTTCTGGTTGCAAAATAAAGTTAATCCAAGCATAGGCTCCATCCAAATTAGCTGCGGTTTTGGGAATTACAATAGTGTCAGTCCATAATGAAGAACCACTGCGAGGAATTACATACTTAAATTTAGGATTTTCTTTGCTGATTCGGATGGCATCTGCAGAGTAACACATTGCTAATACTAAATCGCCTGCTAAAATTTGATTTTGCCAAGCATCGGTGTCAAAAGCAGCTATTGTTGGTTTCAATACTGTCAATTTTTCATAAGCTTGTTTAATTTGGTTTTCATCTTGTGAGTTGTATGAATAACCCAGCATTCTTAAAGTTGCACCCATAACTTCTCGAACATCATTTAGCAAAGTTATCCGCTGATTTAGTAAGTCCTGATTTTGCCAAAGATATTCCCAATCTTCAGGAGGATTTTTTATAATTTCAGAATTATAAAGCAAGCCTGTTGTTCCCCAATTAAAAGGGATACTATAACGATTATTGGCATC
The DNA here is from genome assembly GCA_963772205.1 of uncultured cyanobacterium. Classification (GTDB taxonomy): domain Bacteria; phylum Cyanobacteriota; class Cyanobacteriia; order Cyanobacteriales; family Nostocaceae; genus Gloeotrichia. The sequence goes on from CAVYXS010000039.1 coordinate 2,075, forward strand.
ATAACTAGGATTTTTAAATCGCGGAAATAAATTATCTAAACCAATTAATCTCTCATGCTTTATTTCTGCTAATAAACCTTTATCCAGCATTTTTTGTACCATATAATCTGATGGATAGATAATGCTGTAAGTCCCACCACCAGCAGCTTGCAATTTAGCTAACATTACTTCATTGGAATCATAGACATCCGCTAACACTTTCATGCCAGTTTGAACGCTAAAATTTGTGAGCAATTGTGGATCTATATATTGCGTCCAAGTGTATATATAAAGTTGGTCACGTTGATCAGAACCTTGAGCATGAGCGCGGACATCAGCGAGTCTCCAGCCGCATCCGGCTAATGATAAGCTAGAAAGTGCGGACACCCCTTGTAAAAATTTTCTTCTGTTTGTCATAGGTCGAGAGTCTATTGACTAATAGCCAAACCGTCACTTTCTGACCACCAGGCGTAAATGGGTGTATTGCGGTCTGGTAAGCTACCAAAGGTGTTAGGCTGCAAAACGTTGAGGGTGATTCCGTTTGTTAATTCCACAACATAATTAACGTGTGTACCTAAATACATCACGTTGATTAATCGTCCTTCAAAGCAGTTAGTGGGTAAATTGGGGGGATAGAGTGAAAGTTGAATTTTCTCTGGGCGGATGCTGACTACTACTGCTTGCGATAATTCAGTAGGTGTATCTTCACGACGGGTGACGACAATTGCCAGTCCGGTTTTAGTGATAATTTTTACATGATAGACATCTCTTGTGGCAATTTCACCACTAAATAAATTTGTATCTCCGATAAAATCTGCCACAAAAGATGTCCTGGGTAATTCGTATATCTGGCTAGGAGTACCAATTTGCTCAATTTTGCCTTGATTCATAATAGCAATGCGATCAGATAAAGACAGCGCCTCTTCCTGGTCGTGTGTTACCATAACAAAGGTTAATCCTAGGTCTTTGTGTAAATTGGATAACTCTACCTGCATTTCTTTACGCAGTTTTAAATCTAACGCTCCCAAGGGTTCATCTAGTAGTAATACAGATGGGCGATTGACTAAAGCCCTAGCTAAGGCGACCCGTTGCTGTTGACCTCCAGAGAGTTGAGTGGGAAAACGCGATCGCAAACTTTCCATTTTTACCAGTTTTAAAGCTTCCTGAACTCGGCTTTCCAGTTCTGATTTGCGAACTTTTTTCAGCCGCAGTCCGAATGCAATGTTATCCCACACATTCAGGTGGTTAAATAGAGCATAGCTTTGAAATACTGTATTGACAGGTCGGCGGTAAGGGGGCACATTATTCATAGACTGCCCCTGAATTAAGACTTTGCCAGCATCAGCCATTTCAAATCCAGCAATTAACCGTAGTGTGGTTGTCTTGCCACAACCAGAAGGACCTAGGATACTAAAGAATTCTCCCTGTTTGACATCAAAGTCAATCCCATTGACTGCTGGTTCTTGGTTGAAAAACTTAAACACATTATGCAGTTGAACATCTAGCGCCTGCAAAACCCTTATCCCCCTATGATTCTGCGTCACAGTTTAAGCCATAATCCTCGGTAGAATGCCATCATTTTACGTGATTGTGCCCATGAATGTAGTCTATTAGGCAGACTAAATTTGACACTTCAGTTTATTGTATCTGTCAAAAACAATAGAGAAGAAATAAAATCCCTCGATTTTTGGCATTCAGGTACCTGAGTAACAGTTCGCTCCATCGAATATAAATAATTGTAATCTTAATTTTTTAATTTGCTGTTATGGCTATATTCCCGTCCTCTCTATCTAGCGGCAAAAACGATACACGTACTGTTGGACGTGGTGTCCAGTCGATATTTTTAATTTTATTTACTCTGGTGACGACGGTTGCTATTGACGCCCGTTTGGCATATTTGCAAATTGTGGATGGACCAAAACTCCGACAAAGAGCAGAATCTAACCGGATTCGATTAATTTTGAAACAACCGGAACGAGGTAATATTTTTGACCGCAATGGCAAGCTCTTAGCCAGTACACGCTATCCTCATTCTGTATATTTGTGGCCGATGGCACACACTAAGCCTTCGTGGTCGGTTGTGGGACCACGGCTGTCGCAGATTCTCAACATCCCCCAAGATGAGATGGAAAAGAAACTAGATCAGGCTGGTGCCAATTCTTCTACACTGATCCGCATTGCTCGCGACCTGAATGACGCACAACTGACGGCCTTAAAAGAGTATGAAACCGAATTACCAGACGTAGAAATTAATACAGAAGCAGTCCGCTATTACCCCCACGGTAAAGAATTAGCTCACATACTTGGTTATACCCGTGAACTAACCGCCGAACAATTAAAAGATAAGAAGTCTGAAGGCTATCGACTGGGAGATGTAATTGGTCAAATGGGCGTGGAAAAAGCCTATGAGAAAACACTACGGGGTGAATGGGGTGGTCAGCAAGTGGAAGTTGATGGTGCTGGTCGGCCGATTCGAGTTTTGGGAGAAAAACAAGCCAAAGCTGGTAATGATTTGCATTTGACCATAGATTTGGATGTGCAACAAGCCGCCGACAAAGCTTTAGGAAAAAACCAAGGTGCGATCGTCGCTATTGACCCGAATAACGGTGCTGATCTTAGCAATGGCGTCTCACCCCACTTACGATCCCAATATCTTCTCCAAGCAAAAGCTCTCTCAAAAAGACTGGGAAACCGTACAAGGTAAAGACCATCCCCTAGTTAATCGCGCCCTCAGCGCCTTTCCCCCCGCTAGTACCTTCAAAATTATTACCACTTCAGCGGGGCTAGAATCGGGGAAATTTACACCGAACACAGTGCTACAAACTTTTGGTTCTCTGACTGTGGGTGGAGTGACTTTTGGTGAATGGAACCACTCTGGATTCGGTCCTTTGGGATTTCCCGGTGCGATCGCCATGAGTAGCGATACCTTCTTTTATCAAGTTGGGAGAAGAGTCGGTGGTCCAACTTTGATTGAATGGAGTCGTAAATATGGGTTTGGTCGCAAAACCGGGATTGAGTTTGTAAACGAAGAATCCAGAGGCTTGGTTCCTGACGAAATTTGGAAGCAAAAAGTATTTAAGTTACCCTGGACTGTAGGTGATACCATAAATATGTCAATTGGTCAAGGTGCCCTGCAAGTCACACCGCTGCAATCGGCGATTATGTTTGCTGTTCCGGCTAACGGTGGGTATCGTGTGAAGCCGCATTTGCTCAAAGATCATGAAGCTGCAAAAAACTGGCGAGAATCGTTAAATATGAAGCCGGAAACTATCAAAGTTCTCCGTGAGGGACTGCGAAAGGTGGTGACTGAGGGGACAGGTAAGAGTGTGAATAAACCATCAATTGCTCCAGCATCTGGGAAAAGTGGCACCGCTGAAGCCGGTACTGGTCGCCCAAATCATACTTGGTTTGGTGCCTATGCTCCCAGCGATAAGCCAGAAATTGCAGTTGTCGCTTTTGGTGAAAACACTGGTGAACATGGCGGAACTGTTTGTGGACCGATGGTCTTACAAGTTATGGAAGCATATTTCCAGCACAAGTATCCCGGTAAGTATGACAAGCCCCAGGTTGAGGAATCTGCTGGTAAGGCTCAAGGCGGTAGAACTGGTGATTAACATTATGGATACGTAGTGAGTGATTTGAGGACTAGAGTCCTCACTACGTATCCCTCAAAATTCATGTTTAGATAGGGGTTGCTGAAGTTATAGCATTTCCCGACAAGCGTGACGTACACCCGTAAGGGCACGGCACTGCCGTGCCCCTACACCTTGCGATATAATGTTGTACCTCATCTGAATGAGAACCGCTATAGCACTATTAAAAAATTATTAAGCAAGCGAAATATTAGACTTTAACTTATTCAATATATTCAAAATAATTGACTATAACTACGCTTTTAGCATTGCTTTTGGAGTAAAGAATCGGTAGAAATTTAGGAGTATTATATATACTGCTAATTTTATGACATTATTACAACCCTCAAGCTTTGGCGGACAAAAAAATACACGTACAGTTGGACAGAGTTTCCAGTCAATATTTGTAATCATATTTACTCTATTAATGACAACTGGTATAGGCGTACGTTTAGCATATTTGCAAATTGTGGAAGGAACTAACCACCGCAAACGTGCAGAGGGGAACCGAATTCGGATGATTCCCAAACAACCAGAACGGGGGAATATTTTTGATCGCAATGGCAAATTATTAGCCAGTACGCGCTATCCTCGGTCTGTATATTTATGGCCGATGGCACATACTAAGGCTTCATGGTCGGTGGTGGGACCGCGTTTATCGCAAATTCTCGACATTCCCCAAGCAGAAATTGAAAAAAAATTAGCAGACGCAGGTGTTAATTCTTCTACACTTATCCGCATTGCGCGTAACTTAGACGAAGGAGAAATCACAGCATTAAAGGAGTACGAAAGTGAACTCCCAGACGTAGAAATTCATACAGAAGCGGTGCGCTACTACCCCCACGGTAGAGAATTAGCTCATGTACTGGGCTATACCCGTGAACTGACAGCCGAGCAGTTGAAAGAAAAGAAGCAAGAAGGCTACCGATTGGGAGATGTCATTGGTCAGATGGGAATTGAAAAAGCCTATGAAAAAACACTACGGGGTGAGTGGGGGGGTCAGCAAGTAGAAGTGGATGGAGCAGGTCGTCCACTGCGGATATTAGGAGAGAAACAGGCGAAAGCTGGTCATGATATCCGCTTGACCATAGATTTAGACGTACAAAAAGCAGCAGAAAAAGCTTTAGGCACTCGCAATGGTGCAGTTGTCGCCCTTGATCCTAAAAATGGTGCGGTATTAGCAATGGTATCTCACCCAACATACGACCCCAATATTTTCTCCAAGCAGAAACTCAGCAAAAAAGATTGGGAGACAGTACAAGGCGAAGAACATCCCTTAGTCAATCGCGCCCTCAGCGTCTTTCCACCCGCCAGTACGTTCAAAATTGTCACCACAACAGCAGGACTAGAATCAGGTAAATTTGCTCCCGATACCATTCTGTCAACCTACGGTTCTTTAACTATTGGCGGTACCCGATTTGGTGAATGGAATCACGCCGGATTCGGACCTTTAGGTTTTACCGGTGCGATCGCTATGAGTAGCGATACCTTCTTTTATCAAGTTGGTAAGAAAATCGGTGGACCAATTTTGATTGAATGGACTCGTAAATTTGGATTTGGACAAAAAACAGGCTTTGAGTTCGTTTCTGAAGAAGCAAAAGGATTAGTTCCTGATGAAATATGGAAACAAAAAGTTTGGAAAATGCCTTGGACTGTAGGTGACAGTGTTAATATGTCAATTGGTCAAGGCGCTTTACAAACCACACCATTGCAAGTCGCTGTCATGTTCGCCGTCCCCGCGAATGGTGGCTATCGAGTCCAGCCCCATTTGCTCAAAGATAATGAACAAGCAAAAAGCTGGCGAGAATCTTTAAATATCAAGTCCACTACCATCAAAATTCTTCAAGATGGACTGCGGAAGGTGGTAACAGAAGGTACAGGTAAGGCTTTGAATCAACCCACAGTCCCACCCATAGCAGGTAAAAGCGGCACGGCTGAAGCCTGGAAGCGTGGTGTAAAACAAAATCACGCTTGGTTTGGTGGCTATGCTCCCGCTGATCAACCAGAAATTCTCGTTGTGGCATTTGCTGAACATTCCGGCGGTGGTGGCGGTAGCGTTGCAGGTCCTGTGGTGTTACGAGTGATGCAAGAGTATTTTCAGAAGAAATATCCAGGTAAATATCAGAAAACAGAGCCGGAAAAAGCAACTGGCGGCTAGGGATTGGGGACTGGGCATTGGTTGTAGTTCCTCCCCCATGACGCCACATGCTTTCCGACGCAAGGCGACAGGAACGCAGTGGCTCCCCCATGCCCCATGCCCCATATCCTACTGCGGAGTGGGTTTCAAATTTTTGGCTTTGTAGAACATTTCCAAACTATCGCGATCGCCGACAAAACGCCAGTGCCAAGGTTCATAACTGACCCCTTGGGGATTATCCTTGGGAAATGACATCTCAAAGCCGAAACGGGCTGCATTTGCTTGTAACCACTGATAAGCTTTGGTATGATCAAAATTAGCTTGGAGATTGGTTGCTGGGACTGCGCCATCGCCAATATCGGCAGCGTAACCTGTATGATGTTCACTATGACCAGGAGGAGCGCTCAGAGATGCTCTTTGGGCTGGGGTTTGATTACGCTGGGCACCTACACCAAAAAATAACTGCTCTTGCTCTTTGACTGAGCGAAAACCAGAAATTGGCACTAACGTTACACCTGCACTCCGCGCTGCTTGTACCATCGCTTGGAACTTTTCGGCTGCCGCTTTTCGCATTTTGATTCTGCCATCACGAGAAACAGGTACTAGTTCTGACTCTGGTGCTTCTGGATAGGCCAAATGTCCCAACACCGTATCGGTATTGCTAGATATGGAGTTGAGAGAATTACCCGCTTCTGTAGTCGCTGGCGAACTAACAGGCGTTGGTAGAGACTTAGCCGTTTTTTGCGGTGCGGTGACGTAAAATAAAAATCCACTAAATATAGCCAACAACACAAATCCTACCACTCCCCCAACCACCAAAACTAGGGGTTGTACGCGCACCTTGGGGGGTGCATCAGGAGTATCGCGCAAAGCCGCTGGTATATCATCACCAGCGCCAGACGATGAGTTTTGCGGTTTTCCAGAAAACCCAGCCTTATTCAAGAGTCAACTCCTGCTTTTTTTGAATAGCCATAACAGATTTTAGACTGGACAAAAATCAACACAATAGGTAGGATTTACAACTGTATAATTAGGTATAATTTTGACAAGCCTTCTAGAACTATATGTCAAGTTAGTGGGATTAGTCCTAGGAGGATTTATTCTGGGACGTAGACTACCCGCGACAGTTCCCACCTATTTAGGACAGGTTCTCTTTTGGGTAGGAGTACCTATAAGTATTATATCGTTCTTATACAGAGCCGACTTGTCAGGACAGATTTGGATTGCACCTGCGATCGCTTACCTAGCCATTTTTCTAGGGGCATTTTTAGCGTGGATTGCCATTAAAGGTCAAGCCTATTTTATAAATACCATTCCCCAACCACAAACTCAGGGTAGTTTGATATTAGCGGCAATGGTGGGTAACACTGGTTATCTTGGTTTTCCTATTATCCTAGCAATGGTAGGAAAGGAATACTTTGCCTGGGCTTTATTTTACGATTTACTGGGGTCACTTTTCGGAGCTTATGGCTTGGGTGTAGCCTTAGCATCTCACTTTGGCAACAGTTTGGGGAATTATTGGCAGACTACTAAGGCGATATTAATTAATCCTGCTCTGTGGAGTTTCGGTTTTGGCTTGCTATTTCGCCAGGTGACAATCCCCAGTGTAGTGGAATTCTGCCTAGATAAAATAGCCTGGACTGCAGTGGCTTTATCTCTAGTACAGCATGGCGGAAATAAACCCACCATTATGAACCTTGAAACAATCATCATTTGCAGTCTTGAGAAATGGTAGGCGTATTTACGCCGAGTTGTACTAGTACAGGTCGGCGTAAATAAATAGACCATTAAATAGCCAAAACTTTGCCCTTGTATGTCCACTTAAAAGGTTTAGCCATTGTTTGGTTAAAGTAGTTACAGCACTTTGTGTAACGGTTTGGTACAGTAGTTGAGAAGATAAAAGTAAAAAATCAGATGAAACCCTACTCAGTAGACCTGCGGGAGAAAATTATTAGCGTTTACGAAGCGGGAAATACATCTATTCGGAAAGTAGCAGAAAGATTCAAGGTAAATAAGAATACAGTACAAGACCTCGTGAAACGAAAACGAGAAAAAGGGACACTAGAGCCAAGTGTAGCGACAGGAGGAAAACCGAGCCAACTATCTGGTTATGAACAACAGATAGAGGCAATGGTAGCAGAACATCTAGACTATACCCTAGCCGAATACTGTGAGTATTGGGAAGAAAAGACAGGGGTAAGAATAAGTGAGAGTGCAATGTGCAGATTTCTTCAAAAACAGAAGCTCACTCTCAAAAAAAAAACAGTACTTATGTACAATTCAGTAATATTTGCAACTTTTACGTCAAATTCATCATCCGGGGGGGGTCAGCCAGTACCGACTTTGGTGTGGCTTCAATTGAGCTTCCTCTAATAATCTTCCAACATGGCGGACAGATATACTTTCAATCATGCCTTGTTTCATAATTTCATCCGCCAGTTCTCTCGCTGTCCAATGACTTATTGGTCGTCCGTAATCTTCAGGTGGGGAACATGCAAGTGCAAATAACTCTATTACTTGTTCCATGCTAAATTTTACTGGTGCGCCAAGACGTTCTTGATCTTGTAATCTTTCTAAAATCGATAAGTCTTTTCCGTCGGTTTCCAACCATCGGTTTCGCCATAAACGAGCCATCTGCCGATTGATATCTAAACTTCGGGCGATTTCACGATGGTTTTGATCATCAGATGCCATGAAAATTATTTTTGCTCGTAGCGCGATCTGTTGCGGCGTGTTGTGTCGATTTATCAACTGTTGCAGTTCTGAACGCTCACTATCGCCTAATTTTAATGTTTTTGGAGCTAATCTTGCCACACCCTGATTCCTTAATACCTAGCTAAAACTACTTTTAACGTTATTATTCAGTCTCCCACAATTTTGGTCTGTTTATTTACGCCGACCTGTACTAGAGTGGGAAACGCTATAGTGGTCTATCGCATTAATTATGATGGTTACGTAGTGAGCGATTTATCGCTCATTAAAGCACTAAAGTGCTTACTAGATAACCCTCAAAACTAACTTGACAAAGTACTAGCAGAAGCGATCGCTAAAATCTCAAAAACGACTAATCCGGTAGTTAGAGTCCTCACTAACTTTCGCGCCCAATTCAGCGGGGTTCATATGCTCATAATGTTCAAAAGGTTGATGAATCCAGGGATTATCAGATAAATAATCAACATAGTAATCTGGTGTAAATACTGAGCAGGCTTTATACCAAAGTACGCCAGTGCGAATTTCTGCAATTGGGGAATCGCTATTTTCTTTGAGCCAAGAAATCGTTTCTTGGAATGTGATCCCAGAATCTACCAAGTCATCCACTAACAAAATATGGGAACCTAACTGTTCGGTAGTCATCGTCAAGTGGCGAGAAAGAGTTAAACTACTTCTTTCTTGTTTGCCCGGTCCGCTGTAAGATGATGTTGCTAAAATTGCCAGGGGCTGATTATATATACGGGAAAGAATATCTCCTGCTCGCAATCCACCTCTAGCAAGACAGATAATCTGGTTAAATTCCCAACCCGATTGATAAATCTGAGCAGCCAGTTGTTCAATTTTTTGGTGATAATCTGACCAAGAAACGTAAAGGTCTGGCATAAAAGTAAGGGATATGATGGTTAGCTAATAATGAAGTCAAACTTATTATTCTAATATGAGCGTACGCAATTATGAATGATTCTGCCGATGGTTATGGTCAAAAGACGGCTGAAAATGAAAAACTAGATTTTAAAACTAAACTGGCTTATGGTGCTGGTGATTTAGGCCCAGCAATTACCGCAAATATTTCCATATTTTTTCTGCTGGTGTTTTTTACCAATGTGGCTGGTATTCCGGCGGGTTTGGCTGGTAGCATTTTAATGATTGGTAAAATTTGGGATGCGGTAAACGATCCGTTTGTGGGTTTTCTGACTGATAAAACCCAATCTCGGCGCTGGGGGCGTCGTCTTCCTTGGTTATTGTATGGCGCAATTCCCTTTGGAATTTTCTTCTTCTTACAGTGGATTGTACCCCAATTTAGTCCAAATCAGAATGCCAATGTTTGGCCGTTGTTTTGGTATTATGTAGCGATTGGGGTAGTATCGCAAGTATTTTACACTGTTGTCAATTTGCCTTATACGGCGATGACTCCAGAACTGACTCAAGATTATGACGAACGTACTAGCCTGAATACTTTTCGGTTCACATTTTCCATTGGTGGCAGTATTCTGTCGTTGATTTTATCAAAGATTGTGTTTTCTTTAATTGGCGATCGCCAGCAACAATATATCGTGTTGGCAGCAGTCTGTACCGTCATTTCGGTTTTATCTTTATATTGGTGTGTGTTTGGTTGTCGCGATCGCATTTTGGCTTTTGAGGCTAAACGCACCCAAACCGCAGAACCCCCATCTATTCCTTTTGGTGAACAGTTAAAAATTATCTTCACCAACCGACCTTTTTTATTTGTTATTGGTATATATCTTTTTTCTTGGTTAGGTGTGCAGATTACAGCTAGCATTATTCCCTATTTTGTTATTTACTGTATGCGCCTCCAAGAGTCAGATGTACCCACAGTCATGATAGCAGTGCAAGGTACTGCTTTATTCATGCTTTTTGTCTGGGGTGCAATCAGTAAAAAAGTTGGGAAAAAAGTTGTTTATTTTCTTGGTATGAGTTTATGGATTATCGCCGCTACTGGACTATATTTCTTACAACCTAATCAAATACCTTTAATGTATGTCATGGCTGTCATGGCTGGTTTTGGTGTTTCCACAGCTTATCTAGTTCCTTGGTCAATGATTCCCGATGTGATTGAATTAGATGAACTCCAAACTGGACAACGCCGCGAAGGTATTTTTTATGGCTTCATGGTCTTGCTGCAAAAATTTGGTCTAGCTTTCGGGTTGTTTTTGGTGGGAAATGCCTTACAATCATACGGCTTTAAAGAAAGTATAGTCGGGCAAACTACACTCCCGATACAACCAGAGTCGGCATTAATCGCTATTCGGCTTGCTGTTGGTCCTCTGCCGACCATTTGTTTAATTTTGGGGTTAATTTTAACATATTTTTATCCCATTACCCGCGAAATGCACGCAGAAATCATGCTGAAACTTAAACAGCGCAGTGAGGGTTTAAATCCATAAACTAATTCGTAATTCGTAATTCGTAATTGGGAATTTGAAATTACGAATTACACACCCTATAGCATTTGCTAATCACATCAGATATATCATAGCTCCCTCCTCGCAAGCGGGGAGGGGGTTGGGGGTGGGGTTCCTGTACAACACTAGACAGAGAAACGCTATACCACTGGGATATTTTTTGAGTTGGATCTACTGGAATGGTGGCAAATTATTGGGATCGATACCCGTAGATTGTAAATAAGCAATTAGTCGCTCTTTTTGCTGGCGTTCTTGTTCAGCGCGTTGACTTTCCTGTTCAGCGCGTTGGCGTTCCTGTTCGGCGCGTTGACGTTCCTGTTCGGCACTTTGACGTTCCTGTTCAGCACGTTGACGTTCCTGTTCAATTTGTTCTACAGCCCAGAGTAACAAATTCCCAGATCTGTCCCACCAGCGCAACCAATAACCAGTTCGAGCTTCTTTTGTGCCTTGCCAAGTTCCCAAAAACAAACCCATTGAATCGACCCAATGACGACCATTCTCATCAGGTAGAATTAACTCATAGCGTCCATTTTTCAGTTGATAATATTCTAACAACCCACCGTCTGGTTCAAAAATTACGTAGATGGGAATCTGCAATATTTGCTCATAAAAAAACCACTTTCCTGGTGGATAAGTCCGCTTGACCGAATATTCCCCACCATCGGCTTCGGAAAGAAATTCTATCACAACGGCAGGGATTTCACCTTCCAGGATAGGTGTGTAACTTTTGCGATCGCTAATAATTTCCTTAACAGCCGACACATATACCCAGTCTGGTGCTTTAATAATCAATTGCCCGTTGACTGTGGCACACAATCCAAAATTCGAGGCGATTAAAATTTGCGGTGGGATTAAGCCACTGACTTCTAGGCTTTCGCGCAAAGCTCCAGCCAAAATTGGCTGACCGGTATTCTCCACTGGTTCATCCTCTAGTTGAAAGTCTTTGGGTAAGGCTTCCCATGTGATTACCAGTTGATTTGAAGATTTCGCTTCGCTGAGTTGGGTTGCCATATACACAGCACAAATGTAAGTTTATCGCCTATTTTATCGCTTTTATTGGCAGTCGGCTGTCCCTCTTCACCCACGTTCACGGAGCGTCTCGAAGGGAGGGGATGGAGTTTCCCGTCGCTTCCAAATAAAAATTTATGCAAAAAATCTCTTGATTTTCCGTCTTCAAAATAGTCAATATCAGAGAAAATACTGAGCCTAAAATGGCGGTTATTTCAGAGATGGTATCAGCTTTATAAAATTTTTAGCCCGATTTTATATAGTTTAAATTTAACAATAACAAATTCTCTGCTGGCTAACTTCAACAATTAAACTAGCATCAGAGAAATATTTATCAAAAAATCAGGCAAACTACGTATCTCATGGTTCATTTTTTGGGGAATCATAATATATAGCAATCTCAATTAGGTGATGAAAATATCAGCAATGGTTGTTGACTGTTAACCACTGACAGTCAAAAGCCTGTATCAGTAAACCCAATTATTTACTATACATGACCTGAAATACAACATGTTCAGGAAAATTTTTGACTGGTTTACGAATTCAAGACGCCCTTTGAATAGCAAATGTGATTACTAATTTGTCAATTCTCAATGTCCGACCAAAATCTATGAAGCTTAATCAGAAACTTTATCTGTACGCATCTCTAGCGAATTTGCGATTTGTTAAGAAAAGTTATACTGCCAAAATCATGTTGGTGGCATTTTTAGGCACCCATGTACCACTACTAACCTTACTCTTAAGTTTCATCATTTCCAACTCCTATTCTTGGGAGATGACAGTCAGAGTTATGGTGATTGCTTTGTTGGCTACGTTAGTAGGTACAGCCGTCACCCTCTATGCGATACAGCACCTCCTCACTCCGGTTATTTTGACGTCGGCTGCATTGCAAGACTACCTGAATACCCAAAGATTACCCAAACTGCCCACACAATTTGCCGATGAAGCGGGTACGCTGATGGCAGATACTTCACAAACTCTGCAGAAGTTAGATGAGTTGATCAACTACATTACCAACTATGACGAACTGACTGGATTGCCTAATCGGGATCTATTTTGCGATCGCCTCTATCAAAGTGTATCCCAATCTCAGCAGAACCAGCATTTGGTAGCTGTTCTCTTGGTAGGTATCGATGATTTTATTGATATGAGTCATGGATTAGACCATGAAACAGCAAATTTGCTGTTAAGAGCGGTTTCCCAGCGTTTAAAAACCTGCATAGCGCCAACAGATATTCTTGCCCGTTTCAGTGGAGATGAATTTATCATTGCCAGACTGGAAATTCCATCGTTTGAAAATGTGATCAAGCTATCCCAGTTGCTAGTGAATACCTTGGCAAAACCCTTCACTATCGATGGTAAACGGATTTATATCACCGCTAGCATTGGCATCACAATTAATCACCTAGATGAAGATCATAGTGCCGACCAACTCTTACAACAAGCTCACATGGCACTATATCAGGCGAAGCACCAGGGACGTGGCCAATATAATTTCTATTCACCAGAAATTAATGCTCAATTGCAAGAGCGATTAGTCTTAGAAAACGAATTATATGGGGCACTTGAGCGTAACGAAATTCAGGTTTATTACCAACCCTTGATTAATTTACGCAATAGACAAATAACCGCAATGGAAGCGCTAGTTCGTTGGCAGCATCCCACGCGGGGTTTGGTTTCCCCAGTAAAGTTTATTCCCATTGCCGAAGCTAATGGTTTAATTGTGCCAATTGGTGAATGGGTTCTACGAACTGCTTGTGCCCAAAACCGTGCTTGGCAGTGGCTGGACTACCCCCAATTCGGATGTCAGTAAATCTATCAGCTCGGCAATTTGAAGAACCTAATCTAGTAGAAATCGTTAGTCAAATCCTTGAACAGACGGGATTAGCAGCTGATTACCTAGAGTTAGAAGTGACTGAAAGCTCTCTAATGACCGACATTCAGCGATCTGTTCAAATTCTCAAACAATTCCGAGAATTAGGTATATGCCTAGCCTTAGATGACTTTGGCACCGGCTATTCCTCCCTCAACTATTTAAAGCGCTTTCCCGTGAATATGCTGAAAATTGATCGCTCATTTGTCTGTGATGTTACCTCCAATCCTGATAGCGCCGCCGTCACCGATGCGATCATCGCCCTAGCAAAAAGCCTCCGGTTGAAAATCACCGCCGAGGGAGTAGAAACTCAAGAACAGCTTGAGTATCTACAAATTAAACAGTGTGACGAAGGTCAGGGATTTTACTTTAGTCGCCCTGTCCCTGCTGATCAAATTACTGAGATGCTGGAGAATGCTTCTGTGCAAATGAAGAGGATGGCTAGGGACAAGCAGCAGTCTGTCTACGCCGTATAGACAAGGTTTACCCCAACTTGGGAGAAGGGGACACACTATAGCGGTTCTCAGTTGGATGCCTGACAAATTATATCGTCGCGTGTAGGGAACAGAGCCGTGCCCCTACGAGTGTATTGGACTCAACCGATAACCGCTATCAATAAACAAAAAATGAGCAACCCTAAATTTGCAGAATACTCACAACCGCTGTCACTAATTCTTCTGGATCAAGAGGCTTAGGTAAATGTATCTGAAATCCTGCTTTTAGTGCTTGTTGTTGGTCATAATTTCTGGCAAAAGCAGTCAAGGCGATCGCGGGAATTTTTCCACCTTGTTCTACTGTCCAAGTTCTGACTTGACGGATGAGCGTATAACCATCCATCTCTGGCATACTAATATCGCTGACTAACACATCTGGTTTTAACTGTGCTAGCCTTTCTAATGCTGCAAATGGGGAAGAGACTGCAATGACCCTCAGCCCCACTTTGTTCTAATACAAAAACCACAAAATCTAAGGAATCAGCATCATCATCAACAACTAATATCTGGATGCCTGCCAGCGGTAAGCTATTAACATCTAGAATTGAGGAGTGATTTTCGTCATCTGTCATTGTTGAATTTTCAATTTTCATCAGAGGTAATCTAAAAGTAAATGTTGCTCCCTGACCTTCACCAGGGCTTTCTGCTTGCACTGTACCGCCATGAATTTCAATGATATTACGAACAATTGCCAGCCCTAATCCTAATCCACCAAATTTTCTCGTAGAACTGCTATCTGCTTGGCGAAAGTAATCAAATACATAGGGTAAAAACTCCGAGCTAATCCCTTTACCTGTATCCCTAACTTTGACTATAGCAAAGCCATCAACCTGCTCTAGTCGAACTTCTATTTTTCCTCCCTTAGGTGTAAATTTGACGGCATTAGAAAGGAGATTCCAAACTACTTGCTGTAGCCGCGTAGAATCGCCCATCACTTGTCCCACATTCGGTTCAAATACTGTGCTGATCTGAATCGATTTGCTCTCTGCAGCTAACCGTATTGTCTCCAGTGCGGGCAATATTGTAGATTCTAAGTTGAGATTTCTAATTTTCAGTGTCACTTTGCCCTGTAGAATTCTGGAGACATCCAGCAAATCCTCAATCAGTTGCACTTGTAACTTAGCGTTGCGCTCGATTGTTGCTACTGCTTCAAATATTTTTGCTTGGTCAAGCCTGCGACTTTGCAACAACTTAGACCAACCAAGAATTGCATTTAGTGGGGTGCGTAGTTCATGGGAAAGTACGGCAATAAATTCATCTTTAATTCGATTAGCTGTTTCAGCTTTAGTTCTGGCAATTTGTTCTAATTCTAGCAGTTGGGCGCGTTCTTGTTGGATTTGTTTTTGTTCGTGAATATCGGTACAAGTACCAAACCACTTAACTACATGACCTTGCTCATCTTTGAGTGGTAAACCTCTAGCTAATTGCCAACGATAGGAATTATCAGCATGCTCGTTTAAAACGATATTCATTTTCGTATAAAGTGCCATTTTTAACTGTATTTAACCAGACATCACAAGCACTATTGACATCATCTGGATGCAATGCGGCTACCCAACCAAAACCTAATGACTGCTCTAATGATAAGCCTGTATAATCAGACCAATTTTGATTAAAAAAATCGCATTGTCCATCTGGATCAGTCGTCCATACAAGTTGGGGAATAGCTTCAGCCAAATAGCGATAGCGTTGTTCGCTTTGTCGGAGAACTTCTAGAATACGCTGGCGCTCAAAAATTTCTTGTTGTAATTGCTCATTTGTGCGAGTTATTTCATTGGTGCGAAGTGCAACTAACTCTTCCAAATCATTTTGATATTTTCTCAGTTCTTCCTCAACTTTTAACCGTTTGGTTACTTCTGTTTGCAGTTCTTGGTTTGCTTGTTTGAGTTGAGCCGGACTTTTCAGTGCTAGAGCTTGTGGAACTAAAGGTAAAAGCTCAATTGCTGTAAATAAAGAGATGATTGCTGTTAGTGCTTTGAGGAAACCCGATACCCAATAAGTTGGATACCAAAGTGTCCAAATTTCCATGATGTGAGTGGTACCACAAGCTACAATAAATGCACTAAATAGCAGAAAAATCCAAGAGAATGGTAAATCCTGCCGCTTACTAACAAAGTAAAACAGTGTAGCGGGAATCGAGTAATAAGCTAGCGCAATGACTGCATCAGATATGATATGTAACCAAACTAAATCCGTTTTCCATAGATAGCAGTGTCCATGCGGGATAAATGGACTTGAGCTAAAAAAATTAGTCCATAATTCTGACATACGCACAAGCTTTTAGATGAATAAAAATTAACGGCTTTGCTATTAATTTTCTTGAATTTAACGAAAAAATGTCGTATAAAGTCACCTCTATATCACTAATCATAAAATAAATTTAAGTTAATCAATACATCATTATTGGAGATATATAGTTAAAAATATTCCTACTAGAGGATGACTTTTGCAAACTATAGTTGTTTTCAGGTCAATTTGTCATCTTCACGGTAAAAGTTCCCGTATAGAAGCGATTTGGCTATTTTTTTAACCAGCGCAAACTATTGGGGAGGATCAGGGGATGACGTGAGAGATTCTCCCCACATCCTTTAACCCGCTGAAAATCAACTAGGCTTCTGATCTAAACGAGTTGCTTGCTCTAGCGCCTCTTTTTCTCTCGCTCGGCGAGCATAGGGTTGCAATTGACTGCGATCGCATCCCGTCAAAATGCTCAAATTATCCAAGGTGATTCCTCGCATTAACATTTCTACACACCATGTATCTTGTGCTTGGGCGATTGTGGGGAGTTGTCCTTGTGGTGTTAACAGTCCCTCAGTCCATTTTTCCCAATACATCTGGATTTCTAATTCTGAGATGGCTAGGCCTGCTTGGTTGAGAAACATTGCAGATTGAGTATCTTTACGACTTTTCAACCATTTGATTAAGGGATTGTTATTATAGGAACCGTAGCGTTTGCCCATAATCCACTGATTCACAGGTACTTGCCGGATAGATCCTGGGGTTGTAATCTGGAGAAAGTGCCCTTGAGTATCGTAAATTTGGTGCGATCGCTGCAAGCCAATTATTTCTTTGGAGGATAAGCCAGCACCAAATAACACATACGCTAACGCAAAATCTTGGGTTGCCAATTTTCTGGCTTGTTGCAGAATTTGGTGGACTAAACAAGCAGGTAAATCAGCCGCTTCTCTAGTTATCAAGCCTCTTGATAAATATTCTGTTGTCCTTTCCACTGTGGATGAGATTGCTCCGTGTAAAAACAACTCCACCAAGTTTTCCAGAAAATCATCCCGATCTTCCCAAAGTTCGTGAAATTCACTGGTAAATTCAATTACCGCATATCCCAACAGCATCCCATTTAACAAACTGGCTAATTTTTCTGGGGTTAGATAGGTATTTAAGTGTCCCTGTTGCATCACTGTTGCTAAGTACTGCGCTACATAGCGATTCGCCTCTGTTAAACCCCTGCCTAGGGCACGGCGATTTTCTGTAGGATATTGATCAGCTTCACCTACCACAGAGCGGACAAATTCTGGCACTCGTTCTAATGCAACCAAGCTATCGCTTGCATAATCTTTCAGGGCTTGGTACACACTACTAGGAGGATTTGCCCGCTGCACCAAAGACTCTCCTAGATTCTTAAAGGCTGCGGATTCTTCCAGCACCGCTAAGAGCAATCCATGCTTATTCCCAAAATGCCGAAATAGGGTCACTTCATTCACTTCTGCTTTGTCGGCAATTTGGCGGGTTGTAGTGCCACTAACTCCCTGAGCGGTAAATAATTCAAGTGCGGCTTGAATTAGACGTTGACGTGCTGAATGGGGTTGAGACGACATAAAAACAAAAATGCAAGTGGCACTTGCATAGAAAATGGAGATCTGTTAGCATAGCAAATGTAAGTGATACTTGCTCTATTTTAATGTAATGGGTAAATCCCTTGGTGGGTGTGAAGTGCAACAGCGTCAAGGAGCAAATGCCAGTGCATACCCGATTAAGCAAGCAAATCGCTTCATCATCCATCAACAGGAATTTTTATGACGGCAAAATCTTTGGCATTTTCTCCTGAGGGCGGAAGTTCTCCTCGCCTCAGTTGGACAAATGTAGTATTTTTTACAACAATTCATGCTTTAGCTTTCTTGGCTCCCTGGTTTTTCTCCTGGTCAGCATTGGGTTTGCTAGTATTTTTACATTGGTTATTTGGCAGTATTGGTATTTGTTTGGGATATCACCGATTTTTGAGCCATCGGAGTTTCCAGCTACCCAAGGCGGTAGAATATGCGATCGCATTCATTGGTGCCTTAGCGCTACAAGGCGGACCTATTTTTTGGGTTGGAGGACACCGCCAACATCACGCCCATACAGAAGATATTGACCTAGATCCTTACTCTGCCCAGCGAGGATTTTGGTGGAGTCATATGTTGTGGATATTCTACCCTCGCCACCAGTTTTTTGATTATGAAATCTATGCAAAATATGCTCCTGATCTAGCACGACAACCATACTATCGCTGGCTTGATCGCTACTTCCTGCTTCTGCAAATACCCTTAGGTCTACTACTCTACGTCTTAGGCGGATGGTCTTTTGTGATCTATGGCGTTTTTGTCAGATCAGTATTGCTGTGGCATTCGACGTGGTTTGTGAACTCAGCAACACACAAGTGGGGCTATCGTACTTTTGACGCCAATGACGGCTCTCGTAATCTTTGGTGGGTATCCATCGTCACCTATGGCGAAGGATGGCACAATAATCATCATAGTTATCCCCATGTAGCCAAGGCTGGATTTTCCTGGTGGGAGATTGATATTACTTGGTGGAGTATTAAAGCGTTGAAAACTTTGGGTTTAGCGAAAAAGGTGATTATGCCTCCTGCGCCAAGCCAAAGTCAAGTATAAGGGACTGCCAAATGAAAAAAATATGCCATCGCAACTGTTGATGGTTGATGGGTGAATATACAACAATCATAGGGGCACTGCATTGCAGTGCCCCTATGATTGTTAAATTGGTGAGAGGAAAGGTGAACAATAGACTGGTATCCATTGCCCAACCTAAGATGATTAAGAATAGTCCAATATCTCAAATCAGGTGTCGTACAGATATTTTTAGATATAATGGTACTTACAACCTAACAGAGGTTATTTATACTAGAAAATATACTTATTGGATATTTTTACCTGGGTTGTTAATTTTCTCTGTTCCTTGTGTTCTTGGATGGTCGTAGCTCGTGCTTTGATGACTCAGCGCAATCACACTCAAAATAATAGCACCTCCCAGTGCCAGGGCGACAACAGGACGCTTGAGAAAGACAAAATCTCGTATAATTCTAGCTAGAGGTCGGCTTTGACGACGTAAGGACGAAGAAATCATCATCTGCTTGAGAGTAAAAGGATCGCGAACATAATGGCCGCTTTGACAAACTACTAGTCGTTCTTGGCAATACGGACAGGTAAATAAGCCAATGCACGTCTTAACTGGTTTCGACGTAGCATTTCTCTGGCAAATTGGGCAAGTAACATAATGATTATCAAAGGTGTGTATATTCATTTACCTAGTCCGCCTAGTCCATTTACTCGCTCTATAACAATGGCTATATTGAATTCCCGCGTAACACTTAGTTGACTCCCTGGTGTGGACTGACATGAGTCATGAATCACACATACAATTTTATGAGTACCAAGGTATGGCTCAATGGTCGCAACACGAGTATAGCTAGATTTTCATGAGGATGACTTGTGGTCGCTGTTAAGCGAAATAGCGCCAAACCTTGAACACATATACTGTATTTTTTCCAGAAATCGAGTCCCCACTTACTCGCACCCTGCCATCGCTCGTTGACGATTTATTATTAATTCTCTCCCATTTAACCATTCTCCCCATAAAAATTTTAAACAGGGGGATTATTTTTCACCAAATCTTTGTAAAGGAGGTAAATCAAACGTATTTGCTTGTCTGGTTGCTAAATAATGGCTCACAATGAGAAATAACAGATAAAAACTTAAATTTTTTCTTACATTTACCCCACCCCACAATGACTCTCTTGCCTCCCACTGAATTGAGGAAGGTGACGGAACAACCTGTCTTTCCTTCGCCTTCGGTTTATTTAACTCACCTAATTAACCGTTTTCAACCAACCCTAGAAACCGTAGTGCTATTTTTAGCCATACTAATTGGTGGTGGCACGGGTATGGGTGTAGTGACGTTTCACTATTTGATCCAGCTGATTCACAAGCTAATGCTGGAAAATTTGATGGGCGTGATTGGCTCATGGGGCGCTTGGACTCTAGCCTGTGTTCCGACTCTTGGCGGCTTAATCGTCGGCTTGATGCGTTGGCGCACTCAAGACTTTGGCCCTGGACTTTCATCTCTGATCGCTGCCTCCCAAGGAACAGAGTTAAGGCAACAACTACGACCAGTGACAAAAATGTTTGCAGCGTCTGTATCCTTAGGCAGCGGTGCTTCTTTGGGACCAGAGGGGCCAAGTGTAGAAATTGGTGCCAATTTTGGGATGCTATTGTCTCAAATTTTACAAGTATCTCGTGAACAACAGCGGTTACTTTTGGGTGCTGGCGCTGCGGCTGGCTTGGCTGCAGGATTTAATGCCCCAATTGCTGGTGTATTTTTTGCCTTAGAGGTGGTAATGGGTGCTGCCTCTTTTGCTACCTCCACAGTGAGTGTAGTCCTACTAGCAGCCGTGGTGGCGGCGTTAATTGCTCAAATTGGTTTGGGGGCACAACCTGCTTTTGCTTTACCTGTTTACCAAGTCCGTAGCCCCCTAGAATTGCCGCTGTATATGGGTTTGGGCTTGGGGGCAAGTTTGATTTCTCTGGCTTATACTGAATTAATTAAATTAGCAAAAGCCTGCTTTGCTGGAGAAGTTCCAGGTTTTGGCTTTTTAGGAGAAATTCCTAAGCCTATTCATCCAATTATTGGCGGCGTCATCGTCGGCGCAGTCGCTTTGTATTTTCCCCAAATTTTGGGTATCGGTTATGAGACTGTGCAAGCGATGCTTCAGGATGTGAAGTTTTCTCTAGAGTTGTTGACTTGGCTGCTAGTGGTGAAGCTGCTAATCACAGCAGTTAGTGCAGGTAGTGGTTTCGTTGGTGGTTTGTTTGCACCAGCGATGTTTCTGGGTGCTTCTTTTGGTTCAGCTTATGCCAAAGTTGTGGCAATGCTTCTACCGACAATTGGCGCTCAGATGGCGGCTCCCCCTGCTTACGCAATGGTAGGAATGGCTGCAGTTTTGGCTGCTAGTGTCAGAGCGCCGTTAACGGCAATTTTGATGCTGTTTGAATTAACCCGTGACTACCGCATTGTTTTACCTTTGATGGCGGCTGTAGGTTTGAGTGTGTGGCTAATAGAGAGAATGAAGCCGACTTTTAACTCTAATTCCAATTTACAACAAATTGGTTTGTCGGAGTTGAAAGACGAAAAGACCGAAATTTTGCAGCAAATTTTGGTAGAACCGGCTTCAGGACGCCTGTGTCGTCGGCAAAACCGGCTGGTTCAGCGGCATGTTTCTCGAGTTCAGCGTGCCGCTCGCGGTCGGCCTGCTGCTGGGCCTGGACGTAGATCGTTTGACGCAGGCCGCAGCTGTCTCAATTAGCCATGGCAATACGCTGGACGCGTTAAGCAAAGGCGTGATTTCGTCGTCCAAGAGCATTGCCGACGGCATGATCGCTTCTATCGGGGTGATTTCGGCTTTGCTGGCCGCTCAAGGCATCACGGGACCCGAGAACGTCGTGGAAGGTCCGCACGGGTTCCAGGCCGCCATAGCCCATTCCCTGGACTACGAGAAGTTGCTGGCTCCCGCGGCCGAGTATCGCCTCATGGAGACCAACACCAAATGGTTCAACACGGTGCGCCAGGGCCAGACAGCTGTGGAGAGTGTCTTCAGCATCATGGACAAACTGGGGCTTGCATGGAGCGATATCGAATTCGATCGTGCTCCACGTGCCTCCGAAAGAATACAACACGCACGCAGGCCTCTGGGACAGCCCATCCCGATTGCGTCCGACCACGCGCGACAGCGCTAATCACAGCCCCGTCTTCGGTGTTGCCGTCGCCGCCGTCGATCGGGCGCTAGGGCCGGTTCAATACACGCCTGAAAGGTTGACCAACCCCGATGTGTTGTCGATGGTCGACCGCATCAAACTTCATCCCGACCCCACCCTTGACCAGCACTGGCCTGCGGCCACGGTCACTCACGCCGTGCTGACGACCAAGGACGGCCGGTGGGATGAGGCCAAAACCCTATACCCATCGGGGCACCACAAGAATTCGCGCCAGCCAAGAGCAGCTGCAGGACAAGTTCACGCGGTTGGCGGGTGAGCTTCTGAGCGAAGATCGGCGGAAAGGCCTCTTCAAGGCCGTGGCCAAACTGGAGAGCTTGAGCAAGCTTGACGATCTAACACGTTGGCTTCGCCGAGACGTCGATGATCGATCAAATCCGACACCAGCCTGACGGAGACGAGCTTGCCGCAGACAGTTTATCGGGGTGGGAATCGCAAATCAAGTTGGGAGGACACTTCAGTGTTTCATGGATTTTATAAAGTTCGGTTTTTGACGAAGCAGGCCGTGAAATTTGTAGCTGTTCTGTTCGGCGTTGCTGCCTTTAATCTGGCGGTCAAAGCCAAAGACATAGACCAATTTTCCTTCTACGTCGGCATATTCGCCCGGTGGCAATTTCGACCCCTATGTGGAGACTATTGCCAAATACATGCCAAAATACCTGCCCAACCATCCAAACGTTATTATCAAATATATGCCAGGCGCGGGCAGTTTGGCATTGGCCGAATATCTTTACGGCGCGGCTAAAAAGGATGGCAGCGAATTCGGCATGATTGGCCGTGCTGTATTGTTCAATGGATTCCTGACGGGCGGAGCGATGGATATCGACCCCACAAAATTCAACTACCTTGGCAGCCCCGACACGACGCCCCTCAATTGCGCAGTTTGGTATAAGTCCAAGATAAAAAATTTGGACGACGCCAAGCGTAGCGACGTGACGGTGGCGGCGCCCAGTACGACCGGTCCCGAGGTTCTAGCTATGAACATCGCCAATCGGCTGAATTGGCACCAAGTTCAAGCCCATCGCAGGCTATCGCGGCGGGTCCGAGGAGAATCTGGCCATGGAGCGCGGCGAAGTTGACGGCCGCTGCATGGTTTGGGGCAGCATCGACGTGACACATCCTGATTGGGTCAGCGGCAACAAGCTACGCTATCTTCTCCAGGTATCGCTTTCGAAGAATCCCAAGCTCTCGAATGTACCATTTCTGTTGGATCTAATTGACAACGAGATCGACAGAAACGCGGCTCGCCTGGTCTTCGCGGACCAGGAGGTGGGTCTTCCCGTCATTGCGCCTCCTGGAGCCGATCCAGCGGTCGTGCGGCAGCTGCGGGATGCCTTGACAGCGACTCTGGCGGACAAGGATTTCCTTGCCGACGCAAAGACGCTGCAACTTACGATCCAGCCGGTAACGGGAGCCGATACACAGAAATTGATCCAGTCTGTGTTTTCAGCCCCAGCTTCGGTCGTGGAGCGAGCGCGCAATCTAGTTAGTGTCATTCCATAAGCGGTTAAGATTTTGGAATAGTTTGAGGAAGGCTCAGGCATCCCCTCATTTTCCACATGCCCGCGAAGGCTTGAATGAACGCACCGTGTTGATTTAGATATTCGCGAAATCGCGCGATGAGCGGGCGTAGACGAGGCTCCGGCATGTTTGGCATGAGCTCGTAGAGCATGCATCCCTGGCGGAACAGCGAATGAGTTCTATGTTTGGCGGTGTTTGGTTTAAGGTGACGGTCCATGCCGAGGCTTTCGGCGGCGGCGCCGATCACCAGCACCAACAGTGATGCATTACGCTCGTCGCGTCACGTCGCGAATTTGTCGGATGCTGATAGCTGAGTCACTCCGTAGCCAAAGGTTGCGACCCCGATGACGACGAGTGCGATGGCGGCGATTTGCGACACAAGTTCCGAGTGCGCAAGAACGCGTCGGGAGGCGGCGGCGATCCCGGCAAAGAGCGACGCGAGGAACAACACGAGCGTATAGCCTACCGCGTAAAGCGTCATCGCCGCGACGGCGCGCGTTGGCGAGGCCTCCAGCGAAACCGCTCCGAGAATAAAGACGAGGATCGGACTGGCACACGGCGTTGCAACCAGGGCGAATACCAGCCCTACCACGAAAGAGCCGGCGCCGGTCGGCATGCGGGCGGCGATCTGCGGAACCGGCAGATGAACGAGTTCGGCCATCCACAAGCCCATGACCACGGTCAGCACGCCGACTGCAATGTTCACCGGCGCGCGGTATTGGACAAACAATGCGAAGAACAGCGACGAAACCAGCGCCAGCACAACATTGACAAGTAATCACTCCGAGCACAAACAACAATGCGACACGCAGTGCCGCAGCCCGCGACCGAAGCTTCGATGCACCGATGTAGGAAAGGTTCAGCGGGAGCATTCCGAGAATGCAGGGAGAGATGCTGGCAACGAGGCCGCCGGCAAACGCGACCACGTAAAATTCGCGAGCCTTCGAGGGCACCCGGTCCGGACAGGCGGGCGGCGACCGCATTTTGCCAAATGCCGACCTGTTTCTCGAATACTTGGCCAAGCGGTCCCCACGCGATCGCAGACGCCAACCCACCGATGACGAGGATGCCCCCTGCGATGGCGACGCGCGATGATCGACCCATCATGTTCCGTCGTGCTTACCGGGTTTCAGCCTTCAGCGCCGCATCGATCGCCGATGCGTAATCGCCGACGGCGCCGTCGTTATAGAGCGTGGCATAGACCTTCCCATTCTCGGGATCGATGCTGATTCCGAGCGAAATCGCCCATCATTCCGATTTCAAATCGCCCGCGATTCCGAAGTGAAATCGCCCACCGTTCCGAGATGATTTCGCCCACGATTCCGATCTGAAATCGCTCGGGTGTAGCGCCTCTTCCGGCCTCTTTAGGGTCCGCTCTTTCGGCTTTGCCAAGGAGGGT
>CAVYXS010000040.1:0-32847 GCA_963772205.1 uncultured cyanobacterium
TAATTTAAGACTTTCTTCAGATGTTTGGACTTTAGACATCTCCTAAAATCCAGGTACTATGAGGTCATCTTGAAGCCATTTATGAACAAAACTTATTTGCTGAATATCAGTCTCTTGCTTATACTGTTCGGGTTAAGCGCTGGTAATAGCCAAGCCCAAACCACATCCACTACTCCACCAAAGGTGCCGAAAAACCTGCAAGTCCCGGCAGACCAAAGCCTTCTGTTTTTTGCAGCGGCTAAAGGTTCACAAATATATGTTTGCAAGACTAAGCCAGATAATCCCAACTCTTTCAAGTGGATGCTTAAGGCTCCAGATGCATTGTTGTTCAACGAGCAGGGACAACAAATAGGTAAACATTATGCAGGCCCAACCTGGGAATCGAATGACGGTAGTAAAGTTATGGCTCAGGTGAAAGCTCAGGCAAATGCACCGCTTGCCAGTACAATTCCCTGGTTGCTCTTGTCAGAGCAATCGCATCAAGGGAATGGTATCTTCAGTCAAGTAAATTGGATACAGCGCCTGCATACAGTTGGTGGTAAAGCCCCAGCTCGCGGTTGCGATGCCGTCCACAAAGACCGTGAGGTTAGCGTCGCTTATCAAGCAGATTACTATTTTTGGGGCGTTCCTGGTAAGTAGTCAGACAAAATTAATTACACAAATTTTGACCAGAAACCCAAATCCTGCGTTAAACCGAAGATTGATCATTCATTTCTTGTGAAGCAATTTTAAAGAGTCAGCCATTGCCCAAAGCATTCACCCATTCAGTTGCTAATATAGGCATATATACAGAAATCCTTATACCGAACCAGAATTATCCTGACAAATAAATCACATCACTTGCCCCCATCTGGGGGTATTTTTATGGCGATGAAAGTAGCCTCCGGCGGATACGCCATCGCTCTACCTCCTGACATCAAAGAGCAATGCCGGGGGGCGCAAGCTCAGGGTAAGACCTGCGGCGCAAGCGAAGAATCGCGCAAAGCGTCCAAGTTCGGCGGAAGCTCCTAATACTAATTATCAGCAGCACGCGCAACATCTGAGGAAGCACCAGTTCTTCAAACTGAACTATTAACTTCGATTAATCTCTAGTCGAAAACAGAGTGAGAATCCCACCAACTAGCAGTGCTGCTGCCATTACTTGCAGTCCGCCGCTAAAACTATTAGTGGCATCTTTAACTAAGCCGATAACATAGGGAGCAACAAATCCTCCCAAATTGCCCACAGAGTTAATCAATGCTAAGGAACCAGTCTGCTGCTGTACCGCTTAAAAAGGCAGTGGGTAAAGCCCAAAATGGTCCTAAAGCTCCCCAAATTCCCAGTGCTGCTAACGAAAGGGATAGTAGAGCGGTAACAGGCTCATGAAAGTAAGCACTCAGAACTAGACCAAATGCACCAATAAAAGCTGGGATAGCAATATGAGCGCGGCGTTCTCCAGTCTGGTCTGAATGGCTACCAATAAACACCATTCCTATTGCACCTACCAGATAGGGAATAACTGAAAGAAATCCCACCCACAGATCACTTAATCCCGAAAAACCTTTAATAATTTGTGGCAGCCAGAAACTAATACCATAAACACCAATTACTAGCGTGAAATAAATCAGGCTCAGTAACCAAACTTGAGGATTGACAAGAGCTTGGAGTAAGGTGTAACTGTTATGACGAAGTTTTAGCTCGTATTCTAGCCGCAATCTCTCCTGGAGCCAGAAACGCTCCTCTGGTTCTAACCATTGGGCTTGCTCTGGACGTTCGCATAGATAACTCAGCACTACAAAACCCATAATGATGGCGGGTAAACCCTCTATTAAAAATAACCACTGCCAACCCGCTAATCCCCCAATTCCATGTAGAGTCAGTAGTAGACCAGAAAGGGGTCCTCCCACAACCCCAGATATAGCAGTTGCTGTCATAAATAAAGCTACGGTTTTAGCACGTTGAACTTCTGGGAACCAATAGGTGAGGTAAAGAATAATTCCCGGAAAAAAGCCAGCTTCGGCAATTCCTAATAAAAAACGCAATAAGTAAAAGCTCAAAGGGCTTTTGACAAACATCATCCCTGTAGCAATTACTCCCCAAGTCATGACAATCCGGGCGATCCAAACTCTAGCGCCAATTCTTTCTAAGATGAGGTTACTGGGAATTTCAAACAAAAAGTAGCCCAAGAAAAAAATCCCTGATCCTAAACCATAAATTGTGGAACTAAAACCCAAATCATGATTCATTTGCAAGGCGGCAAACCCGATATTAACCCGATCCAAATAAGCAATGATATAAAGTCCTAACAATAAGGGAATCAGCCGCCGAGTTACCTTGTTTAATACCTTTCGTTTGAGCGTTTCATCTGATGTCATCTCAGTTCTCCGATTTGATCCCTGGCGGTTGCTGTTGTTTTCAAGTCAAGGCGACGGGGTGAGGTTATCGTCTACGTTGATTGCTCTACTTCTCTTCAAAGACTACAGCATCAAATGCGGCTTTGTTACAGTTTTATCCTGGCAAAAGTCTCATTATTGTCAGGATGCCACGCTTGGAAATCATAACCAGCATTAGTTTTCTGATAGTCATAATTCATATCCAAGGCGTTCGCTGCTTCAATAAATTCTTGCAATGTGCCATCACCATAGTAAAGCTCATTATCTGCCATTGAAGCTAAAATCATTTTTGCTGCACATCCAGTTTGGATCTCAATCAGTTGGCTAACATGAAAGCCAAGTTGGGCAGATGCGGCAGCTATAGCCCCAGTCATATTTTAAATCCTTGTAGTGCTGAGTCTTAATGTCACAATTGCGGCAATAGAGAAACAAAAAATTTTTCAGTGTGTTCATTTGTTTTTTGGCTCACTCTGCTCGTTCATGTACATATATAGATAAACATTAGGGATAGCTACTAACCCCAAAAAAGGCATGATAAACAGTACAAATATTAAGATGAATTCCTGAAATTTATCACTAAATTTAAATTTCATAATCTCCAGCTAAATCGTATATTTATAATTCCCAGATTCGTTAATAAAATTTAACTGCTAACCCTTAAACTTAAGAGCTATGCCGCAGGCTTTATGCTCAGGATTAGCGAATTACCACTAACACCCAAAACTTAATTCTCAATGACCAAGCCTTAAAAGCAGCTTGATGATTTCTAATTCCTCCCCTCTGAATCCAGTGTTTATAGTAATGAACACTTTCAGGGTTGTTGGAGCGTCCGTAGTTATTGTCATGGCAGTGCTGGCACACAGTTACGCAATCCCAGCCGGGAATTTCTACACCAGAAACCCAACCCAAAGCCACACACTTGGCTAATATTGCAACTTTGTCAAAATGTTTGATAGCAGATTTTCTGTTAATCAATAAAGTTACTATTCCCATAAAGCAATGAAATATTAACTTCACTGCGTACCAACTGCGGCGAAGAAAGCTAATCTTGTATTTGAGATGATGAACAATTTGGGCATAACCATGTAAGGGGTTATTAGTACATTTAGGCTGTAGTTTGTGAGTACGCCTACAGGTCAAATTCCAGTTATTAGCATATTCAAACTTGATAATTTCGCTCATTGTTCTCTGCTAGAAATTTCTTGACTTTGGGTAACTGCAACAGTGATTCATCTCCATAAGTAGTGAGTAGCCATACCATCAGAGTTTTGCCATGCACGGTATAAGAACGGGTTTTGTGATTACGCCCACCCTTGCATTTCAAAATATTGGTGATTGACATCCCGGACTTTAGCGCCAGTCTTCAAGGCCGCTGCAATTTCCCCAAATAGTGTTTGAGCGGTGTACCCAGGATAAAATTCACTAATCTTGGTGACAGTCCACTCAAAAGCAAATCCTTAGCTGGTAAGGGTGATAGCTGTTGGGCAATGTCTCTTATGGTTGCTGACAGACTGACTGTCTTCGTCCTGGGGCGGCGACGAGTTAAAAGACTGTTCCAATCGTTCGACTGCAAGCTGCAATAGGGAAGATGGCAGCGGGTCTGACGCTCCTATGTCGCTTGCGCTGGCGCTATCATTGGGGTTTGGGGATTGGGCATCAAAACCCTGAGCTATGGACTTATTTGGTTGAATTTCGACAAATTCATCAGTCGCAACATTTTTATCCTCATCAATTGGTTCTGGCTGTTCCCGCTTCCAATTGGATAAATCAGGAGCTTCCTAAGTAGTGAGTAGCCATACCATCAGAGTTTTGCCATGCACGGTATAAGAAGGGTTTTGTGATTACGCCCACCCTTGCATTTCAAAATATTGGTGATGCATCCCGACTTTAGCGCTAGTCTTAAGGCGTTGCAATTTCCCAAATAGTGTTTGAGCGGTGTACCAGGATAAAATTCACTAATCTTGGTGACAGTCCACTCAAAAGCATCCTTAGCTGGTAGGTGATAGCTGTTGGGAATGTCTCTATGGTTGCTGACGATGCCTGTTCGGCGGGCGGGACGAGTAGACTGTAAGCTCGACGCAAGCTGCAACAGGGAAGATGGCAGGGGGTTGAGCTCGTCGTTTGTGTGCGCTATCATTATTGGGGGGGTCAAGGGACGTTGTAGCATTGGTGTTGTGTTCCAATTGGATAAATCGGAGCCATCGCCGGATAACTCCCAAATTCACATTCCACCCAAGCTGCACGTTTACCAAATGAACGCAAAAACTCAATTACTTGACCCCAAGTAGCACACTCCTGGGAATCCTTGGCAAATTTACGCTGCATCGCCTCGGCTTCCTCAACAGCGAACTGCCCAAGATAGACAGTGGCAAAACACTCTAAAATATCGCTTTCACCTTCCAGCCCCCAGGTGATGAACTGCCTACCCTGAGCCATAGCAAAAATTCTGATGAGCGATTCCCGCGAAAGTGTCAGTTGCTCCCCCATGATTTCCTTGGCAGAAGGTGACACAATTGCTTTTGTCTCTGGGTCTTTAACTGCTTTTACGTTGCGAGCAATCGCTTTCCATTCGTCTACAATGGCACTGAGTCTGCCGCGATAAATCCCTTTCTCCATCAGGGCTGTACGTTCGATTCGCTCACTTTGCAGCCATTCCAATTTCTCACGAATGATAGTGTAATTCTCAGGTACACCGTAGCAGGGTAAGTTCACCCATTGATGAGGTCTGCGCTTGACTGTGATGACTAATCTTTCGTCATAAGGCACGACATCAGCCAACCAGTCTGTAATCGTAGTCTTGCCGCTGCCTGTCGGACCAATAATCCTGATGTGTGGCATCTCGTCAGCCCTGGTATTGAACCATTCCCAATTCCAAAATTGCACCCCGAGCGCTGGAGGTTCAGGAAGTTTTACACCAAAAAATAACGGTTCTGGTTCTGTCTCTGTCACAGATGATGGCTCTGAGTCTTGGGATTGTGGCAATTGTTCTACAGTTTCCGGCGGCTGACTTGCTCTGGTTTGGGTGCATACTGGTCAACAAAATGAGGATTACGCTCAAGCATTAACTCTGCCTGCGCCTCTAGCAATTCTTGTTTATAATTATCTATACTAATTTCAGTAAGATTAGCTAAATTCTGCAGTTCTTCCGTAGCTTTCAAGTTCAATTCTGGCTAGGGCAACCTGTTTATCAGCCTGTAATTGTGGCTCAATATCTTCCTGGTTTTCTTCAGCTAGAGCGATTGCTGCCAAGCCACCACCAAAAAACAGCACCGCCACCACACTGGCGACAGTCCGCTGCAAGCCGGTGCCTGGGGTAAATTTTAAATCCTTCGCACCCAAAGGAATTTCTGTTAATGCCGATACTTCAACCTTCGTACAGGGTTTAGTTCTGGGGTCGCAGTATGAGGCTTTGGGGCTATAATTGCCAGCTAGCCCCACCACAGCACTGAGACTGCCACCAATCGCGCAAGTGGCAGCAATGGCAATTAAATTCTGTCTACCAAAATGTTTTATCTTGTTGGCTGCATTGCTGACAGAATCCCGATTAATGCTATTAATCCAAGTACCCCAAATATCAGGCATTGCCATAGGGGGATAATCCAAAAAAACAAGAATATGGGCTGTGTGAAAAACTCAATTAGGGCATCCCAAAAAGCTGCAGCACTAATCACTATGCCCAAAATAATTACCCTCCCCACATCAACCTCAGTTTTGAAAAGGGTGTAACCAATCACTGAACAAACTATGGCTATATAAATCATGCCGCCATTAGGAAATAGACGGCTGATATTAGCTGCAGCCAATCCAATTGCAAAGAAAACCCCGTAGACATTAATGCTGGCTAATCCTTGAATTAGTCGCAGTTTACGGGATGCTTTAGGCAGAAGATTTTGATTATTGTTTCCCTCTTGTTCCATATTGGATTAAGTCTTTTATCTGCTGCTTACGCTGATTCACAATTTCCCTTTGTTGAGCAAGTTCTGCTGCGACTACTGGGCGCTGTTCTACTTGCTCTTTGGATTTAGCTAATGCTGTAGCCTTGATTTGTAAAGCAGTTTGTAAAGTAAAATCTGACAGACTAATAAAGTTGTCTCTGTCTCGTTCAATTTGTTGAACGGCATTGTCAGATTTCCGCCCTAATTTCTCTTGATGAGCTTTATATCCTGCCATTTCTAGAAAGATATCAAGCCGGGATTTATCAATTTCTTTAATGCCACTAAACCCAGCTTTTACTGACCGAGCAATAAAGGTGTTGTAGTCAGTGACTGCTTTGATGTAGTCGGCAATATGCTGCTCAATTGTGGGCAGATGTTGCATGAATTCTTTAGCTTGCAGAATCATATCAGTCATGCTACCCAATTCATGGGGTGACAATCCTGCTAATGCTTGCAAGTCAATGCCAAAGTGAGATTCAAATATTCCCTTAGCTTCCGGGGCGGTGTCGAATACTTTGACTAGAGTCTGATAAACTTGGAGCCATCCCTTGAGTGAGATGGTTTGACTGTATGGGGGTTGGATTTGGGCTTTGCTGATTTGGCTCTAACGGTTGAGGATTTAACACAATCGTTTGTGGTTTCTTGGCTAATTTGTTGAAAGCGTACTTGATTATTCCTGACATAAACAGAACTTACCGAGTAGGAGATTAATAGACAAAGTGTGATTGTGCAGACACAGATGATATTTCTTTTAGCTTTTATGGTTCTATCAACCATTTGTTCCAGGTATGCAGCAGATATTGCTATTAAGTAGAGATTAAATCGCTGACGGAAGACATAGGTGGCAGTGCATACTTGGGGGACGCCTCCCAAGCTTCTAATACCTGGAACTGTGTTTCCAAAGGGGCGTTTATCCCCTCATTTAGTCCAGAGAACATTTCCAAAGCTAAATCTCCAAAGTCGCCATTCTCAAAGTCTTCTAGCACTTTCACTACAGCTGAGGCCACAATCTGATTTTTCATGTTGATTGCTAGGCGATCGCTGACTTGGCTTAACTTCCCTTGCAAAGTTCCACCGGCTGTTTCGGCTGATTGTTTGGCGCGTCCAGTTTTAGTAGTGCCATTCGACTTGGTAGTTTTTGCAGCATCTTTCGCTGCATTTACAGCCTCTTTATCCTTGATATTCATGCCAAAAAGCCTCCATGTGTTGATTGATTTCTTGAATAGCCCTTGTTCTGCCTTTTTCTGCAGACAGCTTGCGAAATTCAATTAGTGCCAGCATTGATTTTTTTCCATAGCCTTTATCTGAATATCGAATGTAATCAAATCCAGGCGTGTTTAAATCCAAGAGGATGGCAGTGTCGTTTCTTAATTGGGCTTCTCGTATCCCTAAAATGCATTGAGCTTCAAATTTACTGACCCAATCATGAAGAAGTTCAAATCTTCTAAAAGTAGTCGTCATTTTGATAATTAGACTCTATCAATTTCCTGTTTAGATACTGATGTGATATCAGCTTGCTACTAACCTAATATTAAAAAAGCTGCCTAATGGCAGCAATGTACCTTGTACAATTTTTTCTTAAATTTGTTAGAAAACTGTACCTTGTACAGTTTTAATAAATTTTTCTCGCATTACTGGATTTTCACTAAATCTCTCATCTAGTGTTGCTAAATGCGTGAGAATTTGCGGCCTTGGATTACGCCTACCGCAGAATCCAAGAATTTACAGCATCAACACATACACCCAAAAGTCTTGCTAAATCGTCATGTCTCATGGGGTGTTTAGTTAAGAAATCTTGCACTGACAAAGCTTTGACAATATAGACTGCGTTTTGCTCCATAATAAATTTGCCCTCCATAGGCTCAATCTGTGGCGGGTGAGAAGTCCTCCAGTGCTGACGACACTGGAGGCACATTTTCTTGGAAAGTTGCTACAAGTCGGCATAGCCAACGACACTTGCGTCTCCTGTCGGAAACGCTACGCATAGCTTAAGCGTAGGGGTACAACGGGCTTAACCCGCGCAACGCAGTGTCTCCCCAACACACTTTCCGCTTAATTGCTTTCAATAATATACTAAATATAATAAACTAGATACTATATTTATTTAGAAAACTGATTACCAAGACGATTGATTATTAATGGCTCAACAATTTGCACTGGGCTACTACTACGTCAGTCCTGAAGATGACGAAAAAATGACAACTTTCGGCGATATTTCAGGAGATTCGCTAAATACGCTGGTCACTCAGT
Organism: uncultured cyanobacterium; assembly: GCA_963772205.1. Lineage (GTDB taxonomy): Bacteria > Cyanobacteriota > Cyanobacteriia > Cyanobacteriales > Nostocaceae > Gloeotrichia. The sequence goes on from CAVYXS010000040.1 coordinate 8,558, forward strand.
ACATCAGGGGTTGGATTGGGCGTAAGCGGGATTATTATCTCAACCTGGCTAAACTGGATGCCCAAGCAAGAGTTCTCACCTCTGAACAATGGGTAGACATTATGCTGGGCGAAGGGACTAAAGGACTACCACCTTACAAGCATCAAATCACTGTTGAGGGAAATCCCCTTAGAGATGTTGCTTTACTACCAGTTGACGCGATGGTAAAGCGGCAACTCAACTATGTTGTTCTAGCTGAACAGAATATATGTTTGCTGAAAATAGCCGTACTTTATGACGGTGACAGCTTAGTTAGATATGTAAGTCGTGTTGTCAAGGAACACTTACAGCGTTATTGGGAAACTTTGTACTTACCTCAAGTGCAAGCAAATCAAACTAAAGTCTGGTTTTAAAAGGAGTAATAAAACAATGGTGCAAGCAGCAGTATCAACAGAACTCACACTAGAACGGGTAAATCAAGCTGTTGATGCAATTCTTGATGTTTTGGGGACTCCCGAACATGATTTACACGCCTCAGCTTTATCTGCGTTTCGCAATGGGGACTATCAAACTGTGAAGCGACTAGCTTCGACTAATTTATCTGATTATTACGTTAAGTCCCTTGGCTATTTAGGTGGGGCGTTGAAGTTGACCCCCAACACTGACACAATTTTAGCTGAGTCGGCGCGGTCTGCGGCTGACTTTGCTAAGGAAAGAGCATTGAAACAGTTAGGGGCTGCGTTGGCGAAAGCCTTGTCGTAGACATCGCTGCAGCACTTAATTAGCAATTTTTCTTTGACTCAAAGGCGATAGAGTCAGTATAACTGCATTGGCGATGCTTCTGGGGCACTTGGAGCGCCAAGTCTCAACATCGCCATCGCAAAAGCCTACCACAAGTGGAACACCCAAACCACTGTGCAACCAACGTTGTGGGGTCAGACCCTTATTACTTAGACTCTTGCTACATACCGCACTTGGAGTTATTTTTTTTTGAAGCTTAATGTCAATTCTTCTGTAAGATCAGGCTAGATATGAAATGAAGCGCACAACGGAGGTCAACAGCCCAAAAAATTAAAAAGACAAAGCGCAACTAAATAGTAAACGCTTTGCCTGACAGTAAAACTAAATATTTCAAAAATTGGGAAGCGGGGTTTACCTCTTAAGAACCAAAAAAGTGGACGGAAACTGGAAAGTCTAACCACTCAATTGGCAGACAAAGAGTGCGCCGCGCTGCTTACTCATATTATATGAGTTCCTGTGGATATTTCTACATTTTCACTGCCAAAATTTGCCTCAAAATTTATCAATTTTTTTTGAGGCTATCAAAAAAGTGCAAAGTCAAGCAAAACAGCGAAATTTATAGAAATTAAGGTATAGCAGTGCGATAACCCCCTCCAAATACCAAAAAACAACGTATTTGAGGGTACATCAGTGATAAATAGCAACTACGAATTTCAACAAAATCAAGTTATTGGGGAAGTTGTACAAGCATCTACCCAAGCAGGTATCAAAGTAGACAGTAACCAAATAGTGCAACACTTAGCAGCATTAGGTTACAAGCCTTTTGAGACAATTTACCTACGCAGTTTCTACCCCAGCAATGATCCACGCAAGATAGGGGATAAAGGCAGAAAAGCTGAGACGAAAAATATTGACAAGCTACTGCAACTCATTATGCAATTCCTTGCCGAGGGCAGAGGCGTTTACTTTGTAGTCAACGGCGGCGGTCATACTGACAAAGATGTAACTAAGTGCCGCGCCATCTTCTATGAGCATGACCATCTTCACAAAGATTTACAAAAAGAATTGTGGCGAGCGCTCAAATTACCAGAACCAAGTTTACAAATTGACACAGGTGGCAAATCCATTCACAGCTACTGGATTTTCGACCAATTTATTGATCCCCAACAGTGGAAGCAACTGCAAACTGATTTACTGGAATATGCAGATGGCGATCGCAGTTTGAAAAATCCCTCACGGGTGATGCGGTTAGCTGGCTGTTGGCACTTTGGGTCAAATAACATCCCCAACGGACAAACCCAAATCATCCTCAACACTGAGAAACGCTACAGCTTTGAAGAACTTAGAGCAATTATTCCCACAACCAAACCAGTAGCCACCTCCACCAGAGAGTTAGACTTTTCATCTGGTGATGTACCACTGTACCTTAGCCTCAGCAAAGAAGATCGCCGACTAATTGACAGTGGTGCAGAAGTTGGAGAAAGGAATAACCAAGGCGCAAAACTTGCCCGTAACCTAATTGGCACAGCTACCAGACTTACCTACCTGGGGTATAGGTATGAAGGCGACCCCAGAACATTACTTGATGATTACTGCAAGAGATGTTCACCGCCACTCGATACCAAAGAAGCCGACTCAATTTGGAAATCAGCCCAGAAAGACAACCCCACTGCCACCTTAAGTGATGATGTGCTTGTAAACTGCATCAAAGCTTGGCAACGCCAACAGCAGCAAGGTAGACCATACCACACATATTCAGTTGAAACACCAACTACCAACTCTAAGGTTATTCCCCATCCCACTGTCACCTCTGAATTATTAAAAGAAATTGACTTGCTGATTGAGGGCAGTTACAAACAATCAGAATTAGAAGTTAGACTGTTAGAACTGGCGACAAGAGCCGGTTACAGTTCTGGCAACATCTTTAAACTGTACAAATCGCGATTTGTCGAGCAAGAGCAATCTTGTGACCGTGAAATGGCAGGACATGAATTACCAACACTGCTAGAAGCCCAAAAAGCCTCACTATCACCCAGTCAACTACTTTGGGGTGACGGTGGCAAGCTGGCATCTTCACTAGAAGCTATAGCAAATGCTATGCCCGTATCAGCAGAGGCATTGTTGACCACGCTCTTCCCTGTGGCAGGTTCAAGAATTGGTACATCTTCTCAATTAGTTGTTGATCCTAGAACAGGATATACCGTCACCTCAATTTTCTGGACTTGTGTAGTCGCTCCCACTGGCAGGTTAAAAACTCCTGCCCAAAAAACCATCATCAATCCACTTAACAAGCTGGAGGCGAACGAGTACAATAATTGGAAACAGGCAGTAGAAGATTATAAGCACGAGTTAAAACACTGCGCTAAAGGTCAAGAACCGCCAGAAGAACCTGCACTACGTAAACGGTTCATTGTCCAAGGTTCAACAACTGAGGCGCGGATGAAAATCCACGGGGAGAATCCCAGGGGAATACTTTACTGGCGCGACGAGTGGGCAGGTTATATCACTGGACTCAATAAATATCGCGGTGGCAAAGGTGATGATAGTCAACTTGACCTGAGCGAGTTTAACGGTGAGGCGCTGTTTAAAGACGTTGTAGACAGCGAAAAATGTATTTATCTAGAACGTTCTGCCATTAGCCGCACGGGTAACACCCAACCAGAAATTTTAAAACAGTTTCAATCAAAGCAAAATTTTGCAGATCATGCGGGTGAATTTGCCCGTTGGTTGTTCTGTTTCAAGGAAAATCCCCTGGCTTATATCAACCTGTTTCGAGATGATGACGGTGTAGGTCAACAGTTACACAACAATTTATTAGAACTCTATCAAGCCTTGGGAAGATTACCAGAGTGTGATTACTTCCTAACTAATGATGCCAAGAAAATTTACCAAGCATACCAACACCAACTAATAGATTGGCTGGAGGCTGAATCACACCCAGGACTTAAAGCGACTTACCCCAAACTGCAAACCTACTTGGGCAGATTCGCCTTGTGGCTGCACCTAGTTAACGCAGTGTTAGCTGGAGAAACCACACCAGGGCAATTTGTTGATCCTCACACAATGACAATGGCCTGTCACATCATTGATTTTTACGTAGCACAGGCGCGACTACTGTATGCCCTCAATAGTGACCAGCAAACTCTAGCAGGAAACTTGCTCAAAATCAAAGAGTTTGTTGCACGTCGAGAAAATGGTTTTACTGTTAGTGATCTCAAACGTAACATCAATGCTTTGAAAAAAATTCCTGCCGCCGACATCGAGCTTGATTGCCAACTGTTAATAGAAATGGGTATTATCTGCAAAATTAGTAAGAAATACTACCCTGGTAATATCCGTAAAACAGTTGGTGGTGTTGGTGGTCAGTTGGTGGTAGCACCAACGGCTGAAAAGCCTACTAAACAAGGATTAGAGAGTATTGTTGGTGATGTTGGTGGTAGTTCAACTACTTTTTCAAATATGAAATCTACTTCGATAGATATCAATCTAGATTTAGAAAAAAGTAATTTAAGAGATCTGCACCACCAACATCACCAACAAAATGCTGAAAAGTCACTTGAGCTTGGATTAGTGACCACCAACTCACCACCAACTCACCACCAACAATCACCAATTGACCAATTGGTTCCCAATACCGTCAACAATCACCAACCGAACAAAAAAGCACCAACTACCACCAACAATCACCAACAACCAACCAATGACTGTCAACAATCACCAATGACCACCAATGACTGTCAACAATCACCAATGACCACCAATGACTGTCAACAATTGCCAACCGAAGAAAAAAGCACCAATGACTGTCAACAATCACCAACTCACCAAGAATCTGAAATATCCCCAACCATCACCAAAGGTTCACGAGTAAGGGTACATTGCCCTGGTAGTAAGCGTGATGGAGCTTATGGAGTAATCATAAGTGTTAAAAAAGAACATGGGTTGTTAACAGCGATCGTCTTACTGGAAAATGTTTTATCAAGCTTGAGAAAATGGTCTTGTCCTATCCCTGGTAATGAAATGATGCGACTAGAGGTAATTTCATAAAAACTCCGAAGAGTGGCCTACCGTTTTGGGGAGTGGTTTATGGATTTAAACACTACCGCAATGCCTACTAATCAAGTACCACAGTCACAGGCTTCTTTCGTTAATATCTGGCATAAGTTCATGGTTCATTCACCAACAGCAATTCGGCTTTCATCAACCACAGAGATGGGGAGCTTCTGCTTAGACTTCACCAACTTGGGTGAGGGGTTCTGAGATTTAGCTTTTGGTGGACGACAACGTTCACAATATTTTGGTAAGGATGGATAGCAGATACGTTCTACCACTTCATTGCACTGCTTGCACACAAAGCGGTAGGCTCGTTGCTTCATCACCCGAATGTGAGCCTTAATATTAAACTCAACGAATCTGTCACCAGACCCGTTGGTCTTCAGAACCGTGCATGAAACTTTCACTTCACACGGCTCCTCGATAAATTGGCTCTTGTTATGAGTACCTCTGACTACCATGCTGATAGCTCCTTGTCATCGGCGGGGGTAACCCCGGATTTCTCACAAAGAATGAGAAAATAGGGGTCAAAAACTGCCAAAATCTATATTGCACAAGTATCCTAGCAGCTTTGTTGTATGACCCCAAATAAAAACGATTGTATACCGGAACAGTTCATATTTGAACAAGTAAAGTCATGTCCAGTTATAGTTAATTTTAAGGGTGAGCCTGTAACATCAGATGCAGGACTAACACTAATTGCGGAACTGGACAGAAAAAGAGAAATAACATCACGGCTGGCAGCATGTTTCAAAGACTACCGAGACCCAAATAAAATTTTGCATCCAGTTAATAGCCTCATTGCACAAAGAATATATGGTCTAATCATGGGCTATGAAGACATAAATGACCACGAAACTCTACGCCATGATGCGATATTCGCACTGGCAGTAGGAAAAGCAATTAATTTAGAACAAGAACCAATTACTCTGGCCGGAAAAAGTACGTTAAATCGCCTCGAACATTGTCCAGAAGATGTCTCTTCAAGAGCAGATAGTCGATATCACCGTATTGAACATGATGCATCAGCCATAGAAACACTCTTAGTTGAGCTATTTTTAGAATCTTATCGAAAGCCACCACGACAGATAATTTTGGATTTAGATGTTACCGATGATTTAGTTCATGGTAATCAAGAAGAAACATTTTTTAATCCTTATTACAGAGGATATTGTTATGCCCCACTTTATATTTTCTGCGGTAAACATTTACTGGCGGCAAAACTTCGTGCGTCTAATGTTGACCCGGCGGAAGGAGGATTAGGAGAATTACAAAGAGTAATAAAAATAATCCGCTCACGATGGAAAGATGTGAAAATTATTATTCGTGGAGATAGTGCTTATTCAAGAGAAGATATAATGAGTTGGTGTGAATCTCAAACTGAAATTGATTATGTATTGGGACTGGCTCCCAATAATCGGCTACTCCAGCTATCTCAATCAATCCAGTATCGTGCATCCCAAGAATACTCAGGAAAAATTCAACATATAGTCGAGTTTTTTGAAACCTTATTTCCGCCATCACCAGATTTAAAGAACGACGCAGCAGTATTTGTTGATAACTCAGTTTGGTATTGCTCTCTTGACTACCAAACTCTAGATAGTTGGAGCCGTCATCGTCGTGTTGTCGCCAAAGTTGAATATAGCTATAAAGAAGTCGATACTCGCTTTGTAGTCACTTCGCTCCCTGTTAATAAAATCCCGCCAGGGCGACTTTATACTCAAAAGTACTGCCCGCGCGGGAATATGGAAAATTGTTTAAAAGAACAAAAGCTAGGGTTACATAGTGATAGAACAAGTACCCATACTTTTCAAGGAAATCAATTACGTTTGTGGTTGGCGTCTATTGCTTATATTTTGATGAATGCTCTACGAGAACAATGTTTAGCAAAGACGGAATTCAAAAATGCAACTGTTGAGACTATACGCACAAAATTATTGAAGCTAGGAGCCGTCATTACTATTAGTAAACGACGGATTTTAATCGCAATTAGTAGTGCCTGTCCTTATCAAGAGATTTTCGCAATAGTTTATAAGAGTTTATCTCAATTACCTTGCCCTGGCTGATAATGACCTAATTTAATTCATACTGATTTTGATTTTTAATAGCTGGTTTTTAGGGTTATTTTACTTGATTTAAACCCTTGAATTGGCATGTCAATTTTTATTACTAGAACTCATCTGTTTCAGTATTAATTACTTTTGATGTATTGTATATATCTTTGATGGGTTCGGTCTTTACTTGGAGTTGCCCACGTTCTGGAGGTATTTTGATGATGTATTAATTAAATCATCTTAAATTTGGCTAATGCAAGCATTTTTTCTCACTTGTGAGAAATCCGGGTAACGTCCCCTAGCCTTGAGGCTCTGATATCGTTGGCAGTTTTACTATCATGGCAATGACGATGTAATGCTTGGAGGTTGCTATATATATCTTTTCCGCCAACGGATTTAGGAATGATATGGTCAACTTCGATTAAATCGTCTTCCCTAAAGTACAGATTGCAGTGGGCACATTTTCCCTGTTGTTTCTTCAGGAGTTTTGCAACTCTTGAGGGTACTAAGGGATGCTCCCCTCTTCTAGAACTCCAGTATTTCAGGTTTCCATCAAATGGTGATGCTGTCCCCTTAACTTTTACATGTCTAACAATTTCTTTGCTAGAGTGACTAATTAAGGTTTCTGCTACTTTTCCATCTTTGGTTGCTGAAAATACCCAGTTATTCCCGCCTACGGTATGCCAGTACTTACTGGCTACCCATGAACCAGATTTACCTGGGTGGCGGCGTTTCGCCCATCTGGAAAGTTTTGGATATACTAGGTAGTCAAGCGTAGAAAATGTTTCTTTGCTTACAACTGTCGAATAGTAATTTACCCATCCCCTAATGATGGGGTTGAGTCTTGCTATTAGTGCAACTGAGGGGCTGATTTGTGGGCATCGATAATTTCTGTGATTGTGTCGTAGTGCTTCTTAATTGCTTTCTTGCTGGGTTTGATGAGTGTTTTGAATCCTAGCTAATTTACCGTGTCCGTTTTGATTGGAGTGATGTTTACCATTGTATTGCCTGATGTTGAATCCTAAAAAATCAAAACCGAGTTTTTACATTATTCAGATTCAGGTGTATCATCAGTTAAGTTTTAGGATTAGTCTTGCGTTTGCCCTAGACTGGTCTTACTAAAATTAATTCTAGACCTATGATTGCTAACCACTTTTGAAACTAGGCTTGCATTTCTACAATTTGTTTACCTTCGTTGGCAAGGATTACAAAATCATCGGCATATCTTATTAAGGATATAGAGCTTAGATTTGTTCTTTACCGCCTTTCAAGGCTTCTGGCGTAATTTATCTGTTAGCTGTTCTAGTCCATGTAGGGCTATATTGCAGTAGTAGGGAAATTACGCCGCCTTGGGGTGTGCCTTCGTTGGTATTAAAGAATTGTCCGTCATCCATTACACCCGATTTCAACCATGCTTTGATAAGTCTCCGCATTGTTGGGAATGTATTGATTTTCTTTAGCAATTCTTCATGGTTGATTTTATCGAAGCATTTGGAAATATCGGCATCTAAGAACCCATTTGAGATTTCTGATTGATTGCGAGAATATTGCTGCGATTGCATCATGGGGACTTCTTCCTGGTCGGAATCCGTAGCTATTTGGCTCAAACTTTGCTTCCCATTCTGGTTCAAGAGCCAGTTTGGCAAGTGCTTGAGTCGCTCTGTCATGCATAGTAGGAATACCTAATGGGCGTTTGGAGCCGTCAGACTTGGGAATCCATACTCGGCGTGTTGCACTAACTTTCTTGCTAGTGTCCAAACTCAGTACCAAAGTAAGCCGAGCCTTGGGAGTTAAGCGACTTGATGCCGTCTACTCCTGCGGTTTTCTTACCCTGATTATCCTGGGTTACTTTGCGGACAGATAAGGCTTTTCCTGACCAAGACCTCATCAAGGTTTTTTGGAGTCTGCGTACTGCTTTAGTATCACCACGTAGAGAGGCTCTGAAAATTCTCTTTTGAAGCTTATAAACCGCTACTTCTAGCTTGTGCCAGTTTATTCGGTTCCATTCCACCATCTGATTGTTCAGTGTTTTAGACATTTTACTTACTACTTGAGATTTTCCATTCCAAGTCATCGTGAGTACGTCAGCATATCTTGACCATTACAGCCAAGCATTCGCTTCTTACTCAATCTTGCCCGTCAAGGCATCCGGTTAGCACCTACTCAGGTATTCGACCACCTGAGAGCGTTTGACGGGTTACTTCGTTCCGATTAACAATACTGATATCTTTAGAGTGACACTATTCACCGGGTTTATCGGGGGTGCTTATTGGTCGGGTCTTAATGCCAATCCCATATCCTTTGCCTTTTGGCGCAGCGTGTCAGCCTTATTGCGCTACTTTGGCTTACGATGATTCAGACGTGTCTTGAAGCCGAGCTTTACTCATGGATATCTTGCTTGACGTGTGACCAGGTTTAGGCTTCCAGTCAGGGCGCCTTTCATTCCCGCTTTACGGATTGATGGCTAGTCGCTACCGTAGGGAAAGGGCTTTCACCTCTGCACTTGAGGGGTAGGATTTACACCTACATTGTTAATCAGTTCTCTAGGCTTGAACCTAGGGGCTAATCCCTTAGAACCATTATGGGTGCTAGTTTCTAGCCAACGAATCGCACATAAACTTCTTTACTTTCCACCAGTTCTTCCCTCTTTACTTCGGAATTCCTATGGCTTCCTATTCATCAATTCGACTATTACTAGAAGCAGAACGAGAGCGCTACATTCTAGAAGCAGCTGAGTTAGAACGCCGTCTAAACTTTGTTCATAACCAGTGGGAGCAATGCGATTTTGTGAGGTCGGGTAAAAAACAAGCGATCGCTAAACTTTTTTCTCAGTACAAAAACATATTAGCTACATGTCAATTAGTATTAATACTAAAAAATAAAATGTTTGATGAAGAACGCCTATAACAGGCGTTTGGAGTGCTGCCCTAATTGAATATTTCTTGATAATGATAATCAAACAAAGGGTGGGAGAAGGAAAGACTCGCTATGCGAGTCTTTCCTTCTCCTCCCTCTCTGATTCGATTATTATTTTGATTCCTGTAAGTGCAATAATTATTTTGTGGCTACTAAAAAAGGGAGAATTCCTTATTAGTAGTAGTTTTCAGGCTCTCCATATCAACATAAATGGAAAAAAAGATAGATGCAACTTTGGATTTAGCCAAATCGTTGAAAGACTTTGAAGCTCAGGTTACTAAACTTTTAGAATTGACAAATGTTAGTGTTTGGGATGGGCGAGTCTTTAAAGAAAGAGAAGAAAAAATTAGAGACGCAGCGATTATTTTAGCTGGTCAATGTATCGCCTTATTTTTATATAATCTTTCCCAATCTCAATCAGCTCTCGATATAGCAATAACTCAAACTGAGGGCTGGTGGCATCCCGAAACACAAAGACATGGTTTAAGAAAAAGGCAAATTTTAACTGTTGGGAATGTTTTAGTGACTCTAATTTTACCATATGTAGTCACAAGAACGGAAAAGAATGATAAAAATAAATCTGAAAATCAAGGCTTCTGTCCATTTTTAAAATGGTTGGGGATGTCTGAAGGCTTAACACCATTAGTTTGGTCAACTATTGCCCAATATGGCGCGATTGCTAGCTCATTTGAAGCTGCCTACACAATCCTAATTGGTTGGGGAATTAATATTAGTTTAAAGCGGATTGAAAGGCTCACATATCAATTTGGTAAAATTGGGATAAACTTGCGTCAATCTAAAATATTAAATCGGCAACTGGGAAATTTACCTGAAGGTAATGTTCTTAAAGACCAGCGAGTTGTTATCGCTGTCGATGGCGGTAGGAGTAAAATTCGGATTAATAAAAAGGGGAGAAAAAAATCCCAAACGAAGCGACACGGATTTATTGGTCAATGGATTGAGCCAAAATTGTTCACAATTTATGTTGTTGATGAAAAAGGTAAAAAAGTGAAGAACTCAGAAATTCCGATTACTAATGATGGTACTCATGAGGGATACAAATCACTTTTGCAGATTTTAGAAGCGCACTTAGTTGATTTGGGAATTAGTCAAGCAAAACAAGTCTTATTAATCGCGGATGGGGCGGAGTGGATCTGGATACATATTCCCCCACTTTTGACACGATTAGGATGCCCACTCGAAACTTATCAACTCTTCGATTTTTATCATGTTACGGAAAATTTAAAAGTATTTGCAGATGCAGCTTTTAATGAAGAGGCACAGTCTAAACAATGGTTTATAAAAGCCAGAAAGAGTTTAAAAAAAGGTCATGCTAAATCCTTAATCAGCCAGATGGATGAATTGATTGCTGTAGCTAGTGGAGAGCGATGTCAGATTATGGTAGGCAAGCGAAATTATCTTTTAGATGCCTATCGTGAAGGGCGTTTAAATTACGATAAGGCAATAACCCAAAAACTACCTATTGGCAGTGGTGCAATTGAGAGTTTAATCCGCCAAGTTGTCAATTTAAGAATCAAGGGTAACAGTAAATTTTGGTTGAAAGAAAATGCAGAAATTATGTTACATCTGCGTTGTCAATGGATGGCTGGAAGTTGGGATAATTTTTGTGATTCTATCTTTAATTCCTTTATTAAACCTCAAACTGTTTGATAAATTTTATACTTTAGTTCTCATCTTCAGTTATTATTTGCTGTAATTAATACTAAGTATAAAAGACTGATTGTAGATATTTTTGGGAATAATCGTCAAATGACTTGCTAGTAATCTTTTTGAGATATCTCATCAAGATTAATTTTTGTGTAAAACAATATATTTTGTGTAAATAAAATCACCTACCACTTAGATTTGATTTTTAGCGATCGCTTGTTTTTTACCCGACCTCACAAAATCGCATTGCTCCCTAACCAGATGAGTTCTTTAGATACCCTAATAAAAGGGTACTTAGTAGAAGAGCAGATGTATTCTAACTCTAGGCAGTTACCTAATTTAGACTTTACACAGGCATTCCTTCAACATAGTTCTGATTCTGAACCATCAGATGATGAACTACAGAATACTAGTTTAGCTGATGAAAGTTCTCAGGATGCTGGTTTTGAATCTCACCAGATTGTGACTAATCAACCAAGGGAGCAAAATTCTTCACTCATCCCCAATAGTCAAATCTCTGAGGATGAAGAAAGCACAACTTCTACACTTGAGCCAGATATTTCCGACATTCCCAAATTGACCACGCCGAGAAAATCTAGCCAGTGCCATTGTTACCAGAATATCAAGATTATTCAGTGCAGAATGCTATCTTAATTTTGATGCGCCGTCGTCCAGACTTGCATATGCATATTGATGCAGTTGTTCGCGATCTTTATGGCGATTTATCACCACAGGAGTTGAAAAAAGCGAGAACGAATGTTTCCTCAGCACTTTCTGCTGGATCAATCCAGGGTTGGTGGTATCGGGTGTTACGTGCTGATGGTGTGTACACTTTGCATTTTGAAAAAGGTGTGACTGCAGCATCAAAGCGTAAATAGTTGTATTAATTCATAATTATTAATAATTTCCAGATGATGAGAGATTGCCTTTGCAGTAATTGTTACAGTGATAAATTTGTTACTCACCCAAGGATTTTCTGTGAAAGCGATGCCTGCTTGGCCCGGATTTCTCACAAGTGAGAAAAAATGCTTGCATTAGCCAAATTTAAGATGATTTAATTAATACATCATCAAAATACCTCCAGAACGTGGGCAACTCCAAGTAAAGACCGAACCCATCAAAGATATATACAATACATCAAAAGTAATTAATACTGAAACAGATGAGTTCTAGTAATAAAAATTGACATGCCAATTCAAGGGTTTAAATCAAGTAAAATAACCCTAAAAACCAGCTATTAAAAATCAAAATCAGTATGAATTAAATTAGGTCATTATCAGCCAGGGCAAGGTAATTGAGATAAACTCTTATAAACTATTGCGAAAATCTCTTGATAAGGACAGGCACTACTAATTGCGATTAAAATCCGTCGTTTACTAATAGTAATGACGGCTCCTAGCTTCAATAATTTTGTGCGTATAGTCTCAACAGTTGCATTTTTGAATTCCGTCTTTGCTAAACATTGTTCTCGTAGAGCATTCATCAAAATATAAGCAATAGACGCCAACCACAAACGTAATTGATTTCCTTGAAAAGTATGGGTACTTGTTCTATCACTATGTAACCCTAGCTTTTGTTCTTTTAAACAATTTTCCATATTCCCGCGCGGGCAGTACTTTTGAGTATAAAGTCGCCCTGGCGGGATTTTATTAACAGGGAGCGAAGTGACTACAAAGCGAGTATCGACTTCTTTATAGCTATATTCAACTTTGGCGACAACACGACGATGACGGCTCCAACTATCTAGAGTTTGGTAGTCAAGAGAGCAATACCAAACTGAGTTATCAACAAATACTGCTGCGTCGTTCTTTAAATCTGGTGATGGCGGAAATAAGGTTTCAAAAAACTCGACTATATGTTGAATTTTTCCTGAGTATTCTTGGGATGCACGATACTGGATTGATTGAGATAGCTGGAGTAGCCGATTATTGGGAGCCAGTCCCAATACATAATCAATTTCAGTTTGAGATTCACACCAACTCATTATATCTTCTCTTGAATAAGCACTATCTCCACGAATAATAATTTTCACATCTTTCCATCGTGAGCGGATTATTTTTATTACTCTTTGTAATTCTCCTAATCCTCCTTCCGCCGGGTCAACATTAGACGCACGAAGTTTTGCCGCCAGTAAATGTTTACCGCAGAAAATATAAAGTGGGGCATAACAATATCCTCTGTAATAAGGATTAAAAAATGTTTCTTCTTGATTACCATGAACTAAATCATCGGTAACATCTAAATCCAAAATTATCTGTCGTGGTGGCTTTCGATAAGATTCTAAAAATAGCTCAACTAAGAGTGTTTCTATGGCTGATGCATCATGTTCAATACGGTGATATCGACTATCTGCTCTTGAAGAGACATCTTCTGGACAATGTTCGAGGCGATTTAACGTACTTTTTCCGGCCAGAGTAATTGGTTCTTGTTCTAAATTAATTGCTTTTCCTACTGCCAGTGCGAATATCGCATCATGGCGTAGAGTTTCGTGGTCATTTATGTCTTCATAGCCCATGATTAGACCATATATTCTTTGTGCAATGAGGCTATTAACTGGATGCAAAATTTTATTTGGGTCTCGGTAGTCTTTGAAACATGCTGCCAGCCGTGATGTTATTTCTCTTTTTCTGTCCAGTTCCGCAATTAGTGTTAGTCCTGCATCTGATGTTACAGGCTCACCCTTAAAATTAACTATAACTGGACATGACTTTACTTGTTCAAATATGAACTGTTCCGGTATACAATCGTTTTTATTTGGGGTCATACAACAAAGCTGCTAGGATACTTGTGCAATATAGATTTTGGCAGTTTTTGACCCCTATTTTCTCATTCTTTGTGAGAAATCCGGGGTTAAAGCGATCGCTTTACGGATGAGATGAGCTAAACAATGTTGGCGTTTAGGATAATTAACGTAAGCCCCATAGCCATCAGTTACTAACCATCCCACAAATGCGTGACTTATTAACCGCAGTAATTCCTCTTTACGACGACTACCGATATGGTAAACCGCAATTGTATTTGTAATTGCCACCCATAACCAGCAATACTTGCCTTTCTCGTACCAGGGTGTTTCATCAAGGTGGATTATTTCTGCTGATTGCAATTCTTGAATTAATTCCTCAACTACTGGGGAACAAGCTATTCCCACTTCTCGAATACAACGGTCAATTGTGCCAACCGAAAGGGATACCCCAACCCAATCACCCAAAAGTTCTCGAATTTTGGGTCGAGATATTCGATATCTTACTGCCAGAGAAGCGATAAACGTTGCCAACATCGGACCGACAAGTCCATATTCCTGCAAGCACAAATCTTTACTTCTTCCTTCAACTACCGAAACGAAACCGACTAAAGGCTTTTCTTTTGTGCGGTGTCCACAAGCGCAAGTCCCCTGATAGTAGTGATGAAGCGTACACTTTACCTCGATTCCAGAATCTAATTTTTCTAGTTCTAATACGTAGTAACCCATGTGGGGTTTTACATCGCACTCTATTTCTAACGGACTGTTACATGATGCACAAGTTTCTGGATGATGGGCAACTATTTCACTGGCAACTAAGGGTGTTGTCCGCCATATTCCCTTAGCTCCTTTTTGCTTTCCCGGCAATTTTTTCCCAAATCCCTTGCTTTTCGGATTCTCGCCTTGTTCTGAAACTTCCTTATTTTCTTGCTTTGACTCCGAAACAGAAGTTTCACTCGTAGTTTCTTGTTTTTCCCCTAACTCCACTTTTTCTTTGCTTCTGAATTGGTCTGATGACGGGGGTAAGGAGCTATTGCTTGAGTTTTGTTCTAATTTTTCTATTTGTTCAACTGCCAGAGAATGAAGATTCCCAGCCACTTCTACCAATTTCTGTTTATCCAGAGATTGGAAGTAGTCCCGGTTCATTTGTGCGAGGTCTTCTTTGCTCAGTCGATTCATTCGTGTTTGGCTAAAATTGCACAATTATTTTTTTACATTACCACACATAGTCACCCCTACTTTTACCTATACTCCAAACTGGAGCAGACGGGGGAGAGTGAAAAACTACGCAGCAACAGCTATTCCGGTTTTTCTTGATTCTGCACATACTCGATTAGCCTTGATAGTGGTGCTTGTGCGCCGACGCTAATAATCGCGTAAGAACTAGACCAAAACTGTGGTTTAGTTCCCCAGTAAAATTTAGATAAATGGTCACTATATTCAGAACGTAATCGACGCGATGTGACTGTTTTAATATTATTCACTAATTTTGATAGGTCAACAGACGGGTGGGTTTCGAGCAGTGTGTGGACATGATCAGCCTCTCCACCAAATTCAATTAACTCACACTCCCACTTGGTTAAAAGCTCTTTAATAATGATATTTATCCTGTCCAGCATCTCAGCATTTAGAGACTTTCTCCGAAATTTAGTTACTAGAACCAAGTGGTAAATAAGTCTGAATGCACTGTTACTGCGGGTTTTTAGTGCTTGTCTCTTTTCCATTAACTAAATAAATAACTAAATTGACAACTATAAATAGTATCTGATATTATAATCTGAGTCAAGGTCGAGGCTAAGGTCATGAGCAAGAAAAAAACTAAGCGGCATAAATCTAAAAAGCCGCCAGAACTAATTAGAACTGATGTTTGGGATTTAGTAACTCTGAAGCCTGAAAAAGAGCAAATGCTTTTAACGATTGAGGAGTATCGCAAATACCTTTTACCGTTGGTAATAATAGTAAATGCTCAATGGCTCAACTTGACTGATTTAACTGCAAAAGAACGGGTAAATGTTGTTGAGAAAATGATTCACAAAACAGCAGATAACCCCGACCCGAAGCATAAATATTTTCAATCAATTATTAAAAGTCATCCATCACATCGAAAGTTTCCTAGCTATTTAAGACGTGCTGCAATTGCAGATGCTATTGGAATTGTCTCAAGTTTTCAAACTCGTTATAGAGAGTGGCAGAGTGGGATTAGAGCTAGAAGGAATGCAAAACCACCGCGTCTGACTGCAATGTGCAATACCTACCCTGTATTGTACAAAGGTCAGCAGATTCGCTACAACTTAAATTATCAAACAGTTGATATCAAGGTTTGGAGTGGAACTGATTGGGTATGGCTTAGTGGAATTAAAGTAAAACGTCATGGACTTAATCGGCATCTAACAGATGGTAATGAAATATGTTCACCTGCATTAGTGGTAAACAAAAACAAATGCCAGCTATCAATGCCAGTAAAAATTGAGAAAAAAAACCTTGAGGATTCTGATTATGTAGTGAGTGTTGATTTGGGCATTAATAACGCAGCCACCTGCGCGGTAGTAGGGAAAGACGGTACTGTAAAGGCACGGAAATTCATTAATCCTACCAGAGACATAGACCGTCGTAATCAACGCCGAATGATGATTGCCAAAAAGTCTAAACAGACTCAAAATATTACAAAAACTCAACGCGAAAAAGGTTTCTGTAAAGGACTTTACCGCAAGTCCTCGCACATAAATTTAGAAATCTCGCGTCACGTTGCTAGAGGTATTGTTGAGTTTACGAAGACTCATAACGTCAAAGTAATTGTGATTGAGAGTTTAGCTGGTTGGAAGGCAAAAGCTGGAAAGAAAGGCTCTCTACTAAAACAGAAATTTCATCTGTGGTGTCACGCCAAAATTGTTGAGATAATTACAGATAGATGGTCTGAATTAGGGGGACAAGTTCAAGCTATCAATCCCAAATATACCAGTGCTTATGCTTTTGATGGAAGCGGTAAAGTTAAGCGCGATAACAATAATTTTTCTCTCGCTGTCTTTAAGAGCGGCAAGCAATACAATTGCGACTTATCAGCATCTTATAACATCGGTGCTAGATATTGGTATTGTCTAACTGTGGGAGATAAAACCTTTTCTAGAGTGTTCGTCAGCGAAAGTTCTAACGACACACTGAGAACGCCAGTAACTCTGGGAACGCTGCGTAGTCTAAAAGCTGCATAGCGTAAGAATCCCCATCTATAATCTCCGATTTAGATGGGGTGCGTTCAACACTGATGAATAAATTCAGGAAAGTTCGCTTATATCCCCCGAATTTAGCAAAGCGCATTCGGGGCCTTTACGCATCACCCATCGTAAAGCTATTTGCTTCGATAAAGGATAAAAATGATAAAGGCTGACTCATATTAGCAGCAAAGCCCAGAATTCCTGGATCTCGATGCTCGTAAAGTAACTGACCTTTGCTATCAAACAAAAAAGTTCCACCACGCTGAGTTAAGTAGGCAGAATTTGGTACATAAGTGTGCCAATTGCTCAGAACTTCCACCATGTTACGTAGCCGGAGAGTTGCTAATTCAAAAGGACGTTGAAAACCATTGCCACCAGCTAATCGGAAAAATGAGCCTTTAAAAGCAGGTAGAGGAGTACCTTGAATAATTTCATCATCAAGAATGAGTTGAGGGGCTTGACGATCTCCCCTGTATCCCCGAAAAACTTCTCTTAGCGTTCCCGGACTTCCAAACCCTGCACACATTAACATTAGATTTAGCCAAGCTTGATGAGACACAGAAAGTCCAGGGAGAGTCAGATTCAGACCTGAATAAAGATTGAGTTGGTGATGTAGTTCTGCATTGGGTTCAACAAATAAATTTTCGGGTGGAAATCCTGTATATTGACAGAATCTTGTTCCAGAGGTGCGTGAGCCAATTCCCACTGCACGAATAGCGAGTTTTTCAGGAGGCAATTTTTTAGCTTTGCGCTGTAACCACCATGCATATTCAAGACTATCAAAATCCCCAAGTTGTGGCCAGACTAAAATCAGGATATGTGAGGCAGTCTCGCAATTTTCTAGTAGGGGTCGGGTCATGCCATCACTAACACACTGAAGTTCAGTCTGATTAAGGATATTGTAGGGATTCATTAAAAATGATTAACTACTATTGAGCTATCCAATTTTAATTTACAAGAAGTAAGTTGATCAATATAAATTTGTATATGAGAGCCAAATGTTAAAAGAACTTCACCTCCAACAAGTTGGTCCTGCTGCCCATTTTGATGTCGCATTTGCCGATAGGCTCAATATATTTACGGGTGATAATGGTTTAGGTAAAAGTTTTTTACTCGATATTGCATGGTGGGTGATGACTACAAATTGGGCAGAGCAACCAGCGTACCCACAGCGAGTCAGAGGTGAAAATCCGCAAATTACAGCCGTAGTTAGCAATAAAAAAAATATAAGAGAGTATCAGAGCCAGTTTGATTTTTCTGAACAGCAATGGCGTAATTTACAAATGCCGCCTTTATTAAAAGAGGTAGTTATTTATGTGCGGGTTGATGGTAGTTTTTCTGTTTTTGACCCTGCTCGCCAACGCGATATTCCTTTTGACTTTAATCCAAATACACTTTGGAATGGATTAAAGTCAAAAGGTAAAGTTATTTGTAATGGTCTAATTCAAGATTGGGTTACATGGCAGAATCAACCCAATAAATATCCATTTGAACTCTTTTCTAATGTCATTAAAAAACTTGCACCTCACCCTTCCGAATGGATAGAAGTGGGAGAAACAACGCGAGTTTCTATTGAAGACGTGCGCGATATTCCTACAGTTAATCTGCCTTATGGGAATGTTCCTGTTACTCAAACATCAGCCGGAATGAAGCGTATTTTGGGACTGGCTTATTTACTAGTATGGACTTGGTACGAACATAAAAAAGCTTCGGAATTGCGACAACAAAAGCCAGTAAATCAGATAGTTTTACTAATTGATGAAATTGAATCTCATTTGCATCCTCGTTGGCAGAGGGTGATTTTACCAGCTATTTTATCTGTGGTGACAGAATTACAACCCAGGATGAAGATACAGGCTTTAGTAACTACTCATTCTCCACTCATTCTTGCTTCCTTAGAGCCAAATTTTCATGAGCAAGAAGATAAACTATTTTTATTTAAATTACAAGATAGAGAGGTTAGCCTTGACGAAATACCTTGGTCAAAACAAGGGGACATAGTTGGATGGTTAACCTCAGACATTTTTGGACTCAAACAAGCCCGTTCCAAAGAAGCAGAAATCGCAATTGAAGCAGCAGAGGCTTGGATGCGTGATGATGATATGAATACGTTTCCAGAAAATCTGAGAATACCAACACAAATTCATCAGGAACTTCAAAGAGTTTTACCAGGACATGACCCATTTTGGCCCCGTTGGATAGTTACAACGGAGAAAAGAAATTCTGGATTATCAGAGGTATAACACAGATGATACCATTTAATCCCCCTCCAGAACCACCTGATTTTGATAAAAAAGTGCGACAACCAGGAAATGCTTGGTTGGCAAAAAATCCAGATCCCAAAAAAGGAACCAGAGATTATTGGTCGCCTTTCAAAAGTTATTTAGCTGATGGATTTAATAATCTTTGTGGCTATAGCGTTATGTATGAACCAGTTGGTACAGTAGATCATTATCGCAGCCGTGAAAATTATCGCAATTTAGCTTATGAATGGAGCAATTTACGCTTTGCTTCTGCTTGGATAAACAGTAGTAAAGGTACCCTTGATGACCAGGTACTTGACCCTTTTGATTTGGGAGAAGATTGGTTTGAAATTTTGCTTCCTTCCCTACAATTAGTATTAACCGATAAAGTTCCTCCGCAACAACGTCAAAAGGCGGAATTTACTTTAGAACGGTTGCGGTTACGGGATGATGAAAGAGTCCTGCGCCAGCGTCAACAATGGTATCAACTTTATCTGGATGGGGATTTGACTCTACAAGGATTAGAAAAAAAAGCTCCTCTGATAGCGCGCGCGGTAAAGAAACAGCAACAGGCTATTTCTCAACAAGAATAAATGGGAAAAATTCAATGAACTTGTCACAGACTATTAAGGCGCACATCGCGTTATATATTTCTGTTAGAGCAGTTTCTTACCAAAAGAGGTATTGTTCTATTTTTTTAACTCATATATACAAACGTGCTTGCATTATCAACAGGCAGTATGTAACTTGGCTATTGTGCAGTTTATTTGGAGATAGGTTGAAATATAGGTGTATTTGAGTTGAGCTAAACCTGTACTAAACTGGCATATTTTGTAAATGAAAAAATAATTTACAAACAGTTTAGTAATATGCTAGTTTAATTCGCTTCTCATTGATGTTGTCTTTCACTTGGAATTGAGTTTGATGATATGTGAAAACGTTATCTACACCCAAAAAACACTTGCCGAAAGATACGGGATTTCCATCTCCGCTTTACAAAAGTGGTATCCCTATGCCGGTATAGTAAAACCGCGAAAGCGGGGAGGATATTTTGATGCAGCAACAGTTGAGATTGCTGATATTTTCTATGTTGCTACCAAAATTCGGCGGTTGACGTATAAGGAATATTTACAGCAAGTAATTCCTGCTGGTGGCTTAGATGCTTATTTACAAAAAGTTAATGGCTTAACCCTTTATAACTTTTTGACTAAGCATATATCTAATGAAGAGAAAAATCACCCGATTGTGCAATCAGTAATTAGGAGAATCGAGCGAAATGAAGCATATCAACAAAGTGGCAGAGACTTTGCAGGTGTCGCCTGATGTAGTACGTACCTGCTGTCGGTTGTTAGATTTAGCTTTACAGCCAAATGATACACTTGACGAAACTGTTGAGCAGCAATTAGTTCAACTCAAAGAGATAGCCTCTGGTGAAGGTATGTCCCTTGAAGAAGCTGCCCAGCACTTGATTGCAATGCGCGATCGCAAATCAGAAGTAGGCGAACATAAGTTCGACAAGCGGGAGTACATCAAACAGCGATTTGGCGTAAACCCAGAGCAAGCTTCGCCCGACAGCTTTGTAGGAATACTTTACCGAGATGCAGATAGGGGTATTCAGTTAGGGGAATTACGCCATAAGGTGGTGCTTGAATCTTCCACACTTGCTCTAGAAGAATTTGTTTTTCATGGCAGCAGTTCACTTGCTGAAGGTGATACTTCCGTTCCTGCTGGTTACGATGAAGCGCAAGAGCGAATTAACTCGCGCATCGATAACGATTTTTTCGGCAAAGTGAACTGGGGGGAAGAGACTCATCCACTGTTAGTCGGTACATCGACACCGCAGCCGAGACAGTTGAAGTCCTCGCAGCCGAAAACCGGGCAATCTCCGAAGAAATAGTAGCTCAAATGCTACCCATCTGCTATCGAATACGGGATGAAAGTTTACTGAACTTGAGAAAAACATCTACTCAGGCAGTTGGTATAAATTTACTTTCGGTAGTAGCTGGGACTGTGGTTGGGACGTGGGTAGCAGTTCCCCCAACTCAAGAGAGACAGGAAATTCCGAGTATTCAACCAATTTTGATTGGTGTGGGGATAGGTGAATTAGTTGGCTTGATTCTGGCACTAGTAATAATTTGGTTTACCAGGGACGAACAAAAAACCTAATCAACCTTTCAAAATCAAGGGAATTACTCATTTTAGTCGCATTATTGCCAGGGAGCAGGTATGAGTGCAGCATTTGACTTTTTGGTTAACACAGCTGGTGGTTTGTTGATGAACCTGGGTGTTTCTGGAATGGTAGGACAACTGTTGGGAGTGGGGGCGACCCTTGCCTTGCATCCTCTGTTGCTACTAACCGGGATAGTTGTGGGTGGTGCGGGAATTGCGATGGCGCGGAGCGCCCGCCAAGAGGCGATTCTCCTGCGGAGACGCTGCGCGATCGCGCGCGAGTTAAACAAGCGCCCTCATTTGCAGTTGGTTGTTGATAATACGTAAGGGGTAGATGATGTTTACTCCTACACCTGTGCGAAATAAACAACCAAGTCGCAGAAAGAAAAAGGTAAATGTTACCCTGTGGACGGTTTGTTCAACTGTTAGTGCGCTGTCTGTTATGGGGGCGGTTGCATTGATGGTTGGATGGAAGCAACAGGTTCCAGGTAATCAAATATCGGAGGTACAGCAGGTAAAGGCGCAAGTTTCCCAAATTCGGGAAGTGTACTTAGAAAAGCTTTCTCGTACTGACTACAATATAGACCATCTTTCCAGTTACTCCTCAGTCGAGGGTGCGCCTACTCTTACAGGCTGGCGACAGTTGGCGGCGGCATTGTGGGGACAGCAATTGCGGAGTGAAATATCCAGAATGCAGGCTAATGATAAATCTGGATTTTACCGCCTTCACTATATGCCGGCACTGGAGATAGTTAAGTTCAACTCGCTGGATGTTTTACTAGAAGCGGCTTCTGGAAATAATACTTTTTACTGGGGGTACCGCAAAACCGATGGTACGAAAGTTGAGGAGAAGATACCAACTGGGGCGGCTGCTGTTTTGATTTTGGGTAAATTAGAGGCGATTGATTACGCTCAAAACTTGGAATCTCAACCATCGGTTGATCTGAATCAAATGCTAATTCAGATTAAGAATGCTCAAGAACCATACTCACTTGCACAGGCGCAGCTGTTACGAGCGCGGGGGTATTTAGACCCAGTAGAGCAGATGGCACAGGTGGCAGACATCCGCGAGAGAATACGCCAACGGGAGGAGCAAAGGCGGATGTATATCCAACAAATGAAGAAGCAATTACCTCACAGGGTTAGCGCATCTCAAAGCCTATTGACAAATGGATTCTATGAGAGTGTTGAGTTAGGGAAAGCCGCCGCCAAGACAGAAAGCATATATTGATCATTCATCGCGGCTCGTCGAGACTTTTGGCGAATGCTGCGGCAAAAAGATGATTCTCGTTCTAAGGCATTCAGGGCAATACGACGTAGCAAAGAAAAATTCTGTGGACTGTGCAGAGAATGAATTCGACATTCATCCTCATTGAAAGTGACATCTAATGTCCAATGAACAGAATTTTCAATACCCCAATGCTGTCGAATTGCACTACCAATTTTGTTGGCATCACTGGCCAGACTAGTAATGTAAAATTGCACCTCCTGGGTAGTTTTATTCCAATGTTGAATCGAACGTACTACCATCACGACTGTTGTTAGTCCTGTCCACAAATTTTGTTCATGAAGTGCAGGCAGTTGTGACACTGGTACAGTGTAAACTTGACGATTCTCGATGCGGTGATGTCCTTTTTCAATACGTTGACTCATACTCACATCAACATCTTTAAACCCATTGGACTGGGCTGTTGCAAACCAATTTTTGACTTGTTGATGTAGTGTGGGATGATTCTCTTTCAGGCTCAGAATGTAATCAGAATCAGCCGCGATAATTTTTTGGGCAATCGATTTTTGAGTACCCATTGCATCAATAGTAATGATGCAGCCAGATATGTCTAGCATTTCTAACAGTGCTGGAATCGCGGTAATTTCATTGGATTTGTCAGTGACCTTTGTTTGTCCCAAGACCAGACGGTGTTCACTCGACCAGGCACTGACCGTGTGTAAAGCTTTTAGGTGAGATTCCCGGTCATATGAGCCTCTATGAGTTTTGCCATCTATGGCTACTACTTCTACTCCCAATTCCTCAATTAGTGATTGTACCCACTGCCGAAAACATTGCTCAAATTCTTTTGGGTTAATTCTTTCAAACACCCTCCTAAAAGTATCGGGGCTAGGTATTCCAAATGGTAGTTGCAAAAACGTTTTCAACCACTCCTGTTTACTGATTCCATACTCCTCAATATCTTCCCAGCCTTCCCCTCCTGCTATGACTGCCAAAATCGCTATGGTGATGATATCTGTGAGTAAATGATATCTTGTCCGTTCCACTCTGGGGTCTTTTATTTGTGTGAAGTATTCTTGAACATTAGTGGTAATATCTTTGCTATCTATGCTGGGTGCAAAAGATGCTTTGGTTTTGCTTTTTTTGTTCTCAAATCCGGTTGGCATTACTCGAACCTTGCACCTAGATGGATTAAATCTTACCCTACCTCGGATAGTGCCACTTTGTTTCCAATTTGGTTGCTGATCAAACAAGTCCGCTTGTCAATAGGGTTTGAGACGCGCTGACCCT
>CAVYXS010000041.1:0-5591 GCA_963772205.1 uncultured cyanobacterium
AAACTGATATCATGGCTGACCACAAGACTGCCCCAAGCGTTATGATCCGTGTGCCTACTGCCCTAATTCCAGCAGTACGCCAATTATCCCAGCTACATCGCCAAGGTCATACAATTGCCTTGCTGCAAGAGTTAGAGGAATTAGTATCCAAGTTTGATAGCGATATTGATATCAATAATTCCGGCTCCTTGGAGGGGAAGTTAGACAATCTAGAATTGCATCTCTCCACCAAACTGGAAGCAATTACCAAGAAATTGGAACTAGTGGAGAGAGCAATCGCAACAAATAGATACAGCACTAGACCAAAAAGACAAGCTTCCTCTTACCACCAGCCCCAAGTTGAACTACAACCTAGGACGAACGAAAATTTAGCTTCAAGGCTGGGTGCTAATGCCCAAAGTTTAATTGCTGAAAGGGAAAAATTAAGTGCTAAAGAATTTTTGAGTTGGTCACGCAGCCGCATACCATGAGTACGGGTTGGGAATGGAACGCTAAAACTGAACTTTATCACCCAGTGAAATAACTTCAATTGTCCCCGCAGTGCGGTTTAATGTAAGAGCATTCAACATAAGAATAGCCAATGTTGAATTCTTCCACGGTCACTAATACCGAACTTATCGACCTCTGGCTGCACGGTAAAAGTGCCAATACTGTTGACGGCTACCGTCGCTATGCCAATCGGTTTTTTTCTCATGTCAATAAGCCCCTGGCTGATGTCACTTTGATGGACTTTCAGTTGTGGGTGATGACCCTTGGTAGTTCCAACAATTCCCAGCGGGTGGCTGTGGGCGCAATCAAAAGTCTGTTTTCGTTTGCTAAACAGTTGGGGGTAATATCGGCTAATTTGGGTGTGTTAGTTAAGTCACCCAAGGCGAAAAACAGATTGGCAGAGCGAATTCTTACTACTGAGGAAGTACAGTTACTTATAAATTCCACGACAAACGAGCGCGATAAGCAAAGCTTGCTCGCTGCGCGAGATCGCAGTATCGTGAGGTTGCTTTATTTTGCGGGTTTACGTGTGTCAGAATTGTGTGGCTTAAAATGGCGTGACCTTAAGGCGCGGGGTGACGGCGGTCAAATTACAGTATTTGGTAAGGGCGAGAAAACCAGGACTGTGCTGGTGGGTGCTGGTATTTGGCACTCCATTGATGAGTTAAAGGGTGATGCCCGTAAAGATGACCCAGTGTTTGTTTCTGCTAAGGGTGGTCATCTGTGTCGTAGTATGGTATTTCATATAGTGAAAAATGCTGCTACTCGTGCAGGAATTGAGGGCAATGTTTCACCCCACTGGCTTAGACACAGCCATGCTAGTCATAGTTTAGATAGGGGAGCGCCGATACACTTACTGCAAAAAACCCTGGGGCATAGTTCGGTGGCTATCACGGAAATGTATCTTCATGCTAGACCAACTGATAGTAGTGGGTTGTATTTGCCGGATGATGATGAGTGATGGGGCGATGGCTCCGCCCCTACAAAAAATATTCTCTTCTTAGGCAACTCTATCAGAGACGCACTCGCGTTCGCCAACATTCAAGAGTAATTTGGCTCATCCCGCCCAATCCCCAATTCCTGCAGCTTCACCTTGACCGCAGCCCAATCTTCACCACAATAGTAATATTGTTTGTCTCGAAGATTAGCAAGGTAATAACCAGATTTACCGCCATTGATGCGGAACAGTTCAATTACTATTTGATTTTTGGTGATCCCAAACAACCTTTCTCGGTCACTTTCGGGTAAATCTTTATCAGTGCGATTGTAGAAAACACTTCCATATTTAAAATACCATGTTGTACCAACCCTTTGAATAATTTGGAAGTGAAGGGGGTGGATAATGCAAGTTGTTGACATAAGCTATACTCCAAGTAGAAGAGATGATGAGGAAAGCCCCCAGGTGCAAGCTGGGGGCAGATGTTAATTAGATGCTATTCTTCATCTTCAGAGTCCGACTCTTCATCATCCTCTTCCAATGTTTCTAAGACATCTTCAGTATAAGCAACGTCTCGGTTCCCTTCAGAGTCTGATTTAATCCAGACATCTGCTGCCAAGTATTCAAACTCGACTTCAGGATTATATTCTCCGTGTCCGTTGCCATCTTTGGATTGAGTCACTCGTTTCACCTCCTCATGAGGATGTAGCTTTTTATTTACCCTCATAGTTATAATTTTATCATGATACTTATAATGATAAAATCATGAATCAATAAAAAAGGTGAGTCATACCCAGAAAAAAAATGGACTCAAATTAGATAATGCCAGCCACAATTTTAGATTATTACTTAATAGCTGTAGCACGTATTGTCAGGTTCATATTTGTGAGTTTGTCGTTTTTATTAACCTTAATAGGATTTGAGAAATTAGCAGGAGAAACTTCTACCACGTTGACAAATGTAGTCCATTTGTTGGGACTGGTAGCAAACAGGTAGACAGATTTACCAATAGCTGTTGAAGCAATGGGCAAAGTATATTGACAACCAGTGGCTATTGTTGTAGCTTTTACGGAATTCCCAAGTTGCTTATATTTGGGTAATGTAATCCCGCTACCTGATGGGGGTGGAGTAATATTTTCGGCAACATATACTTGAATTTGATCGCAAGTAAAGTTAGGTTGACCACCATTATTACTACCACCATTTGTAATGACACCGCTAATACTGGTAGTAGGACGTAATTGAATATTTGGATTAATATCGATTGGTTTTTGCACTTTGATTATTGAATCTGCCATTGCACTAGATGCAGACATAGAAGTGAAAATAGTTAAAACAGCTAAAGTAGCGCTTACCAGATGTGATTTCATAACCTATCTCCTGAATACAGTTTGTTGGTGGTAATTTTTCTTTCACTCACTTGATAGGTTTGGTTGCATTTGTTTATGCAGTGGAGCGATGGACTAGAATTGGTTCCGGGAGCAAAAAAGTATTACAATGGGTCTTGCCGCAGGTTAATTATACTGATGATGTTCACCCATTCTCTGTACCCAGATAATTGGTCAGAAATTGCGATCGCTGTTAAGCTTGAAGCTAGATGGTGCTGTCAAAGGTGCGGGTTACAGTGCATCCCCCCAGGAGAAAAAATATCAGATATTACACGCCGGGAACGCCGGGTATATACGCTACAGGTACATCACTGGAACCGTAATACTACTGATAACAGGAGAGGCAACTTAGTAGCTCTGTGTTCTGCGTGTCACCTTTATTACCATAGAGGTGGTAAATCTAATGTCTCGCCAGGGCAGTTATCGTTGTGGTAGATACTCAAAGCACGGAGTTACAGCATGGATGATAGTGAGAAGTTATTAGAAATTAAACAAGAGCTTGAGCGAATCGGCGAGAAGTTAGGAGCGATTTTTACAGCAGATCATCCCCTATTTGATGATGTTTTTGAAGATATTGGGGCTGCCGGATACTACATTGAAGAAGCTGGTTATCGTCTGAATGCGGCGATAAAAACCGTGCAAGGTGTTGAATAAACCAATTAGTCAATCAAGGAAATAAATCCTTGTCAAAGCAATTGATCAAACCTGGGCGCCTGAAATCTCTGGATGTGTTTCGTGGTATTGCCATCGCCTCAATGATTTTAGTCAATAATCCCGGCAGTTGGGATCATATCTATCCGCCGCTAGATCATGCCGAGTGGAACGGTTATACACCAACAGATTTCATTTTTCCTTTCTTTCTGTTCATTGTCGGCGTGGCGATGCCTTTTTCCCTGTCGAAATACACTACATATAATCGTCCGCCACAGGCTGTGTATTGGCGCATTGGACGTAGATCTGTAATTTTATTTGGACTGGGGTTATTTTTGGCGTTATTTTCCTTAACTCTAGATTACTGGCTCAATGGTGCGCCTGCTGACTCCTTTGCCAAGATGCGGATTATGGGTGTATTGCAACGGATCAGTCTAGCTTATTTCATTAGTGCGATCGCTGTAATCAACCTGAAGCGCCGTTCTTTATGGATACTAGCGGCAATCTTGCTCATTGGCTACTGGGGAGCTATGCAACTCATTCCCGTTCCTGGTTATGGTGCTGGTAATCTAACACCGTCAGGCAATTTAGTCGGGTATATTGATCGCTTAATTTTAGGACAACAACACTTATTAGCAGGAAAACCTTTCGATCCAGAGGGTTTACTGAGTACCTTACCTGCTGTTGTTACCGTTCTCTTAGGTTACTTGACGGGGGAATGGCTGGTGCGACAACCTCAGCATTGCCGCACCAGCATCAATTTAGCTATTTTTGGGATAATTTGCGTCTTGAGCGGACATTTGTGGGGGTTTTTATTCCCCATTAATAAACAATTGTGGACGAGTTCTTATGTGATCTTCACTGCTGGTTTGGCACTGTTATTACTGGCTGCAAGTTATGAATTAATAGAAGTACGCGGTTTAAAGTGGCTCGGCTTTCCCTTAGAAGTGATGGGATTAAACGCTATTTTCGCTTTCTTTGGGTCGGGTTTTGTAGCCAGAATATTAATTAAAACTCACATTGGGACTGGTAGTGGCGCAACAACTACATACACTTGGATTTACGAGCATTTGTTTAAACCTTGGGCAGGTGATTTGAATGGTTCTCTGTTATTTGCGATTGCCACTGTCTGTTTTTGGTGGTTGATTCTTTATTTCATGTATCGTCGTAGTTGGTATTTTAAAATTTAATCACATATCAGGCATGAACTTGAGGCGGTAAGCTACGCGAACATACCCAAAAACCCAGTCTGGTGACTGGGTGCTTGGTTGGGGTATGTCCCCTCAAGTTATAGAAGTTCGTTATAGTTGCAAGTCCTTTAATCCCACATTCCGCACCCTAACTGTCACAAGTTCATTAGTACTTAACTAATTGTCGGCGAATAGTATTTATGAACTATAAAATGAAGGGAGATTTTAAAACTTAATGATAAATACTTCTATTAGGTAGCAACTGAGAGAAAATGATAATCATTATGAGGGGAGGGAGAGGCTGCGGACGGCAGCCTCTCCCTCCCCTTTTTGTAATTCAATAATTATTCGATGGGTTAAAGAGATGTTTATGTACCTGGTTGACTAACATAAATTTTTAGGTTCATCCAATGTGAAAATGGAAGCAGATGTTGTAAATAGAGTAACAATAGCATGTCTAACGATCAAGAGATTGAATTTCAGAACATAGACCATTTAGGTATAATCGCAGGAATTATAGATGCCATAGGCTTAGTAGATATTATTAATAAATTAGTAGGTCAAGACCCACAAGAAAAAATTAGTCCGGGATATGTAGTAAAAGCAATGATATTAAATGGATTGGGCTTTGTCAGTAGTCCTTTATATATGTTTCCAGAGTTTTTTCAAGATAAACCTTGTGAATATCTAATCGGAAAGGGAGTAAAAGCCGAATATTTAAATGATGATAAATTAGGGAGAGTCATGGATAAATTATTTATGAAAGGCTTAACGGAGATATTCTTAGCTATTAGTAGTCAGGTAATAAAAGAATTCAAGATTAGTTTGAAATCGTCACATTTGGATTCGACTTCACTACACTTACATGGTGAATACAACACTAGATTGCCAGATGTAACTTTTGATAATAATTCATTAAATGGTCAAATCAAATCA
>CAVYXS010000042.1:0-58496 GCA_963772205.1 uncultured cyanobacterium
AACATGGGGCCAGAAATTTCACCTGTGTAGGCGCCATTTTCTTCCCAGTGGACATTTTGCGCCCCTAGTTGTACACGGCTACCATGCAAACTCTGAGATAAAATGTTTAAGTCAGTGAAGGGAGGGCATAATACAACCTCTCTGTCTTGGGGGGTTTCCTCCAAGGTGGGCAGAAATCCTTGTAAAAACTCTTTGGAATCTGCCTGAGTTTTGAACATTTTCCAGTTACCGGCAATAACGATTTTCCGCACAGCTGATTTAGTCAAGTTCCTAACGCTACTAGATCCATTTTTCACTTTACTACTTTTTATGTCCCACAGGATTGGGGATTGGGGACTTGTACTGAGCTTGTCGAAGTATTGGGAGATGGGGAATGGGAAAGTATAGTTAGGACATACTCTCCGGGCACATTAATAATCGTAGGGTGCTTGACGCTTCGATAAATATTGTACTTAGTTACAAGAGGAGTGGCGTCACGCACCATTCTTCAAATGTGATATGTAAGTAAGTCCTGTGAAGAAATCTTTTTTGTAGGCTGTAGCAACTTCCGTCAACCCTGTAGTAACGTCCGCTTTCACGTTTGCGTGTTTCGCGCAGGCTGTGGTAACTTCCGTCAACCCTGTAGTAACGTCCGCCTTAACGTTTGCGTGTTTCGCGCAGGCTGTGGTAACTTCCGTCAACCCTGTAGTAACATCCACGAAAAAGCGATCGCTGTGAGGTAAAAGTTTAATTTTTTCGTAGTGAGGACTTCAGTCCTCAAAAATACGAGGACTAAAGTCCTCACTACTAACCCATCAGATTGCATAAATCAAACAAAAGAACCCTACCCCGCCTTCGACTTACGTCAAAGTCTCCCTGGACGATCCGGGAGCAGAACAAGTGGCAAAGGCTTCATGGCTAACTATTTGTTCCGTTCGTAATACTGCTTTAGTTTCATTATTAAGTCTTGAATTAGATGAGGGAGAATCTGAAGCGATCGCTTTTTTTATCGAAGTTGCAACTCAAGCTATTTTACTTGATGAAAAAACCGCTAGGCAAGTCGCTAAACGTCTAAATTTACCGACATTAGGAACAGTTAGTATTTTGATTTGGGCAAAACAGAATGGATTAATCTCCAGCTTAAAAGAACAACTTGATTTGTTGCAAACTGTCGGTAAATTTCGCCTGAGTCATACAGTTTATCAAGATGCTCTCAAAAAGGTAGGCGAGTCACAGAATTTTTGAGTATTTCACAGAATTACAGCAATTTTCAGTTAATTCAACCACATATATTCTAGGGGGACAGCAGCCCCAGACGCCTAGGACAAAGGAAACTGCTCTTTCCCCATGTGTCAACCTCTGCTAAAAATAACTAGGATCGCAACAGAGGTAAATCCAAAATCTAAGATTGACATGACTTCGACATTGCCAGAACCACATCACAGCAACTCACCCAACTGGGAGGAAGAACTAGATAGTGCCATTTTTAGCTTTGAAGACATTCAGACAGAACTCAATTATAAACAAGCACAAACAGCTCTGCGTAATTTGGTAGCCAGTCTCGACCTCAGCCCCCAAGAAAAAGCCGGCTTGGAAACCGAAATTTCTGATTTAGAAACCATGCTGGGGAAATTAGACCGCATGGTGGTGCAAATTGCGGCTTTTGGGATGGTGGGACGGGGTAAATCTTCTTTACTCAATGCTTTAGTTGGACAACCTGTCTTTGAAACTGGGCCTTTACACGGTGTTACCCGTGATGCACAGTGTGTAAATTGGAGTATTCATGAGCAGGCGATTGGAGAAACTGAACGCGCTTTGCGAGTTACTCTTCCTGGAACAGGTCAATCGCAGGTAGAATTAATTGATACACCAGGGTTAGATGAAATCGATGGTGAAACCCGTGCTGTATTAGCTGAACAGATAGCAAAGCAAGCAGATTTAATTCTATTTGTGATTGCTGGTGATATGACCAAGCTAGAACACCAAGCCCTTTCCCAATTGCGCCAAGCTGGTAAGCCCATAATTCTGGTGTTTAACAAAGTAGACCAGTATCCAGAAGCCGATCGCATGGCAATTTATCATAAAATCCGGGATGACAGGGTAAAAGAGTTAGTCTCACCTTTAGAAATTGTCATGGCGGCAGCATCTCCATTGGTAAAAACGGCGATTCGTCGCCCCGATGGTAGCAGGGGTGTGCAATTGCGGACAGGTAATGCTCAAGTGGAAGAACTCAAGCTGAAAATATTAGAGATTTTACAGCGCGAGGGCAAAGCCTTGGTAGCTCTCAACACGATGCTTTATGCTGATACAGTGAATCAGGAATTAGTGCAACGTAAACTGATGATTCGTGAACAAGCTGCCAATCAGTTGATTTGGAAAGCTGTCATCACTAAAGCAACTGCGATCGCTCTCAATCCTGTAACAGTTGTAGATATACTTAGTAGTATTGTTATTGATATTTTTCTAATTTTAGGTTTATCTAAACTCTACGGCATCCCCATGACTGAAGCAGGTGCCTTACAATTACTGAAAAAAATTGCCCTGAGTATGGGCGGTATCGGTGTCAGCGAACTGCTAGCAAATTTGGGCTTAAGTGGACTGAAAACTTTACTGGGTATCTCTGCATCAGCTACCGCTGGTGCGGCTATTGGACCTTATATCTCAGTAGCACTCACACAAGCAGGTGTAGCTGGTGTTTCATCTTATGGTATTGGACAAGTGACCAAAGTTTATTTAGTTAATGGCGCAACTTGGGGGCCTGATGGACCTAAAGCAGTTGTCAGCAAAATTTTGGCAACCTTGGATGAAAATTCGATTCTTAACAGAATTAAAGATGAATTACAAAACAAGGTGAGATTGAGAAAATAAGTAGTTTGACAACAATAAATATTAATATTACTCGTGGGCATTAGGCATTGGGCATAAGGGATTACCAACAAATAAATTATCCACTCTTGTGGGGTGGACATCCAGCCCCCTTTCTACGGGCGGGCGAGACGCCCACCCCACAAGAAAAATTGTATATTTTTTTATTTGGAAGTCCCTAAGTCGAATATTATATAGCGTTTCCCAGTCTAGTGAGGTATGTCATCGCCCCCTCCTCGCAAGCGAAGAGGGGGTTGGGGGTGGGGTTCTTGTATCTCACTCAACAGAGAACCGCTATATCCCGACAACAAGTAGGAGCAAAAATGAGCAAACTTCCACAAATTACTGCATTTTTTTGGATCATGAAGATATGTGCCACAACTCTGGGAGAAACGGTCTGGAGATCTGTTATCGATGACCCTAAATGTAGGCTATGCAGTTAGTTCTCTCATATTAATTGGAGTGTTTTTAGCAACTGTTGTGACTCAATTGATATGGAAAAGCTATAATCCATTACTTTACTGGACTGTCATCCTTTCAACCAGCACAGCTGGTACAACAATGTCAGATTACATGGATCGCACTTTAGGACTGGGCTACGCTGCGGGGTCTATGATTTTATTCAGCATTCTCTTGGCTATTTTGGCGTTCTGGCGATTCAGTATTGGCTCTCTATCTGTTAATAACATAAAAACGCCGAAAGTTGAGTCGCTTTATTGGACTGCAATTCTATTTTCAAATACTTTGGGTACCGCCTTGGGCGATTTCCTAGCCGATAGTTCTGGACTGGGATTTGCAGGAGGATCGCTTTTAATTGCTGGTTTGCTTTCTCTGGTATTGGCAGCACATTATTACACCCAAATTTCCCAAGTCATGTTGTTTTGGATTGCGTTTGTTCTCACCCGACCATTTGGTGCCACACTGGGGGATATTCTGACAAAACCACATGCAAAAGGTGGGCTTGGTTATGGAACTATCGGCTCATCCATAGTCCTTGTGTCAATACTGGGAGTCTGTATTTTGTTCACCACTCTAAAGCAGAGAAAAATAAACGTGGCTAGTCCTTCTAACAATGATTCAAATTAAAGTATGCTCCGACAAATTTATGATTTCTGGTTAGGTCATATACATCCTCGTTTATTTCCCTTAATTTCAACAATTGGTATTGTTGGAATTGGTATTTGTCTGCTTATCATTTTTGTTTTAGCAAAACTGGCCGAAGAGGTTTTGGAGCGAGAAGCTTTTGCATTTGATACTAATTTTCTAATATGGATACATCAGTTTGCTAATCCAAATTTAGATAATTTAATGCTGTTTATTACAAATTTTGGTAATCCTAATACCGTGGTTATATTTGCCGGGATTACTTTCTTGTTACTTTGGTGGCGACGTTACAGAGAAGAAGCAAAAGTTTTTGTATTTGCTTGCTTGGGAGGGTTAATTTTAAATACAGGACTAAAGTTATTTTTTGCTAAACCTCGTCCTGAACTTTGGCATCGCTTGATTTCTGAAACATCTTTTAGTTTTCCTAGTGGTCATGCACTAGGTTCTATGGTGCTTTATGGTTATACTGCTTATTGTTTGGGAATTAACTATCCTAAGTTTGCCAAAGTAATTTACATTATGGCAGCTACTTTAATCGCAGCCATTGGTATCAGTCGCTTATATTTAGGAGTCCATTGGCCCACAGACATAATTGCAGGTTATGGAGTCGGTTTTTTGTGGCTGATGATATGCATTATGATGCTTAAATTGCAAAAACTGAGCTAGGGAAAGCCAGTCGATGAAAAAATACTCATCCCCAATCGCCAATCAGAATGGTACAAAATATCAGATAATTTAAAGATTGGCAATCCCTAAAAATGCTGGACGCATGACTAAACCTAAGATTTTCATTGATGGGGAAGCGGGTACCACAGGTTTACAGATATACTCGCGCCTCAACGGACGCGATGACATTGAGTTAGTTAGCCTAGAAGCATCTAAGCGTAAAGATGCAACTGAACGTGGGAAACTGATTAATGGTGTTGATGTAGCTATTCTCTGTCTACCTGATGACGCAGCCCGTGAAGCTGTTAGCTTAGTCAGCAGTACGACAGTGAAGATTCTCGATGCAAGTTCTGCTCATCGCACGGCGCCAGGTTGGGTATATGGTTTCCCGGAAATAAATCCAGATCAGCGAGAGAAAATCGCTAGCGCCCAGTTCGTCAGCAACCCTGGTTGTTATCCTACAGGTTTTTTGGCTTGTATTCGTCCGTTGATAGCCAAGAAACTGCTGCCTTTGAACTTTCCCATCACTATTAATGCAGTCTCTGGCTATTCTGGTGGCGGTAAAAATCTCATCCAAAAATATGATACGTTTCACGAGCAGCAAACAGGAAAAACATCCCTTTATCCCTACGGTGTTTATGGTTTGCAGTTTGGGCATAAACATGTTAAGGAAATGCATAAATATTCCGGTTTAGCATCGCCGCCGTTGTTTGTACCCGCAGTAGGAGATTTTGAACAAGGTATGGTGGTACAGATACCTTTACCCTTATGGAGTTTGGAGCATCCACCCACAGGTAAGGAGATATATCAAGCGATCGCCGATTATTACCAAGCAGAAAAATTTGTCCAAGTCGCCCCCTTTCAAGATTCTACACTTTTACGTGATGGAACTTTCCTTGATGCGATCGCTGTGAATGACACTAATATTGTTCAGGTTTTCGTATTCGCCAATGATCATACCCAAGAAGCACTGCTAGTGGCGCGTCTCGATAATCTGGGTAAAGGCGCATCGGGAGCCGCTGTACAAAATCTCAATATTATGCTGGGCTTTCCAGAAGAGTTGGGATTGTCATAGACAAAACTGCAAAGCAGTAGGGTGTACTCGCTCATGACCCTGTAACCATATAGGATCAGAAGAGTCAGAAACGATAATTTTCACGAATCCACTAGGGAGAAGACTTTATGAATCTGGTTCTACTCCAGAACTGGCTGGACAATGCATCTTTTGCAGTCTTATTACTCACTATGCTGGTGTATTGGGTAGGAGCGGCTTTTCCAAATCTACCGACAATTGCGGCTTTGGGGACAGCGGGAATGGCGATCGCTAATTTATGCATCGCGACATTATTAGGAGCAAGATGGATAGAAGCTGGTTATTTCCCACTCAGCAATTTGTATGAATCTTTATTTTTCTTAACTTGGGGAATTACCGCTGTCCATCTGATTGCTGAAAATAGCAGCCGTAGCCGCTTGGTGGGTGTTGTTACCGCCCCAGTAGCTATGGGTATCACAGCTTTTGCTACCTTGACACTACCATCAGAAATGCAAAAGGCAGAGCCTTTAGTACCAGCGCTGAAGTCAAATTGGCTGATGATGCACGTCAGTGTGATGATGTTGAGTTACGCTGCTTTGATGGTGGGTTCGCTGTTAGCGATCGCTTTTCTCATTGTCACACGCGGTCAAAATATCCAACTTCAAGGTAGTTCTGTTGGTACTGGTGGCTATCGTAGCAATGGCTATCGGTTGCACAAAGCAGGTGAACTAGTTTCTCAACCACAGACAGCGACTGGAGAAAATAACGGCTTTGTGCGTTATGAAAGCAATAATAACGGTAATGGTAGCACCGCTGTTTTGGGAGCAGTTATCACCACCCCAATCCCAAATCCAACATCGAACATCGAAAATTCTGAACCCCTTTCACCCCAGCGTCTTAGCCTTGCCCAAACCCTCGATAATATTAGTTATCGCATCATAGGACTGGGATTCCCTCTATTGACAATTGGGATTATTGCTGGTGGAGTTTGGGCTAACGAAGCTTGGGGTTCTTACTGGAGTTGGGACCGAAAGAAACCTGGGCGTTAATCACCTGGTTAGTTTTCGCCGCCTATCTCCACGCCCGAATTACTCGCGGTTGGCAAGGGCTACGTCCAGCAATTTTAGCAGCTACTGGCTTGGTTGTCGTCTGGATTTGCTATCTCGGTGTAAATCTTTTAGGTAAGGGTTTACATTCTTACGGTTGGTTTTTGTAAGCACTTCATCACAGAAAAGGGAAGGTGTATTGCTTTAACCCAACACCGTAGGGGCGCAAGGATTTGCGTCCCTATTTTATTTCCTGACTTTTCACGTCATGTGGAAAAGCTGACGAAAAACCTAACCCCCTAACCCCCTAACCCCCTAACCCCCTTCCCGATGTGGTTCGGGGAAAGATTCAAAGTCTCTCTCCTTGTAGGAAAGAGATTTAGAGAGAGGTTTTCCAGATAAGAGTGAAAAGTCATATTTTATTTCCACTGACCAATTTTAGTAAACAATTCAAACAATTAAAACAACTAAAACTAAGAAAACAAATACTAAATTAAAAGTCAACTAATGCATGTATTTTTATCATTATTTAATTCAGTGATATTCACATAGACGTGGTATCAAAATAGGTGGATTATAGATTTAAGAATACAGGTGCACGCCAAAAAAAAAAGCATGTTTATGAAATTTATATACGGATATTATGATCTCCAACTCAAAGCCTCCAAAAAATATTTCGATACATAAACAAAACACTGGTTTTTGGAATTCTAATAATATTGTCCTGTCAATTGTATTTTTCATAGTCTTACCAACTTGTAGTTTTAGTACCTTTTCTTCAGTATTATCTTTATTGAGTTCTAGTGGTGATTCACATTTCCCAACATCAATTCCTTGGATAGATAATCAAGCACAATGCCAAAATACAAATAGAACTTGGCATAACAACAAATGTTGGGATAATGAACAAAGTCCTATGTTCTGAAAAGATATAACGCTCGTCATTCCTTGTGATGTACAAGAACCCCAGCCCCCTCTTCGATTGCGAGGAGAGGGCTATGATATAGCTTTTATGTGATTAAAAAATGCTATAATCGGGGATTGATTCATACATTTATTCAGATGGTATGGACTCCCCTACATGCAAAAATACATCGCACTATCAAATCGCGCCAACTATTTAAGCGTAATCAACGATTATTAGTCGCTGTTTCCGGCGGTCAAGATTCTCTGTGCTTAATTAAACTACTCTTAGATTTACAATCAAAATGGGGATGGGATTTAGCGATCGCTCATTGCGATCATCGCTGGCGTTGTGACTCTCAAGCTAATGCTAACCATGTAGAAAGTTTAGCTAAAACATGGGATATATCATTTTATTTAGAAACTGCCAACCAACCTGTAAAAAGTGAAGCATCTGCAAGGGATTGGCGGTATCAAGCCTTAAGTGCGATCGCCATAGCAAATAATTACCACTATATTGTTACAGGACACACGGCAAGCGATCGCGCCGAAACTCTGCTTTATAACTTAATTCGTGGTACTGGTGCTTATGGTTTGCAAGCCCTAACTTGGGAACGTCCACTAACTGCTAATATTGTCCTAGTGCGTCCACTATTAGAAATCACTCGTACACAAACACAGCAATTTTGTCAAGATTTTGATCTCCCAGTTTGGGAAGATGCCACTAATCAAGATGTGAAATATGCGCGTAACCGTATCCGCAAAGAGATTATACCATATTTACAAGCAAATTTCAATATAAAAGTTGAATCAGCCTTAGCCCAAACAGCAGAACTTCTACAAGCCGAAGTGGAATATTTAGAGCAAGCAGCGCAGAAGTTAAGAGAAGAGGCGATGAGAGGGAGAGATGAGGCGGGGGAGAGTAATCAGGTGATGCTAAATCGCCGAGTATTGCAGACAGCACCACTGGCGCTACAACGGCGTGTCATGCGTCAGATATTACAACAAAGACTACCTGAGTCTGTGAACTTTGAACACATAGAAAAATTGACAGCTTTAATTATAGCCCCAAACCGTTCGCAAACCGATCCATTTCCTGGTGGTGCGATCGCCCAGGTTGAAGGAGATTGGATTTTGCTGGATTGACACTCCCCGCTCTAAAGTATCTGTATTTCAAAAATTAGGTATCATAGCGTGCCTTAGGCGACATTACGGCACTATCATCAAGGATTTAGTGCCTTACTCAGCGATAACGCACCCTTGTATATTAAAAGAAGTTCTATCCGCGTTTATTTGCGTATGTCTGCGTTTAATTTAATATAATTGAGTACATAAACGCTAAAGCGCCACTACGAACTCTAGTAGTTTTTACTGATAAATAAACAATAACGGTTATCGTCTGTTGGCTCATAACTCAACTTATCTACAAGTTGAGACATAATTTTTAAACCACGTCCTCGCTCTTCATAATTATCTGCTAATTCTGGACTATTTTGTAATTGTTGAGCTAAGTCAAAAACTGGCCCATAAGACCAAATACGTATTTCTATATGGTGGCTGAACCTAATAGCTTCTAAATCAATCGGCGTTTCAAGAGACAAATTATTGTGAGCATGTTCAACAATGTTAATAAATCCTTCTACCAGTAGTGTTTGTAATGACCACCAAATTGTGTTGTCAGAAATGGGAGGTTGATTGATCTGCTCAAACCAAGATAAAATATCTTCCACTGCATTGATGTCTGTATTAACTTGAATATACATTTTTTTGTTCATTATTAACCTCATTTTTTCTAATAGGTGTATAATCAAATAAGTTAAATAATTATCATGATTCAGTGGTAACTATTTAACAATTAACTGACTATCAAATTTTAACTTAAACTACTTAATAACCGTTATATTTCTTTATTAATTAGCATTTATGTTTAAAATCTTGATTATTGATGACGATCCGATATTGAGATTCGCGCTGAAAAAAGCGCTGCAAAATCAGGGTTATGATACTACCGTAGTCAGTAGCGGAGAAGAAGGAATTTTAGAAGCAAAAAGATTACGTCCCGCGCTGATTATTTGTGACTGGGTAATGGCGCAGATGGATGGTTTAGAAGTGTGTCGTTGCATTAAGACAGATCCAGAGTTAGCAACCACTTTTTTTATTCTACTAACTGCTAAAGGAGCATCTCCCGGAGAAGAAGAAGAGCGAGTAAGAGGACTGGATTCAGGAGCAGACGAATTTGTCTCTAAGCCAGTAGAAATTAATGAATTAAAAGCACGGGTTAGAGCAGGTTTAAGGTTACATCAGTTAAACCAAGATTTGCAGGCTCAAAAGCAAGCGCTAGAAGAACTAAACCAAAATTTACACCAGCAAAAGCAAATTTTAGAAGCTGAACTAGCAGAAGCTGCTGATTATGTGCGATCGCTTTTACCACCTCCATTGGTAGGAACAGTCACCATAGACGCTTTATTTGTCCCCTCAGCGCAATTGGGCGGGGATTGTTTTGACTATTATTGGATTGATGATGATCATTTGGCAATTTATTTATTAGATGTATCAGGACATGGGGTTGGTTCAGCTCTACTATCTGTATCGGTGTTGAATATTTTGCGATCGCAGTCTTTACCCAACACTAATTTTTGTCAACCCAGTGAAGTACTCAAGGCACTTAATTCTGCTTTTCAAATGAGTAATCACAGTGATAAATATTTTACCATTTGGTATGGAGTTTATCAGCCTGCTAAACGTCAACTAGTTTATGGTAATGCTGGACATCCACCTGCTGTACTGCTATCTGCACAAAATCCCACCAGCATCAATATAAAACAACTAGGTTCAATGGATCTGCCAATAGGTTTTGTCCCAGATATTGAGTTTGAAAATGCTGTTTTAGAAATTGAAGAAAACAGCACTTTATTTATTTTTAGCGATGGCGCCTACGAAATTCCTCAAGCAGATGGCAATATTTGGGGTTTTGAGGCTTTTGAGAAGTTACTGTTAAACTGTAAAAAGACAAATATTGATCATCTCAATTACATATTACCTCAGATTATGACCTTAAGTGGTAACGATAATTTTGATGATGATTTGTCTTTGCTACAAGTAAAATTTGGTTTTAACCCATAGATTCACAAAACTCCCAAATATCATTGAATTTGTTAACTGTTAATTAATTTTAACCAGTTAACAATTAAGTTGTCAGTACCTGATTGTCAAATTCTTCTCGATCTTTAATAATTTGCATAATTCTATCCATTTTAGTTAATTCAAACAACATTTTGACTTGATTATTTACAGAACAAACAAAGAGTTTTTTATTTGATTTTCTGACAAATTGCATTGCAGCAACTAAAGCACCTAAACCAGAGCTATCGATAAACTGAACATTTTTCATATCAATCAACGCAATCTCGGCGCCATTCTTCAAAAGACTTTCAATTTCTCGCCGAATTTCATTACCTTTGACGGCATTCAATGTTCCAAATGGTTCAAGTATTGTAATTTTATCATTCATAGTTGTATTTCCTTTGATTTTGATGGCAATTTCTAATGAGTAATGTCCAATTTTATACCTAGCATAGGCAATTCATCCAAATTACAATGACAGTTTGATAACTGTCATGGATATTTATTTATCACCTTAAATATCTTTGGATGGTTGCCAGACAGACGCATAGATTACAGACCAAAGTAAGGATAAAATATAGATAGCCCATGCGCCATTGACTAGGTAAATCCAAGGAGTATCTAACTGACCAATTGCAAAACGAAAAATGCTCCATAATATGCCCAAAACCGTCAAAACAAAAACAACTAATTGTGGCCAAATTAGCTGAAAATAAATCCCTGACTGGCGTTGCTTAGGTGTAACTTGAAATTTTATAGGTTGTCCTGTAAAGACGCTCCACACTGCTTGGATTAACAGTGGAAACAAGGCGATCGCATATTGTTCCGAACGCCAGACTTCGCTGGCTTCAATGCCCCAAGAAGCTGCCAGAAAAGTCAACCTATTAATAATAAAAACCGGAAAAAAGTGTAAAGCAAAATCATATCCATAAGTTTTGACGGGAATAATCCCTGTAAAAAAATATATAATGGGACAAGAGATAAACATTACAGTAGCAAATCCCGAAAAATAACTATACATTGTCTTAAAATAGTGCAAGCGCTGCCAAAATGTTAGCCCTGGTTTGGTGAGGGGATTTTCTCGCACTAAAACTTGAATAGTACCTTGTGCCCAGCGTAGCCGTTGTTTTAATGTAGAACTTAAATCATCAGGAGCCAAACCTTCAGCTAAAAGTTCATGGTGATAAATAGATTTCCAGCCAGCACTATGCAGACGCATGGCTGTATTCATATCTTCTGTAATACTATTACTAGATACACCACCAATTAATTCAAATTCATCTAAGCACTTTTCATCTTTAACAAATTCATCGGCGAAATATTGCAGTCCAACACTAATCAATGCTTCTCTTCGCAATACTGCATTTGTGCCCGTGTAGAAAGCTGAATTCATACCATCTTTACCCTGTTGGAGTGGTCCATAAAATAAATGCGCTCGATGGCAAAATGGATCTCCAGGAGGAATATTATAAAAATCCTGCGGTGTTTGAACAAAAGCAATTTGATTGGGATAGTATTTTCCTGAATATAAATTGTAAGTATAGAAATATGGTAAAACTCGTTTAAGAAATGATGATTTGGGAATATGGTCTGCATCTAAAGTCAGAATAAATTCCCCGGAAGTTTCTCCAGAAAAAATTGCATAATTGAGATTACCCGCTTTAGCATGATGAGCTACACCAGGTTCTTTGGGACGGGCGATATAGCGTAACCGCACCAAGTCAATAAGTTCTAATTCTTTTTGGTGAATCGCTGCTTCTAATAATTTACGCTCATCAATTAGGCGTTCTTGTAGATTGTGTGTAGAAGATTTACTAAGATTTTGATGTTCAGGATTTAACCAAAGTAAGAACTGTCGCAAACTATGCAAAAATTTACCAGAAATATCTTCAAAACTATTTCCTTGTTCTGAATAATTTTTTTGTAGCCACTCTTCAACAGCTGACAAATCAGGTGTAAGACTTTCTAATTCTTGAAACCGGTTTATGAGAGCCGATAGCTCTGTATCAATTCGATTGGCATCTTGTTGTAATAATGGTGACTGTAAATCCTCAATTCCCAGTCTTTCCGTCATAGTTCGCACCAGATTGGAATTACCGTCATCTAGCACATATACACGTAACTTTGTCGGCGGATAATCTATCGCTAGAGCCGCTTTGGCAGTTGCTTCTATAATATCTGTAGGCTCGTTGTAGCAGGCAATAAATACATCTACAGATGGCCAAGCAGAGGTTGGTAGAGATGGTGTAAGCTGATCAAGGGACTTAATTTGTCGGACTAGGGGGCGCCATAGTCCAATTACAAACATGACTCCGCCGAAATAGCTATAAATTTCTGCCACTAACAACGGAATAGACAGCCAAAGAGCATCAAAATTTATGGAATGGGTGATGCGCCATTGTAAATACCAAGCCCCAAAAATTAAATTTATTTCTGCGAGATAACGAAACAGCAGGGTTCTTTTTTTTAAGCTAGAACGGCTGTTACCAGAAAAAGTTGATGAGTCGTTAACAATAGGCACTGAAGTCATTTTGCCACCTGAAATACAATTAAAAACCCTCCACTTCGTTTCAGAGGGTTGGAAGCTAAACTTACCGGGGCAATATCTTGCGCCCTTACTTGACTCTTAACCCTTGTTAAAAATTTACAGGTGTAGTCAGGACTAAAGTCCTGCATTTTGAAGCACTAAAGTGCTGACTACATAACCCGCAAAGTTTGTGTAGTGAACCACTAGTGATCACTTGGCTATCTATTTATAGATACAAAAATATGATTAATACTATGTAAAAAATACTGAATCAAATCAGGCGATCGCATTCTGATATATGCAAATTTACCCATTGACACTTTTTTCAGGTAAGGGGGATGGGAAGAGAGATTTTCCTCTTTCTTCTCCCCCACTCCTGTTGTTAGCCTGGACGTTGCTCGGTTAACACCTGATAGGCATAATTGAAATCATCAGTTGTAATCTTGATATCAGTAGGCTCTGTCAGCCCTTGGGAGCGGAAGCGGCGAATGGCTTCGACAGCGGATTGATTACACAGCAATGTTAAATCTGCACCATTCCAACCCTTGGTCATTTCTGCCCAATATTCTAAATCTACATCTTGCAGTGGTCGTCCTTGGCTATGGACTTGCAAAATTGCCAACCGACTGGCTAAATCTGGTAAATCGACCTTCATTTGTAAATCTAGGCGTCCGGCTCGTAATAAAGCTGGATCGAGTGCATCAGGACGGTTTGTCGCGCCAATGACTAAGATAGTAGTCCCCACTTGTAACCCATCTAACTCGGTGAGTAATTGTCCAACTACGCGATCGCTCACTCCCGAATCACCATTGTAACTGCCTCGCGCCGGGGCTAAGGTATCAATTTCATCAATAAATACCACGCAGGGGTCTGCTTGTCGTGCTTTGGCGAATAATTCCCGCA
Organism: uncultured cyanobacterium; assembly: GCA_963772205.1. Classification (GTDB taxonomy): domain Bacteria; phylum Cyanobacteriota; class Cyanobacteriia; order Cyanobacteriales; family Nostocaceae; genus Gloeotrichia. The sequence continues at coordinate 14,150 of CAVYXS010000042.1, forward strand.
CAGCTTGTTCACTGGCTCCCACCCAACGGCTGAGTAATTCTGCCCGTTGACACCAATAAAATTAGCTCTGGCTTGGGAAGCTACAGCTTTGGCTAATAAAGTTTTACCTGTTCCCGGTGGTCCCCACAATAAGATACCCTTGGGTGCTAGTGCTTTCGTCTGCAAATACAATTCTGGATACAGTAACGCCCCTTCTACTGATTCCCGCAAAGTTTGCTTAATGCTATCCAAACCGCCAATATCTTCCCAAGCGATATGGGGAACTTCCACTTCCACACTCCGCAAGACGGCTGGTTTGATTTCTTTGAGGGCTTGTAAGAAATCAGTTTGGTTAACCGTCATATTGTCTGGAACTTGCATATCAATCGAAGGAATTTGGCGGCGCAAGGCTGTATAAGCTGCTTTTTGACAGACGGCTTTCAAATCTGCACCCACAAATCCCACAGCCCGTTCTGCGATAAAATCAAGGTCAACCGTATGATCCAAGGGCATAGCACGGGAGAGAATTTGCAAGATTTCTTTACGTCCGTTGCAATCGGGAATGCGAAACTGAACTTCGCGGTCAAATCTTCCGGGACGACGTAGAGCAGGGTCGAGATGATCTGGACGGTTTGTAGCTGCCAGAACAATCACACCTTGGCTGTGAGAGAAACCATCCATCAAGCTCAATAGTTGCGCCACCAGGCGTTTTTCCACTTCCCCTTCTACAGCGCTGCGGTCTGGGGCTAAACTATCAATTTCATCAATAAAGATAATACAGGGTGCATTTTTAGCTGCTTTTTCAAATATACCCCGCAGTCTTTGTTCAGCTTCACCGTAGTATTTACTGATGACTTCTGGCCCCACCAGCGCAATATAGTTAACGCCGAGTTCCTCAGCCAAAGCACGGGCGGTGAGAGTTTTACCTGTTCCTGGCGGTCCCACTAACAACACGCCGCGTGTGGGTTCTAGCCCCAATTTAGCGAGCAAATCAGGGCGTTTTAAAGGGATAGCAATCAGTTCTTTGAGTTCTTTGAGAACCTCACCCAGTCCCCCAACATCCTTGAGAGAATGATCTGCAGGGGCACCAGGTGGTGTGATGGGGGGGTCAGATGCGCCTCCATTTCCACCACCAGAACCAGAATTAGCAGGTGGTTGAGTGCGGAAGCGACTTGTACCCACATCGTTACCCATATTATTAGGACGCGGCATATTCCCAGAACGAGGAATACTGCTCAAAGGACGAGAGTTAATTTGCACATCTGTCTTGATTTCTCCCTTCTCCATCTTTTCTTCTAGAGTCTTCACCAACTCTACAAACTGTTCAAATCCCTTAAATAATTCACTCATAAACTTGTCCTCTTCCTTCGCGTCCTTTACGGGTTATTAAAAATGTACAAAAAGTGGCAAAAACTCATTTTTTCGTAGTGATTACTTTAGTCCTCAACCATAGAATGACTCAAGTCATGACGACGAAACTATCAAAGTTAACTTGCCAGAATACTAGGATATTTGTCTTGTATTTGCAGTTAATTTTTCAACCTCAAATAAAAGATTAGCAGCACCTTGAATCCGGGCTATGGGTTCCACAGATCTGGGTAATCGCGGTAAGCGAACAATTGTTTGATCTGGGAACAAATTGCCATCAATCTCCACTTCGGGACTGTAGCGATTTTGTACCACATAACGTTGATTAACTCCCATTATTTTCAGAGATTCTGTTAAACGTATGTGTTCAGCTACAATTGCTGCTTCTGATTGAATTACACCAACAAATTGAGTATGACGATTATTTTTCAATTTCTTTTGTGCCTGTACAACTTGTTGGCGTAAATGCCGCAACCGCCCAATAAAATCAACGCGCCCCAAAACATCTTGATATTTCATCCACAGCTTAAATATCCAGGTTAACCAATCTCCTAAAGCAGCTGGCATTTCCAAAAAGCTCAGGAGATGACCTGTGGGAGCCGTATCTAAAATAATTAAATCTTCCTGGTTACTGTCTAATAAATCCATCACAGTAATCAGAGATAACATTTCATCAATTCCAGGTAAAGCCTGAGACATAATCTGTTTCCAAGCCTCTGGAACATAGGCAACATTCACTGTGGAATCTGTTTTTGAGCCTTCACCACTAATCATATCCGCTAATTCCCAAAGATAATCTGAGCGGAATTTTTCTATAACTCTATCGGCATCAATTTCTTGACCACTTAAATTAGCAGATAACATTACAGGTTCATGACCTAAAGTTTTGCCAAAAGCATCGCCTAAAGAGTGAGCCGGATCTATAGAAATTATGCGAATATTTTTATTGGGATAACCCTGAGAATAAGCCCAACCTATAGCAGCTGCTACTGTGGTTTTACCAACACCTCCTTTACCTCCGACAATGATTAATTGACATCCTTCTGCCAAAAAATCCTGAAAACTGGGTAAAACTTTAGCAGGCCATTGAATCAGTGGTGGAGGGGCTAATTCCACACTATCAATTTTTTGAATTTGGGAAGACAGAGAATCTAAAGCTACCCCACCCAAGGGTTCTACTCTCTGTTGTGGGACTGTGAAAACAGGTTTGTTAGCTGCAATTGTTAAAAATTTATTGATCAGATTTTGCTGTTCAGCATAACGATCTAGTTCCATATCTGAATTTATCAACACTCGATTGATGAATAATCCAGCATAGGGAACTTTTAGGACTTTTAAACTTTCTAGAAAGCGTTGAGTTTCTAATAAACACATGGGTTCAGAAACTCCAACAACTACAAAGCCCGTAAATTTTTCATCTTGCAGTAAGCGTCTACCTTCTGCTAATTGAAATTTCATATCCACCAAGAATTTATCCACTTCATCAGCCGTATAACTGCCTTTGAAGCTTTGTGTAATTACTCGATGTTTTTGTTGAAAGAGTTCTAAAGCGTTTAAAATAACATCCAAAAAATCTTTCAGACCTAATAAGTTTAATGTATGCCCAGAAGGAGCCATATCAACTACTACACGGTCTACTTCTTTTTCAGATAGCAACCGTTGAATTTCTAGCAACCCCATTAATTCATTTAAACCCGGCCAGTCTAAATCCCAAACAGGGGCTAAATCTTCTCCATCGGCTAAACTTCCCCGTTCTACCAGTAGTTCTAAAAAGTAACTATATTTGGCTTTAAATTCTAATAACAGTTTTTGAGCATCCAAGGCTTGAATGCTCAAATTAGGTAAATCAGCTATTGGTAAAGCCTGATCTTTCACATCTACCAGCAATACATCTCCTAAAGAATGTGCCGGATCTGTGGAAATTAACAAAATTTTCTCTTGCGGAAACTGTCTCGCCCAATAACGCGCAAAGCTGCAAGAAATAGTGGTTTTACCAACCCCACCTTTGCCGCTAAACATAAGTAAATTTAGTGAGTCGTACTGGTTCATAATCAAGTTAAACAACAAGAAAATATTGTAAGTAATAGTTAAATAAAGTGATAAGGAGGCAAACCTTCCCCCAAGAACAAATCCCACCGAGGACAAGCTTCTTGCCAAGTTAAAAATTGTTCTACAAGTAAAGATTTATCGTAGTAATTTACTAAAAAATAAATCCTGACTTCTTCCGCTTGATGTTGTACAATAACTGATGATTGATAAATTTGTTTTATTAAATGAATCAAACTGTGTTTTTCGTCAGCTTGTACGATGTTAAATATTTTTTGTTTTTCATAGTGTTGTTTTTTAGCTAAAAAATAATCTCTTCCTCCTCCTGCAGTGGCCTTTACTGGCTCTGGTAAATTTCGAGGACTTAATTTTAAAAGATATTCGTTTTTACCATGAATACTATCGAGCTTTTGTTGGTACTCTTGGGCATTAAGATTTATATGATTGATTAAGTTTTCTTCGGAAGTAAAATATGTGCCAAAACGCAAAGGTAAAACTGTGATTTGGTGAAATAGTTCACAAATGACTCGATCATGAGCTAAAACCATCTTGATGACTTCCTCGTCATTATTTTCGACTGTCTCTAAAGATATTCCCGGTTCCACAACAGCCGAAATACCTTTGTTATTTATTAATCGTACTTTACCAAAATTACCATCTGGCAAATCTAAGGGATAATCAGGGGTATTTAAAAAAGCATAAGTGTAGATATTGGGGGATTTCATGATTGTAGTTAGATAAATATATTTGAATTTTTAATTTTCAGGAAATAAACTTTATATATTGTCATAAAAAATAAATTTATCTAATTTAGATTTAGGTCTTTACAAGATAACTTTCTTGGTTATAATACTAGCAATTACTCAGGTGTTTATAATGAAAAGCTTTCGTAATCGTGGCATAATCAGACCTAAAGTTACTACAATGCCTCGCAATAAATCTGAGGCTTCTAGTCAATTAGAACTTTATAAGTTGGTAACAGAACAACAACGACTCAAACAAGAGTTACAATTTATCGAGCAGCGTAGCGTTATGCTTAAACAACGTTTAAGTACCCTAAAAAACCAGATAGCAGAAACAGAAACAACAATCAATCAATTACGTCATAACGATTCCAAAATACCGCAAATTCCCGTCCGTACAAGTATCTTTGTTGAATCTAATAATTATCAAACTTTTGAGATAGAATATTAAACTATCAAGGTTGGATAAACCCAAAAATAACCAAGACTGAAATTAAACTATTAACCCGCATATGCGGGTTATTATTTTTTTCAATTTCACATCAAAACAGAGGTAATTTGCTAGCAATATTAGGGCGATAAAACTAGATTTTCGTCTTCTTCATATTCTGTAATTAGCCGGAATTTCTCTTCTAATATTTCATTTTCTTCGGATACTGCTACGAACTGAGATTGCTCGTCTTCATCTTCTTCAGTTTCTGCATCTAGGCGTTCTTGCTCTTCTAAAGCTTGAATTTTCAAGAGAAGTTCTTCTTCTTGCTCTTCAAAATCCTCTTCAGAAATTTCGCCTATATCAAAAGAAAGTTGCAGGCTTAATAATTGTTTATGCAAATTTTCTTGAGCATCAAATTCAGTATTAGTACGCTCTTGAATTTGTTCGCCAATCCACACAAGTCCACTAATCGGTCCCATGACTGGAAATAGTAAAATTTTACCTAGCATATATGTACTCCTATGATGTTATGAAATTTGGGCAAAGGTATAGGGTGCAGTAAAATTGTTGTAGCGAATGCGTAAGCGGTCGCCAAATGTTTGGTCAATGGCTTCGACACGTTCACTAAATACAGATTCGGTATCCCAAGGAATTAAAAAAGCAGCATTGTAAATCATTTCTTCCATCATGGGATCGCTTTCCACAATCTCTTCTGCTAAGGGATTTAGCTCGTTAAAGAAAACTTGAATTACAGATTCTTTACGAACTGCTAAATTATTTTCAATTAATTGTCCAATTTCAATTACTTGCTCCATACTCAAAGCTTTTCCTTCCATTTGATCGCGCTTCTGCTTCAAGTCTTGATTAGACTCCATCATTGCTTTTAATTCAGCCTTGGGATCCCAAAGAATCTTAACGCTAACCTCTCGCCTTCCTGCCAATTTTTGAAAGAGTTCTTGCAATTGCTGTTTATGCGGTTTTGTTAGTTGTATGATTACTGTGTCCCAATCTTTTACAACTAATCCAAAACGCAAAGGCAGAAGAGTGCGAAACCCTTCCTGCATTGCTTCTTCTAAAACCTTTTCATGGGTGATTAAATTACGACGAGATGCCACATATTTTTCTTTTTTGGCATGTGAATATAAAAAAGTAAATCCATCTACTTCTTGACTATAGATAGGTTGCGAATCCAATCCTTTAAGAGCAACTGTTTCTGTAATTGGATCAGGAAAAATACCGTACAGATAAAGACCAACATCCATAATTTGAAAAAATCTTAAAGCTAAATGAACGACTAATAACTTTGTAATTACTAAATTTGGTCAGATGCGTCAGTAAATGAGGACTGACGCACCTACTGTAATTACATTGGTTTTGAGGTCAAAACTAAGCGCAACTTAGCGTGAATGAGATTGAGTTGTGCTACACCTAAATCTACTTCACCATCTACAACAATTCCGGTGTTTAAAAGACGGTCTAGTAGTTCTAGTACAGAAGGTTGACTTCCAGTTTCTCCGGGATAATAAGATCCAGGGGCTGGTAAAAGAGTGCCAAATTCTCCCAATTTGATATTCAAGTCGGCTGGATCAATTTCAAAAATCTGACACAAATTTAAAACTTGTTCCTCTAGCTTTTGCAAACTTTCGGCTGCTCGCTCTAAGTCAGATTCACTCAGACACTCCTCTTCCATGCGCCGAATTACTTGAGCTTCCATCAGCTGGCGTACTAGTTCCACTACAGTCAATAGTAAAGGAACTAAACCCGCTTGGCTGTTAGCTTTAGAATTGGTAGGTGGTAAATCGTGGGAATTTTCAACAGGAGTGCAAACAATTGCCATGATTCTATCTACCTTTTCTAAATTTATTGGACAGGATTGAATCGTTGAAACTTCAATAAATCCAGCATAGATGCTGTTTTGGGGATGAATTTAAATTTGCTCTAGATTGCTCATGCTCTTTCCCAAACTTGACTATAAATCTAGTGGAGAATTATTGATCAATTCACTATTTTCTGCATAGATTTGCTCGAAATTATCTTTTGCTGTTTCTTCTAATTGCTCTGGAGCTTTTTTATCCATCGATGTGAATAAACGTAGCTGTTCTTCCAGGCTCTCTAGCCGATGCTGTAGTTCTTGATTTTCGGTAATTAATTTTTGGTTTTTGTTACTCAAATAAGGGTCATTTTCCCACCAATTAATACCCATTTCTTTGGCTTTATCAACAGAAGCAATTAACAAGCGAATCCGGATATGTATAAGTTCAGTGGATGCGATAGATATAGAAATATCACCAGCAATCACGATTCCTTTATCTAGAACTCTTTCGAGAATATCCGCTAAAGTCGAACCTTGAGTAGATGTAGTAATTGCTCGACTTGAGTTACTTTGAGAACGTGTTGGCAGTATGGGAGTAGTAGTCACGATTAATTCGACTCTTCAATGAGATAAACACGGTCTTTTTGCTCTCAAGCCAAAAGAGCATTTACCGTAGAATTTCGTTCAGATTTAAGGCTTTTTGAATCTCTACCAATCCTTCACTTTTTTGCTGCTGCAAGTAGTGATAAATCTACTACTATAAATCCACAGAACCATCAAAAATTGTGCGCTGCAAATGTGGTGTATCTGAGCTATTTAAAGAAGAAGAGTTAGTTACCAATTTTTCTTCTTGTCTGTCTTCTTGAGTGAATTGGTCTACTGCTGGTTCTTTTATGTGGTTAAGTAGTTCTAGGAAAATAGTAGTCGATTCGCTAGCAGATAAATTTGTGCGATTGAATAATATATCTGCACAAATTTCCCGAAAATCTGCATCTTCTGGTGCTACCAAAATATCATGTTCTGCACATACTTTAGCAACCATTAAACAAGACCTCAATCCAGAGGTTTTTTCACCACCTGTAACTTGACGAAATGCTTTAACTAACCGCACAATTACATGAGAAGATTCTCGATTAATGCCTGTTTTTTGGATTAATATCTCGCTTTGAGTTAGCTCATCTGGTTCGGGCATATTAATGGTTACCAACCAATCCATTAAAGCATCCTGAGTCGCGTGAACTCCGCAATATTCTTCAGGATTGGAGGTAAAAATCGCCCGAAATTGGGGACTAACATGCAGATATTCTGGCTGATTGCTACTAGGAGGAAGGGTGAGAATTTTTTCTTCTAAAGCTGAAAGTAAGACGTTATTCACTTCAGGTCGTGAACGGTTAAATTCGTCGTAGACTAAGGTGAAGCCTTCTCGACAAGCTAAAGTTAGTCTGGAGTCAACCCAATTTTGCTTGAATTCATCTTCGACTTTGACAACACTGTGAATGTAATTGTCTAGTAATTTTTTATGGGTGTAACCAGATTCACTACCAATCAAATCAGAACTTTTAAATTCATCATCTCCGAAAATCAACATAATTGGTCTGTCCAAACAATTGGCCAGATGCATTGCTAAAGTTGTTTTCCCTGTACCAGCAGGCCCGCGTAAGTGAATAGCGAATCCTGATGTGAGATAACGCAGCGCCCGAATCGCTACCCGTTCGATAGCAGGTGTTACCACAAACTCGACCAGGACGGACACGAAGAACAGCTCTTTTCTTATTGTTGGCGGTGATAGTCATAAGTTAAGGTGATGAGCAACAATTTTTCCAAAATAAAAACAAATTAGATGCAATTTTTGCATCAATGTGTTATAGTAGTTGTAGAAACTATAACTAAGCTCTTATCAATGTTTGGCATCCGGAATGTTAGTTGGAGCCATTCATTACTACCTGGTAACAAACAAGGTAAAAATAGCAATTTGCACGTTTGACTTATTCCTTGAAGTTACAGCACAAGCTCTTAAAGTTTCACACTAAAACTCATTGTTGAATTTTACCTGCCCCCTGGTCTTACCAGTTTTTATTCTGGAAGATTAGGGGGTTTTATTATTCAGTCCCGTTCTTCAACAGATAAACTCCGTTTATGGGGAGTGTTGATTAACGAGTAAATGTGCCAAAAATGCTAGCAAACAAATCCTGACGGAATTGGCGCAGATCTTGATTTTGCTGTTTAGCTTGAGCCAATCTTTCTTTAGCAGTTTCTGTTAAGAATTCGTGGCTGTCTTGCTCAAGTTGCTGATGGAATTCGTGCAGTTCTTTCGCTTGCTTTGTAGCTTGAGCCAATCTTTCTTTAGCAGTTTCTGTTAAGAATTGGTGGCTATCTTGCTCAAGTTGCTGATGGAATTCGTGCAGTTCTTTCGCTTGCTTTGTAGCTTGAGCCAATCTTTCTTTAGCAGTTTCTGTTAAGAATTGGTGGCTGTCTTTCTTGAGTTCCTCGTGGAATTTATGCAGATTTTCTGCTTGCTCTTTAGCTTGTGCTTGTCTTTGCGCTGTGGTAACAGACAAGAATTCTTGAGTCTCTTGAAATAGTTGTGCTACTTCCCCAGCTATTGATAGACGGTTTTGCCGGATTTCTACTAACAAACCAGTCATGAGGTTCTCCGCAATAATGCTAAATAATCGTGATTTAACCACATTCACTGGATAATTAATATCCAGTGAATGTACGTCAAGCAATTTCTGCTCTTTTCTTTTTATCGGGGGATAATTCTTGATGGTAGAATATCCGGATAATTAGATAAAAGCAGAAGAAGCATCAGAATTACAAAATCAGCAATTCTGATTTGTCTAAACGCTGCTTAATAATTAAGCAGGAACTGCAGACTGACTGAGTTAAACCAACAGCTTCGGCATATTTCAGGTAGGTTTCAACGGAAGCGATAACGATACGAGCTTCGATTGCTAGTAATTCAATACCAACTAAGGAAACACGAACCCAAGCATCTACGACGATACCTTTGTCGAGGATACGATCAATAACTTCAGCCAAGCTTGAAGAGGAATTAGTTTTTTCAACTGCCATGATTTTACACCTTAAGTAATTGTTGATTTGAACTGTCTCTGGTCAGAAATTTTAATCAGAATTGCTGATTTTGCAATTCTGATTTGTCTAAACGCTGCTTAATAATTAAGCAGGAACTGCAGCTGACTGAGTTAGACCAACAGCTTCGGCATATTTCAGGTAGGTTTCAACGGAAGCGATAACGATACGAGCTTCGATTGCTAGTAATTCAATACCAACTAAGGAAACACGAACCCAAGCATCTACGACGATACCTTTGTCGAGGATACAATCAATAACTTCGGCCAAGCTTGAAGAAGAATTAGTTTTTTCGACTGCCATGATTTTACACCTTAAGTAATTGTTGATTTGAACTTTCTCTGGTCAGGAATTTTAATCAGAATTGCAAATTTAATAATTCTGATTTGTCTAAACGCTGCTTAATAATTAAGCAGGAACTGCGACTGACTGAGTTAGACCAACAGCTTCGGCATATTTCAGGTAGGTTTCAACGGAAGCGATAACGATACGAGCTTCGATTGCTAGTAATTCAATACCAACTAAGGAAACACGAACCCAAGCATCTACGACGATACCTTTGTCGAGGATACGATCAATAACTTCGGCCAAGCTTGAAGAGGAATTAGTTTTTTCGACTGCCATGATTTTACACCTTAAGTAATTGTTGATTTGAACTTTCTCTGGTCAGGAATTTTAATCAGAATTGCAAATTTAATAATTCTGATTTGTCTAAACGCTGCTTAATAATTAAGCAGGAACTGCGACTGACTGAGTTAGACCAACAGCTTCGGCATATTTCAGGTAGGTTTCAACGGAAGCGATAACGATACGAGCTTCGATTGCTAGTAATTCAATACCAACTAAGGAAACACGAACCCAAGCATCTACGACGATACCTTTGTCGAGGATACGATCAATAACTTCGGCCAAGCTTGAAGAAGAATTAGTTTTTTCGACTGCCATGATTTTTACACCTTAACTCATTGTTGTTGTTTAGTGTTGGTGTGGCTTTGATTCGCCTCTCCCCATCACTCAATCAATAGTAGTCATATCCTTTTGTGAATGTAAAGAGATTTACAAATAAAGTGTATAAACAAATATAAAGACACCCGAAAATGTACAACCGAATATATACGTATTTAGTTTGAGTTGTATCTGTTGAAATAATTGAATGTTTGATTTGAATGTTTTTTATTTTTTTGGGGTTTTAATTGTATAACTTTAGCGTTTATTTTAATTACAAGGATTTTTCTTTTTCATTTTTTTAATTACGTAAAAATACTGATGCGAAATCGTTGTCAGAATGAAATAGGATAATTTGAACAATTATCTTTGTCCACAAATCATGTCTATAGAAGCGACTTCTGATCCAGTCCGTCAGCAAGCCCTAAATGGCCTAACGGCTAATTTTGTTCAGCAAGGTCATCCGCCTCAATATGCTCAGGTGATTGCAGCTTCGATTATTTTTCAGACAGATCTAGATTTAAGAAATGCCCAGATTTCTCGTATCTTAACTTGGCTGAAACAGGAACACGATGGGATATATGACTCTGCTGTGGATATAGTTGAAACCACCCGTGAGGAATTTGAACGGCGGGTACAGCAGGGTTAATTGCATACAGTGGTGATTCGGAACTACAGATGTACACAGATATTTCATATGTGTGCATCTGTTTTTTTCTGTACAAGTGCCTCATTCTCCATGCGCTTTTGAGAAAAAGACTAACGGAGGTTGATAGGATGGGGAAAAGGTAAATTTTTGTTGGCTATGATTATTACCAAAATGACTTCTCCCCTAATTGCGATCGCCCAAAAAACTCGCCAAGCAGCCAGTAAGCTGGCGGTTCTCTCCACTGAGGCAAAAAATCAAGCCATTGAGGCGATCGCTCAAGCTTTAGAATCAGCTAAAGATGAAATTGTGTCAGCAAATATTGCTGATTGTCAAGCTGCTGCGGCTGAAGGAATCGCCAAACCACTGTATAAGCGCTTACAGTTGGATGAACATAAATTAAGAGATGCGATCGCGGGGATCAGAGATGTAGGTAAGTTAACCGATCCCGTCGGTCAAGTGCAAATTCACCGCGAAATCGATACTAACTTAGTTCTCAAACGCATTACTTGTCCTTTAGGCGTTTTGGGGATTATCTTTGAAGCGCGTCCAGAAGCGGCGATGCAAATTGTTTCTCTAGCTATCAAGTCTGGTAATGGCGTGATTCTCAAGGGTGGTAAAGAAGCTGTACGTTCTTGCGAAGCCATAGTTAAGGCGATTAAGCATGGTTTATCTCACACAGATGTTAATCCCGACGCGGTACAGTTACTCACAACTAGGGAAGAAATTTTAGAGCTTTTACAGTTAGATAAATATGTGGATTTAATTATTCCCAGAGGTTCTAACTCATTTGTGCGGTTTGTTCAGGACAATACCCGAATTCCAGTATTAGGTCATGCCGATGGAATTTGTCATATATATATAGATAAAGCCGCTGATATTGAAAAGGCCATTAGCATTACAGTAGATGCCAAAATTCAATATCCTGCTGCTTGTAATGCGATTGAAACTTTATTGGTTCATCAGTCAATTGCTTCTGAGTTATTACCTAGAGTCGCGGAAGCTTTACAAGCTGTTAATGTGGAATTAAGAGGAGATAAACGCACCCTAGAAATTTTACCTAATATCGCCAGAGCCACAGAAGCAGACTGGAAAACAGAATACAGCGATTTGATTTTGGCAATAAAAATTGTCGATTCCTTAGAAGAAGCGATCGCCCATATTACAGATTATGGTTCTCGTCATACAGAGGCGATAATTACTGAAGATTTAGCAGCAGCTGAAACTTTCCTCGGACTAGTGAATGCAGCTGGTGTTTATCACAATTGTTCAACCCGTTTTGCTGATGGTTTCCGCTATGGTTTTGGCGCAGAAGTAGGCATTAGTACTCAACAAATGCCACCCCGTGGGCCTGTTGGCTTAGAAGGATTGGTAACTTACAAATATCAAATGATTGGTGATGGACAGATTGTTGCTACGTACACTGGTGCCAATGCAAAGCCTTTTATTCATCGGGATTTGGTGTAAAACAGTCTCACATTTTTCGTGCTAAAAACGCTAGAATTACACCGAAAAACTCGGTGTATTTTTGCATATAAACCCCGTCTAGGTTGAAAACCATAGTTTTAAAAGTAGTGGGAGCATCTTGCTCCCTGGGGGTAGTAGCCAGGGCAAACGCATCTAAATTCTGTAATCCTTGCCCAGCAGGGATTTTCAGTTTTAGCAACAAAAATCAACAATGGTTGAAACCTTTGTCCAGTAAGCATTATAAAAATAAGATGCGTTTGCCCTGGGGGTAGTAGCGGGCAAGATGCCCGCACTACTCCGGTTTTCAAAATGGACGAGGTTTATACGAACTTTTACAAGCCATCAGAACTAATGACATCAACCCAATAACGCATCTTACAAATCGAAGAGGTTTATTTTCTCCCACGCACAAAGAAAGCTGTGCTATCTTCCCAAACGCCTTGTTCTGTCGTCAATTTCTCAATTTCTGCTTGGTATTCAACTTGTAACTGATCTAATTGCTCTTGTGATAATTTTGGTAACTGGGGACTACCTTTAAAGATTAAATTAATTGTCTTCTCGGATAATCTTGGATTACTGAAATTACGATATCTTCCACGGGGTTGAATTTTAATCTCGATCTCCTTAAAACCTGCCTGTTCTAGCAAATTGTGACACTTTTCAGGAGTACCCAGGGGTGCGAGAATATGTGGTGGCGATATGCCTAAAACTTTGGTGCATACATTAATATAAACAGATGCCAGATAAGCAGTAGCGGGAGAACAAGTAAATGCGACAAATCCCCCTGGTTTGAGAAAGCGATACCACTTTTGTAAATTGCCCAGGATATCAGTAAGCAGTACAATTGCTGAACAGCAGAAAATGACATCAAAACTATTATCACTAAAGTTTATTTGTTCTACATCTGCTTCTATTAATTCGATGTTTTGTAATTTGGCTGCAGCTATTTTTTCTCTGGCTTGATGTAACATTCCCGGAGTCATATCTATACCAGTCACATAGCCTTGTGAACCAACTTTTAAAGCGGCGGGAATTGCAACTAAACCGGTTCCAGTGGCTATGTCCAGAATTTTTTGTCCTGACTGAACTGGTACATATTCTAGTAAGTCAATGGCTTCTTGAGGATGCTGAGTACCTGCCTCATGATCATAGATAGTTCTAGCATTGTAGAATTCGATTACCTGCTGTTTGTAAGCATCCATAACTCTTGAAATTGCCAATTTATGGGAGTAATGTTATTCTAATACAACTCGCTACATCAATTTAAACTAATGCTTTCAACAACGCCTGCAGCTTAAGTTGTACTTCAGCAAATTCTTTTTCAGGATCGGAACCGGCGACAATACCAGCACCAGCATACAATCTAGCGCGATCGCCATTGATTAATGCTGAACGAATCCCGACAATAAATTCACAGTTACCTTGAGAATCTACCCACCCTAAGGGCGCAGCATATAAACCCCTCTCAAATTTTTCGTAACGCCGAATTTCCCCACAGGCGACATCTCTAGCTGCACCGGCAACTGCTGGTGTAGGATGCAATTGAGCGACAATTTGTAAGGGGTGGACGTTAGCAGGTACTATGGCGTTAATTGGCGTCCATAAATGTTGAATATTCGATAATTGTCGCAGCCTTGGTGGTAGTAATTGGGGTAACAAACCTAGCTGGGTGAGGCGTTGAGTAATGAAATCAATTACTAGTGAATGTTCATGTCTTTCTTTTTCATTATTCAGTAAGCGATTAGCATTGGCTGCATCTTCAGCAGGTGTTTTACCTCGTGGCGCTGAACCTGCTAAAGCATCAGTGATTAACTGTTGCTGGTGAATACTAATTAAGCGTTCTGGACTAGCACCAATAAAGTTTTGTCCTTTGCCATTACTCGTCGAAAAAATATAACAATTAGGATGTATTTGCCGGAGATTATTTAAGGATTTGAATAAGCTAAAATTATTTTTTGACCTAACATCTAAAGCATCTGCTAGCACAACTTTACTTAAATGATTAGACTGAATTTTGTCTAAAGCTGATAATACTGAACGTTTAAATTCATTAGCATTTGTGACTGGTTTGTTGCAGAAATTTGTGGGCAAACAATCAATATTTGGAGAATAATATTCTAAGGAATTGATACTTTCAATTTTGCTCCACAATGTTTGTAATATTCTAGGAATATTGGCGCTAGCATTGATAATTGTATTTGCGACTAATATGCAGCGCTTATTTTTCACTGCTATTTGCCAACGCGGTAAAAAAATGGTAGCAGAGGAAAAAGGGTAATCTGTTTGGGTATTTCGATCAAAAAAGCTGAAGTAACAAAAAAAGTGTGCCCCAGAAAAAGGTTGATTGGCGTCGCCAAAATTAATTATATTTTTTAGACAATTTTTGATAAAATATTCTGCTTTACTAAAACGCTCTGTGCCATCAATATGTAATTCAGCTACAGCATCAATGGCCGCAATCGCCTCACCTTTGCCTTTATTTTCAAAGTAAAAATTTATTTCATTTGCTTGACCAAGTTTATCTAATACAACTAAAGGGTCTACAAAGTCAATATCCAGCGAAATACTCACAATTTGCCTGCAATTATTGTTGAGGCAATTTTCCTGAATCGCTGACAGAAATTGGTATAGGTCTTTGTGTTCAACAAAAGAGTTAGTGCGACATGGTGAAACTGTCATGGATCTAATAATAGTAAATTTTTTTTAAGTTCTCTTCCTAAACTGTAATTAAACATGGTGTATTTCTACAGGTAGCATATTCAGTCGCCATTTCACCAGAGTATGGTTTGTCTTGTTTTTGGTGTTCCAAAATTCTGACAAGCCATACCCAGTTTTGCGCTGCAATATCAAGGTTAGCTCTACCACGACTTGGTTAAGCTGCTACGACAAAAGCAACAATTTTTTGCAAATCACCTGCATTTAGTGACTCTGAAAATAATAAAATTTAACGTATGACTAAAATGCCAACAATTTAATTAATCAGAACTGATGAGTACCAAGCAGATTTTATATCCCAATCAGAAGTTATGGATGGCAGCGATTAAACCGCCGATGTACAGTGTGGCAATTATGCCCATTTGGGTAGGAACAGCTGTAGCATTTACGGAAACCAAAGTTTTTAACGCAGCAGTATTTTCTACTTTTGTGGCGTCTGCAATTTTCATTTTGGCGTGGGAAAATATTAGTAATGATGTCTTTGATTCCGAAACAGGGATTGATAAAAATAAACACCATTCTCTGGTAAACTTAACTGGCAAAAAAACCTTAGTATTTTGGTTAGGAAATTTGTGTTTAGCTTTGGGTTTGCTAGGAATACTAGCGATCGCAGTTTGGCAACAAGACTTAACTGTTATTGGGATAATTATACTTTGCTGTGCTTTGGGTTATACATACCAAGGGCCTCCCTTTCGTTTAGGATACCAGGGATTAGGCGAAATTCTTTGCTTTTTTGCCTTTGGTCCCTTGGCAGTGGCGGCTGCATACTATAGTCAGACGCAAACTTGGTCAATAACGAGTTTAGCAGCTTCAGTGATCGTCGGTATAGTCACCAGTTTAATTTTGTTTTGCTCACACTTTCACCAAGTTAACGATGACATCGCTGCAGGTAAGCGATCGCCCATTGTCCGACTAGGAACCGCAAAAGCTGCCCAAGTCCTCACTTGGGTTACTGTTTGTATTTATCCTCTCACCTTGGGGTTTGTCCTCTTGGGAGCTTTCCCCCTGTGGACGTTGCTAACTTGCGGCAGTTTACCCTTTGCCTTCAAATTATGCCGTCACGTCCTGGAAAATCATGACCAACCAGACAAGGTTAATAATTGTAAATTTATTGCCGTCGCCGTCCATTTTTGGAGTTGCTTGCTCTTGGGTGTAGGATTCATGGTTTAGTAGGGTTGACAGTTGACGGTTGACGGTGTAATCAATTGTCAGTTGTCTCTCCCTCTGCTGTCTCTGGGCTATTCGTTTCCAACCAGTGAATCATCTCCTCAGTTAATTCCTGCTTCATTCTACTATTAACATCAATACAAACATGCCGAGTAATTGCCTTAGAAACCACCACCTCAGCCACTAAAACATCGTAAATAATTTCAAACTTATCCACAGCTAATTGATGGGGTATCAAACTAATAACTAACTTGTCTGCACAAAACATGGGACGAAAAAAATCTACACTAGCATGAACAATCGGAAAAGCCACAAATTGATTGCTAAAAAAAACTTTGAGATTAATCCCAGATGCACCTAGAGATGCTTCATAAGCTTCATGACAAATACTCAAAATATTAGCAAAATAAACTACTCCAGCAGCATCAGTATCTTGAAAGCGTACGGTACGATTATAAGTAAAAGACATGTTTGATAATTCAAAATTATAAAACAAAAAAGCAGGCTATAAACCTGCTCTAACAGCTCATTTTACCGCACCGACAAAAAATGTTATTTTAATGGATAATATATATCCTCAGAACTAGGATTAAGGTAGGGACGTTGCAAATCAATTAAATGTTGTGTAAAATGTTGGTCGATAGCCTTCATGCGATCATCGAGAGCATTCTGACCTTTTTGCCAAGCTTCTAAAATTGCATTAGCGACAATTTGACAGCGGTTCATCCCAAAACTTTCCTGTGCAGCAAATTTTCGCGTTGGTTCTTCGGCTAAACCCAAGCCTGGAGCTAAAAACTTGGTAAATAAGGGGATTTCTGGATAGAAATGAGATTCATGTTCTGCATAAGCCGCCTGTAGGATGTTGCGGATTTCTGGATAGTCGTGACGCTCAAAATAAAGTACCCCTGAGTCGTAACGTCCATATGCAGAGGGATTGTAGAGAACCTGAAAGCTAAAGGGAATAGCCAGCTGCATTCAGTTCTAGTGTGAGACTATCCATAAGTGCGATCGCACCAAATGGAGAGAAATTAAAATAGATTCGCCCTGTACCCAAATCAGCATCGGGATTACCCTGTCTTTCCTGTCCAAAATTGCTAACTGCGACATAACAACCATTCTGCAGTCGATTTTTCGGCATCCAAATCGACACCAACTCACCAACCTTGGCAAATTTAGAACTAGGTTTGAGATGGCACTCAGGTTCAATATATAACGTCAAGCCGCCTTTGCACACCGCCATACTGCCATCAGGTTCCCGGCGCAAGACTTCCCAACTAGGGTCAAAATAGCCAGTTCCATGATTACAATTGTGCAGTCGCTCGTAAAATTCCCCATCCATCCCCACAGTAGAATTGTTGTCTAAATTTTGGTGTGGTGAATAATTAGCGGTATCAGCATCGACAGCCAAAATGCTTTGTAAAGAGCCATTATAATATATACCGTAGAGAAAATTTCGCAGTAGTAGGGTAAGATACTTGTGTTGTAGATCTGCCGAATTTTGCTGGAACCTGTCTGCTATTTTTGTCGGCAGGGCAAAAGGTTGATAATGGGGATGGTGAATCCGAAAGTTTGACTCTATCTGGATATTTCTCGCAATGTCAAACAGAGAAGTCAGGGGTTGATTAGCAGTAGAATTTGGCATTAATCTCTTACAAACTCAAAATTCAGAACTGAAAATTTGGCAACCACTACGTGGCAAGTATCTTGTTTCCCTTACGGCAAGTTTATATCTGTGTCGGTCTATTAAGCATCAACTAGAAAATAATATTAACTCAAGTAGAAACGCAGCGCTTCTCGCTTTTTAGGACACAGACTGCTTTACTCTTTTTCGCGAGACAAAACAGCTCTATTTACTTGCAACTATTTGTAAATTGCACAATTACTTGTAAGCATTGTCATTTATCCTTGCTCAAGGACAAATAACTAGTCACAGTTTTAGCAAAAAAAATGTGCAATCGGGAATAAGATGATGTAAAATGCAAAGTTAGGAAGTTTACATTTTTCTGGAATTAACAACCGCGCAGGCGGGTTTTTTGGTAATAAAGGGGAATTAACTGTTGTTCCCTGGCTGGTTGCGGTACTTTATTGACTTTCGCCACAGGTTTGAGAATTTCTGACTCAGACAGGCCGAAAACCGTCAACACAGCTTGCTCTGGCATGGTTAGGAGATTTTTGGCTACTTGCAGCATACAAATGTCGGCATTATCAAAGTATTTGCGGTACTTGATTATCTCCTGAATTTGATGAATTAGCGCCAGACCAGCAAACTGGATAACCCGTACAATAAAATCAGCCCGGTACTCTAGAATCATCGGGAAAGCGTCGAGATAAGAGCGAATCAAAGCCAGTATTGAAGGTTGAAGCACCTCTAGCGGTGTTACCGCCAAGCGCAGAGATTCTTCTAACTCAATAGTGGGATCTACTACAAGGCTTTTGAGCCAAATTCCTAAGTAGCTAGCCACTACAGTCCCCAAATCAAAGGCTGGATCTCCCCAAGAACAGGCTTCCCAATCAATCAGCCTAACTAGACAATTGTCCAGTTGCTCCCACCTGGAATGAACCAAAATGTTGTTCAACTTCAGATCATTGTGTGTCAAGCAGCAAGGCTTCCATTCATATGCTAAATCTGCAATTGCTGATTCTAAACTTTCGTAACGCTGATAGAGAACATAAAATTTCAGCGCTTCGGTGGGAACCATACCAAAAATCTCAGGTGCAATTGTCCCGATTCCTTGGGCTGGATTATAGAAATTATAGCGAAACTGTCCTTGAGGGGCAGTTGCCATAAAATCACGATATTCTTTGCGGTTGAAGGTAGAGCGGTGTAGCCCTGCTAAAGTGGTGCCAACAGCGGTAGCAATTTCTGCAGGAAAGATATCGTTAGTTTGGTAAAAATTCCCCAGATCTTGATAATCATTTAAGTAGTTACGGACAAGGATAGAATTTTCCTCGTCAAAATGTACCACTAATGATGCGATCGCCGAAATATTCCCTATAACCGGAAACTTCTGCAGCAATTGGTGAAATAGCCACTCATTAAACAATTCATGAGGGTTTCCATCCAAATGATTGCTCCGTTCTTGTTTAACCAGCAGTTTGCGATTATCTGCTAGATTCACCAATAAATTTAGATTTTTACTACTGTCTAGTAACTCAGAATCGTTAGATGTTCCATCTTCTGAGCTACACAGATCTGCTAACTGCAGATACTGGATAACGTTGTGAGAAGACAGTGATAATACCATGTATTATAATTTCCTAATGCGTAAAATTGCGGAGAAAATTACCTATCTCAAGATTGGCTAAACTTTAGCAGTTGTAGGTAGATAGCAACTAGATGTCTGGATATCAATAATGATCGGTACAATCTAGTAATACCTCATCTATCGGAGAAAAACTTGCCAAAATGGCAAGATAACTTTTATTATTCCTGAAAAATCTGCTGGACTACGCTGTCAAATATTTACACTCCTCAGCATAGTTACTTAGATAGCAATAGATTGGTAGAGTTGTGTCTTTTGATGTAACTATGTTTCCAGGCTGGGAAGTAATCACAAAAAATTCATAATCTGCTTCATGCTACAACCAGATTGTGACGAAGTACTTAGTGGATCAGAACTAACTCCGAGACTTATTCCAAAACATCAATCATTGCTCAATATTATTTTTATTTATCATCAGCAACTCACGAAAACCGGATGTTTTAACTGGGTATGCACGATTTTTTTTTGGTTAAAATTTAATCATTTAATATCGAAACATAACGGTAATATGTCAATTTCATTACTAAATTATAAAGTAGCCCGTAGAAACACACAGCAGACTTTCCTAGTATTTACCTAGAAACCGGGTTTTTTGACAAAAAAGCGTCTTTTCCCAGATTAGTCTTTGTTAAGCAACCTGATTTATTTTTTCTCTCAGGGTCATGATTGTATCACTAATCGCTGATTACTAGTACGGTATCAACTTGGCATCATCCCATTTTAGATGATGAACATCCTGCCTGTAAAAGGTTTCATGAATTTAATTGTGACAGAATTTGAAATAAATAGCGTCAGTTTTTATACCAATTATTAATTATATGGCTCTTGATCCTACCCCCTGTAGTCTTCTCGCAAGCCAGAGGTAAAATATAGTGCATCTTCATAAATAGACAGTAATACTATTTACGCACTTATGCTTTTTGATACATAAATAAAGAATTTATTACTGACTACAGAAAAATCATCTGTAAAGTAATATAAATGTACTAACTAGAATTACTTAAGGTAACTTTTGACAATCCAAAATCCCAAATTGATTGACTCTACCTGCCAGCAACAAATTGATTTACCATCAAAGCCAAGGCCAGCACACCCAAAATAGTCATCAATCCCGCAGGCATAAACTTGCGTGTTTTAGCTAATCTCAAGGCAAAGAAAACTACTAAAGCAGCAGTAACAAAAGCTGCTACAATCAAACCCCAGGCTTGTCCTTGTAATTGTAAAAAAGCGGCAAAAATTAGTAATAAACCACTTATAGTACCACTGATGAGCGAAACTTTACTACTGGCTTGGATGTAGCCTACGATGCCACCTATTAACGCTAATATGCCGTAGACTAGGGCAGCGATGATACCTAATTTCATTGTTAAAACCTATGTAGATTTTGATTTTGTAGCCAGGGTCGGCAGACAATTTACCATAGCTATTTAGCTGCAGCATCCAGTTAATTGATGGATAATCAAGCAATGTCTACAGGAAGCACGTCATCCTATGCCAAGGTTCAATTCCTCCAGCGCCAAGCCGCATCACTTTTACTTTACCAATCTGTCCTCCAAAGCGAAGTGGGGAACGCATTTCTTGACCTGTTACAAGCTATACGTTACACTGATGCCGATGCATTAGGTTGCCTCCAAGCCTACGGCATTTACTTTCACGCCTTGGCTTTGCGACATCAAAATTGGGAGGACTACCTGATTACTCAAATTCTCATTTCTGAGAATCCCTTTAGCAGGCTCGCTCAACAGGAAAAATTTGAGAAAATACCCCCAGCTTTAATCGCCGCTGCTCAACATGATTTACAAGTGTTACAAACTTTATATGAATGTAGTAGCGCTACTTTGAGCGAGTGGGTACAAGCGGCAGCCCATCTACCCATGTCACCAGTTGTGTGGTATCGGGAACCGGATATGGCCGCAATAGAGACAAAATTTATCTCCTCTTTACAACATTTCCAAAATTGGGCTGATGCTGTCGAAGAGTTAGCAACTTATTATCAAAAATTTGGCACGGGTTTATTTGCAGAATATCACGCTTTGCGCTGGCAAGCTGGGAAGTTTGTTGGTATTCGGTATCCCGATCCAGTCCAATTGAATACACTGGTAGGTTACGAGTCTCAGCGGGATGCTTTGTTAAAAAATACCGAGTTTTTATTGTCAGGAGAAACAGCACTCCATGTATTACTTTATGGTAGTCGTGGTTCTGGAAAATCTTCTTTAGTCAAAGCTTTATTAAATGAGTATAGCGATCGCCATCTCCGGTTACTGGAAGTAACAAAATCTGAATTACAAGATTTACCAAAAATTGTCGAACAGTTGCGGGGAGTGCCACAGAAATTTATTATTTTTGTCGATGACCTTTCTTTTGAAGAAGATGATGATGCGTTTAAAGCACTGAAGGTAGTTTTAGAAGGTAATTTAACAGCGCGTCCGCAAAACGTAGTTGTATATGCTACTTCTAATCGTCGCCACTTGATTCGAGAGTTTTTCACCGATAGACCATCTCCCAAGGATCAAGAAGAAATCAACGTTTGGGATACCATGCAAGAGAAGCTTTCGTTTAGCGATCGCTTTGGTTTAACCTTGACCTTTGAGGGGGCTGATCAGAAAACTTATTTACAAATTGTCAACCATCTAGCGGCACAAGCTCGAATTAAGATTAGCCAAGAAGACTTGGAATATCAAGCATTACAGTGGGCTACTCGCCATAATGGTCGTTCTGGACGCACAGCACGCCAGTTTATCGATTTCTTCAAAGCTGATTTGTCACTTTTTGATATAACTAACAATACATCTAGGGACTAGGGGCTAGTGAATAGTATTTTAACTCATGAATCAGCACTCACCGACGAAGCACTTTCTCTAGCTAGGTTGAAATCAACAGCACCGCAGCACTTACGTAAATATACTTAAAATACTGATAAATGATAAATGTGAGGGTAAATGATAGTTAAAACTACTGATTCTGACAACTTGGCTAGACAAAAAACAAGTAATATGCAATCAGCAATCGTAAGCAATCGAGTTTTTTTAGGAATAGTTGCTTTTAGTGTAAGTTTTGGTCTTAGTTTCGTCCCGAACTTGGATTTTAGTAAAGCCTTGTTTACGGGTGTAATTACTTTATTGGCGACTTATTCAGCTGCATTTTGTGTAGATAAACGGCGCAAAAAGTCGGAAATGTTTGTTTTAGGTTCCCTCCACAAGCGCATCAAAGAACTTGAAGGACTGAAATCTCGAATTGTCAGAGAAGTTACACAAATAGAAGAACATCGTAGTTTATTATATGCAGAGTCACAGCAGCTGCAAAACCAAGTAGCAGAATGCCGTAAGCAAAGGGATATTCTCCATCGAGACTTAGGGACTTTTGCTGGACAAAAAAAACAATTAGAAGCTGAAATTACTAACCTACAAACAGAAGTTCACAGCTTAGACAAAAGTAAGACGGAATTGAATAATTCTTTTTCTATGCTGACAGCAGAAAAACGTCGCCTAGAAGTGAATTTTAATCTATCACGTTCAGAAATTAATCAGTTGCAAACTCAAATTTGTGAACTTCTCCAAGAAAAACAGGAGATTGAAAGCAATTTAAGCTTGCTAGCTAGGCTTAAACCCCAAATAGAGGAAAAAATGTACGAATTACGAATGCAATTGCAAGAATTAGAAACGGAGGTAAACCAGCAACATCAATTACTCAGAGAGACAACCGATGAAAAAGAAAATATAGTAGCTCTCCTTAAGTCTTTAAAAACCCAAATAGTAGAGCAACAAGCTGAACTAAATCAGCTAAAAGGGCAAGTTTCGTTATTACAAGAAGAACGCGATTTGTTGCAAACTCAAGTTTGGGAATTACTCCAACAAATAGAAACATGTAATCCTGAACCTGAGACTGACGATAATCTGAATGAAGAACTAGAATTATTTCCTTTTTCGGAATTGCTGGATTCCTTAGAAGGGACAGATTTTGAATCCGAGACAGCAGAAAATTTACCCGAAGAATGGACTAATTTTTTCGAGGAGTTACCAGGGTATGAAATTCAAGTTTTGCAAGCTATTGTAGAGCAAGAAAATCCCAAAGCTGTCATTAAACAGATTGCGGAAGCTCATATCACAATGCCAAATTTATTAATTGATTCTATAAATGAACGTGCAAATAATAGTATAGGTGAACTAATCATTAATCCGGGTATGGAAATTCCAGAAATTTATCATGAACATAGAAATAATGTCAAAAAACTGATGCATATGTATCAACACTTGATGACTAGAGAAGTTTCATCAAATTAATTAAAGTATGCTTGCCGTTGTAAGATTATTAATAGGTATGGCATCTGCTTTACTTACTGGCTACGCCTATGCGTTGAACATCAAGTGAGGTGAATTACATGGCAAAGCTGAAAATTTTGAAAAAAATCTCCACTGCGTTAATCAATTCCCTGGGTGCGGGAGTAGTACCCAGAATAGGAGTTGAACATATAGCAGTTGGTAGAGAACATGAACTAAACAGTCTCTTACAAAATCTCGACGACATCGCAGAAGGTGTAGCAGCTTTTCGGTTTATAATTGGTAACTACGGTTCAGGTAAAAGCTTCATGCTGCAACTACTTCGCAACCGTGCTTTAGAGCAAGGTTTTGTAGTAGCTGATGCTGATTTATCCTCAGAGCGCCGACTAGCAGGAAGCAATAATGAAGGTTTAGCAACCTATCGAGAACTGATGAGTCGCCTGTCTACAAAAACTCGTCCTGATGGTGGTGCTTTAGTCTCAATTCTCGAAGGATGGATTAATAAAATCCAACAAGAAGTAGCCAAAGAAACTGAAATGCGTCCTCATGACGATGGTTTTGATGACAAGGTTGAAGCCAAAATCAGAGAAGTAGTTCAGTATATAGAAGACTTAGTTCATGGCTTTGATTTTGGTAGCGTCATTATCGCTTATTGGCGTGGCTACCGCTTGGATGATGATAATTTGAAAAATTCCGCCATGCGCTGGCTAAGGGGAGAATTTAATACTAAAACTGAAGCCAAAGCTGCTTTGGGAGTGCGTGTAATAATTGATGATGATAGCTGGTACGATTATATCAAATTATTAGCTAAATTTGTAGCCGAAATTGGTTATAAAGGACTGTTAATTTTAGTTGATGAAGCCGTAAATTTATACCAAATATCTACTACAGTTACACGAGAAAAGAACTATAACAGACTGCTCACAATGTTTAACGACACTATGCAGTGCAAAGCCGAAAATCTTGGCATTATTATTGGTGGTACAACCAAATTTTTAGAAGATCCCAATCGGGGACTATTTGCAGATCAAGCTTGGCGAAGACGCACAAAAGAAAGCCGTTTTGTCGCACAGGCTGATGTACAAGAATATTTGGGGCCAGTTATCCGGCTCAACCCCTTGAGTCAAGAGGAAATTCTCACACTTTTACAACGCTTAACCGAGATTCATGCACTTAATTTTGGTTATGAAAAAGCTTTAACAAACCGTGAATTGCAAGAATTTGTCCAAGAAATTGTCAATCGCTTAGGTGCAGAAGCATTGCTGACACCAGGAGAAATTGTGCGCGATTTTATTAGTGTGTTGAATATCCTGCTGCAAAACTCTGGAATTTCTTTTAGTAAATTGATTCATGGTGCTAATTTTCAACCCACTGCTGTGGGTAAAACTGTAGGTGTGGATGAGGATGATGCTGCAGAATTTAGTTTGTAATTAACCGTCAAAATTTATAGCGCTTCGGCTATGGGGAAAGTAGAAGAATCAATAATTTACCTACTTTGATGCTTGTATTAGCGCTAAATATAGGGTGAAACTTGACTTCAGGTGCTAAAGCGCTACTACAAAAGTTTGATCAAATATGAGCGATACCTTCAATAGACTTGCACCCTTTATTCAAGAATATATTTATCTACACAATTGGACTGAATTACGCCCAGTTCAAATTGCTGCTTGTCAAGTTATTTTTGACACAAATGCTCATTTACTTGTGGCTGCAGGTACGGCTTCAGGGAAAACAGAAGCTGCATTTTTACCCGTTGTGACTTTATTACATGAAAACCCCCCTGCGACTATTGCAGCATTATATATTGGTCCAATTAAAGCTTTAATCAATGACCAATTTGAGCGACTCAATGATTTGTTAAAATTAGCCGATATACCAGTTTACCATTGGCATGGTGATGTTTCTCAAAGTCATAAAAATAACCTCTTTAAGAACCCTAAAGGTATTCTGCAAATTACGCCAGAATCTCTAGAAAGTTTGTTGATTAACAAAAATAATGATCTGATTCGCTTATTTGGTGATTTGCGATTTGTCATCATTGATGAAATTCACGCTTTCATGGGTTCAGAACGCGGTTATCAAATTATTTGTCAATTACAACGGTTAGCAAAATTAACGTCAAACACAACCTCGCCGCATTGGTTTATCAGCTACTCTTGGGGATTATGCAATGGCGGAAGATTGGTTACGTTCAGGAACTGAAAACCCAGTAATTACTCCCGAAATTACATCTGTAAAACGCCAAATTAAACTGTCTGTAGAATATTTTTATCAACAAGATAATAAATCAGCAGTAACAGACTACGACAAATATATTTTTAACCTCAGCAAATCTCGTAAATGTCTCATATTTGCTAACAACCGCACCCAAACAGAATCTGTAATTGCATCTTTACGACAAATTGCTGTAGAAGAATCACTACCAGATATCTATCATGTGCATCACGGTAGTATATCTGCTAGTTTGCGACAAACAGCAGAAAATGCCATGCGCGAACCTAACAATCCTGCAGTTACTGCTGCCACACTCACGTTAGAATTAGGTATAGATATTGGTTATTTAGAGCGAGTCATTCAGTTAGAATCACCCTTGTCTGTAGCCAGTTTTTTACAAAGATTGGGGCGCACCGGTAGAAGAGGCGAAGCGGCTGATATGCGCTTTATTTGCGCTGAACAGGAACCCTCACCAGAAGCATCTTTACCAGAACAAATTCCCTGGCAATTGTTGCAGTGTATTGCCATTATCCAACTTTATTTAGAAGAGCGTTGGATTGAACCCATTAAGCCAATTAAATATCCTTTGAGTTTGCTGTATCACCAGACAATGAGTATTTTAGCAGCAATAGGCGAAATATCACCGGCTTCCTTGGCTAAACAAATTTTAAATTTACCGCCCTTTGCAGCTATTTCTCAAGCAGATTTACTGCTATTATTGCGTTATTTAATAGATATTGACCATATTCAAAAAACTGAACAAGGTAAATTAATTTTGGGTTTGACTGGAGAAAAGATAGTCAGAAAATTTCAATTTTATGCTGTATTTGCTGATAGCCAAGAATATATTGTCAAGCAAGGGACAACGGAAATTGGTACTATACCTATACCATCTCCTATTGGACATCAATTTTCTTTGGCTGGAAGAACCTGGGAAGTTTTAGAAATAGAATTCAAAAAAAAGTTAATTTCGGTGAAGCAAGTAGAAGGTAAATCGACTATTTATTGGCGGGGTAGCGGGGGAATTATCCATACAAAAGTTTTGCAACGAATGCAACAGGTTTTGCTAGAAGATATAGAATACAGTTACTTACAAAAAAATGCTCGACTACGCTTACAAACAGTTCGCGAATTAGTGCAAAATGCTGGATTAGATAAACAGAATATATTACCATTAGGAAAAGATAAATGCTGTATCTTTCCTTGGATGGGTACACTCGCCTACCGCACCTTAGAAAGGTTCCTTAACTCCTGCTGTCGAGAATCTTTGGAGATTAAAAGTATTGGTGGTGTTAATCCTTATTATTTGACGATAAAATTAAGCAAGGATAAATTATCATCTGTGAAACATGAAATTATGGCTCTGTGTGCAGAAAGAATTACACCAGAATATTTAGTTAGTGAGTCAGAAGTACCAGAAATTCACAAATTTGATGAATTTATTCCTTACCCTCTTTTACGGAAAGCTTTTATCAGCGATTATTTAGATATTGACGAATTAAAACAGCAAGTGGCTTTTTGGTAGATAGAAAATTTTCGTAATTCCTAATTTTTTCTGAAATTACGAATTATTAGCAATTTGGGCTTTTGCCTGTTGCCAGAGATGTTCTAATTCCTCTATGCTATAATGGGAAAGTGGAAGATCAGCTACAGCTTCCATTATTTGTAATCGCTGGATAAATCGCTCATTAGTACCTTGTAAACCGGCGCTAGGGTCGAGGTTATACCAACGAGCTAGCTGAATTGTCGCAAAAAGTAAATCGCCTAACTCTGCTTCTTGTGCTTCTGGTGTTTCCTCAGCTAAAGCCTGTTGAAATTCCCCTAATTCTTCGTGAAACTTCTCCCACACCCCAGCAATATTTTCCCACTCAAAACCCACATCAGCCGCTTTTTGAGAAATTTTCATCGCCGCCGTCAATGGGGGAAGAGTACGCCGATAACGGCTGAGTTTAGTGCTGAGATTTTGAGCTTCTGGCGGTGCTTCCCCTTTTTCCGCAGCTTTGATTTGTTCCCAATTTTGCCGTACCTCATCCACACTCGTCACCGCCACATCACCAAATACATGAGGATGACGACGAATCAACTTTTGAGAAATCCCCTCAGCCACTTCCTGCAAAGAAAAATCCCCAGATTCACTAGCAATTTGGGCTTGTAGCACCACCTGTAATAATAAATCGCCTAATTCCTCCGCGATCGCCTTTTTATCCCCACTCTTAATCGCATCCACCACCTCATAAGCTTCCTCAATCACATAAGGCGTCAAAGTTTCGGGAGTTTGCGCCAAATCCCAAGGACAACCACCATCAGGCGATCGCAATTTTGCCACCACCTCAATTAACTCTTGTAACGCCTTCAAAGTCTGATTTTGATTCAATTTCATATCTTAGCGTACCTCTGCGCTTCCCTCAGCGTACCTCTGCGTTAAAAAAATTATTTCTTTGGTCTAGAACGACGACGAGGACTTGTAACCTTACGTTTCTTCATTTTCTCACGAGGCAGCAACCCTTGAATCCCCTGCTTTTTGAATCGCTTGTAAGCCGAACCACCCCAATCGCTCAAAGAATGACTCATCGCGCCGAGTTCCAACCCCAAGAATAGGGCGAGAAATTCGCTAGAGTAAACCCAGAGCGATCGCCCAACATTATTACCCATATTCTGCCAATTTAACGCAAAATTCCCCAACTTTTCCGCAATTACCAGCAAAATAATTGCCAAAATTGCCAAAAGACAGGTAAGATAAACAACTCGCAGTGTTGTACCAATAATCGGACCGTGAGATAAGAAAGAACGATGTCTAAGACTTTTTTGATAAGGTAACCAAATCCAACGCAAGAAACCCCAACGTTGGAATTGCACAGAGTAAATATCCAAATCGGGACCGAACATCAGCCCCCCAAAGATAAACCCACCAGCAACCAACAAAGTTAGATTTCCACTATGAGTCTGCCAGAAAGTGACACCCGTCACCAACGGTAGAGCATACATAGTAATGCGATCGTGCGTCTGTCCAGAGGGCATTATACAGTCCTGAGTTGGGCATTGGGTATTGGGTATTCAGAAAATTACTTCCTCATCTCCCCAGTCCCTAGCCCCTCTTGCTCAAAAATATTTTCTCAAAAATACTAGCGCGATAGGAAATATTTTGCTATAGTATTTGTCAGTGAAACAAATGGGCGGTTAGCTCAGTTGGTAGAGCGCCTGCCTTACAAGCAGGATGTCATCAGTTCGAGTCTGGTACTGCCCATGAAATAAATTAAGGCTATGAGCGGCTTAAAATCCCTTATAGCCTTTTTTAGTACGACTTTGTGCTAGAGAGTAAAGAATTACTCTCGACTCTTTTTTGATACGATGATAATTCGACTCCTTAATGTATTGATTGAAGTATGAGCAAAGGTACCCTGTTTGACAAAGTTTGGGACTTACATACAGTTGGGACACTTCCTTCAGGACTAACGCAGCTATTTATTGGGTTACATCTAATTCACGAAGTCACCAGTCCTCAGGCCTTTGCCATGCTCAAGGAACGGGGTTTTAAGGTATTATTTCCAGAGCGGACAGTGGCGACAGTAGATCATATTGTCCCCACAGATAATCAGGCGCGTCCTTTTGTCGATAAATTGGCAGAAGAAATGATTGAAGCGCTAGAACAGAATTGCCAAGCAAACAGCATTACATTTTATAACATTGGTTCTGGCAATCAGGGGATTGTTCACGTCATCGCCCCAGAATTGGGATTGACCCAGCCAGGAATGACGATCGCCTGTGGTGATAGCCATACATCAAGTCATGGTGCTTTTGGCGCGATCGCTTTTGGGATTGGTACAAGTCAAGTACGCGATGTTCTCGCCTCCCAAACCCTAGCTTTATCAAAATTGAAAGTCCGCAAAATCGAAGTTAACGGTACTCTCAATCCCGGTGTCTACGCCAAAGATGTCATCCTCCATATCATCCGCACCCTTGGCGTCAAAGGTGGAGTCGGTTACGCCTACGAATACGCAGGTACAACCTTTGAGCAAATGAACATGGAAGAGAGGATGACCGTTTGCAATATGGCGATTGAAGGCGGTGCTAGATGTGGTTATGTTAATCCCGATCAAGTTACCTACGACTACCTCAAAACTAGAGACTTCGCCCCCAAAGGTGCAGATTGGCAAACAGCCGTGACTTGGTGGGAATCAATCCGCAGTGATGCCGATGCTGAATATGATGATGTCGTCGTATTTGACGCCGCTGATATTCCCCCCACCGTGACTTGGGGAATTACCCCAGGTCAAGGTATCGGCGTCAACCAACTGGTGCCAAAACCAGAAGAACTCCTAGAAGAAGACCGATTTATTGCCGAAGAAGCTTATAGCTACATGGATTTATTTCCCGGTCAACCAATCAAAGGGACAAAAATCGATGTTTGCTTCATTGGTAGCTGCACAAACGGCAGAATTAGCGACTTACGAGAAGCAGCAAAAATCGCCAAAGGTCGCCATGTAGCAGAAGGAATCAAAGCCTTCGTTGTTCCAGGTTCCGAAAGAGTCAAAAAAGAAGCCGAAGCCGAAGGATTAGACAAAATATTCCAAGATGCTGGATTTGAATGGCGCGAACCCGGATGTTCCATGTGCCTAGCCATGAACCCCGACAAACTCCAAGGAAGACAAATCAGCGCCTCCTCCTCCAACCGCAATTTCAAAGGTAGACAAGGTTCATCCTCCGGACGTACCTTACTAATGAGTCCGGCGATGGTCGCGACAGCTGCAATTAAAGGCGAAGTCGCCGACGTGCGCGACTTACTTTAACCCATCTGTAACCACATCAAGAAATCAGTCAGTAGGGTGCGTCAGTCCCAGCAATCTCTTGGCAATTAGGGGTTTCTCGCTCCTGACGCACCCGACAAACTAACCGAATTGAGAAATCATCAGAATTTAGGTAAGAACTTAAAAATATGGTCAGTGAAGTTAAAACAGTTTCCGGTCCTGGTATCCCCTTAGTGGGCAATGATATAGACACCGATCGCATCATCCCCGCCCGTTATTTAAAAGCCATCACCTTTGATGGCTTAGGCGAAGGCGTCTTTATCGATGACCGCAAAGCATTAAACGGTCAACATCCCTTTGACCAACCCCAATACCAAGGCGCCAAAGTCTTAGTCGTGAATCGTAACTTCGGCTGTGGTTCATCAAGAGAACACGCACCCCAAGCACTAGCGAAATGGGGAATTCGCACCTTGATTGGAGAAAGCTTCGCCGAAATCTTCTTTGGTAACTGCGTCGCGATGGGGATACCTTGCGTCAGTGCCGATACAGCCACCGTCAAACAACTGCAAGAACTCATAGTAGCCAATCCCCAAGCCGAAGTGACAGTGAATCTGGAAACCTTGCAAGTGCAAATTGGAGATTACACAGCGCCAGTTACCATAGCTGAAGGCACCAGAAGCACCTTCATATCGGGAACCTGGGACGCTTGCGGTCAATTAGTCGCCAACGCTGACCAAGTTCGCACAACTGCAGCTAAATTACCCTATGTCGCTTGGGGTCAATTAGCCGCGAGTTAGACCTCACGCAAAGGCGCAGCACTTCGGCTACGCTCAGTAACCGGCGCAAAGTTAAAGGGGGCACAAGGCCTTGCGCCCCTACCTAGTGGTATATTTCAGGAAACATCTCTACATCCGGATTCATAGCTCAATTTAGCAACGCCGGCGGTTTAATTACGAGATTTTTATCCCAATCATCACCAATCACAGGTAATCTCAACATCTCTTATATAAATCCCTTATCTAGCAAAAATTCACCCACAGACGATTAAGTTATCTCGATTTTGTGCGAAAAGTTCTCAACTATTCCACGAATTTCTTGACTTTCAGCCATTGACAAACAATATGCACTTTTGATACACTGATAAAACTCGCTAAGATTAGGACATACTATAACTCATAATTACTCTCTACTCCTCCTTTGCGCCTCTGCGCCTTTGCGTGAAATTAATCTTGAATCAACTCCTCCAAAGCAGTTTGTAAATCCCTAGTCAAATCACTCACAGCTTGCCGAGCCGAAAGGCGATCGCCTGAAGAATTTTCCCAACGTTGAGTCACCGAAATTGGTTCACCCACAGTAATTTTTGCCTGACGCCAACCCAAGCGGGGACGTGCTGGCGATTTCCCCCCAATCCGCGAAACCATATCGAAAATAATTAACGCCACTTCCGCAAAATGTTCTGCTTGCGGCGGTTTTTGCAGATAATCTACCGTTACGGCGACAAAACTTTCCACCAGCCTCATATGACGCATCCTTAAATCAGCTTCCTCAGCTATCCAGTCTGCCAGTCCGCGTTTGAGGGGTGATAAAGCCTCGATATCAGGCACATCTTCGCGGTAAATATAACTCCAACCGGCTTCTTCTAAACGACGACAGCGATCGATAAAATTTCCCTGGGACGAGACACCAAAATATTGTTCAGCAACCAGTAACGCTGTATCCAGTAACCGGTGGAGTCGGTCAATAATTGGCTGATGGGAGATATCTGGGAGATTTTGATGATAGAAGCGACGATAAAACTCTTCCATTTCTTCAAGGAGATGTTCAGCTAGGCGAGAAAAACGTTGATAGTAAATCTCTTCTTGTCCATCAATCTCTGAGACTGACTGCACTGGTAAACCGCTTTCAGTTTCTAGTTGACTCAAAAGCCAATCGAGTTTTTTCCAAGGAGGCGTAATATAACTATATTGAATAGCAATCGGGACAATGAAAACAGTTTCGTCACGATTAGCTTTGACTAAATCTTCCACACACCAGAAACCCATTTGCGCCACACCAGGTTCCAAGGGACTAACAATGCCACTATGTCCATTAGTACCACCTTCCGGCGCGATCGCGATCGGCATTTTGCCATTAACAAACAATTCGCGTACCGTTTGGATCGCAATTCGATCTATTCGCTTACCGCGACGAATGGGAAAACCGCCTAAGCGAGAGAAAAACTCAGCCAATAAGTTACCTGCCCAAATCGTCATCCCCCGTTCATAGACAAAGTGACTGTGAAGCGGGTATTTGAGGGGGATACCTTGCTGACGGGCGACTTTTGGGAGAATTCGGGAAAGTAAATAGAACATAGTCAGAGGATCATCCACCTCTGGGTGACGAAATGCCAGTAAAAAGCGTATTTTCCCAGCTTGGAATTGTTGATAAAGTTGAGCCAATACTTCCGCATTTTCGGCTTCAACCTTGACTATACCAGCAGGTAGCCACGGACGAGTCCGGAATTTTAGCAAAACTGGAATCAACCACCGGGTTATCTGGACGACGAAGGGGTTAAATCGTTGGGGAATAAATTTCAGGGGTGGTTGAATAGATTGAATCGTTTTCGGCAATTTGTTCTCCAGGTTTTGTGGCGCAGAAGATGAAAGCGGGAAATTATAGGTTTTTTAAACGCAGAGGGACGCTATAGACGCTTTTGCGGCTTGGCGCAGGCTGGAAACGCAGAGGATATTCGCGAGAAGTGTACTAAGGCAATTGTAGGGGGAAGGCGTTCATAATAACCCGCTTCAGAAGATAATTTTAATTAATGTCGCTGAAATTTCTGCAGGCTACATATATATAGATGAACATAACCGAAGGCAATCGCAAATACGCACCCGCAACCCAACGCAATCGCCAACCGATTTTAGAGATTCTTTTACAAGTTCTACCTGCAAATGGTACTATCCTAGAAATAGCTAGTGGGACTGGTGAACACGCGGTATTTTTCGCTCCACACCTGTCTGCTCGTCAATGGCTACCTTCTGAGCCAAATCCTGAATTACGCGCCAGTATTACTGCTTGGGCGGAATATTTACCTGCAAATAATCTTTATCCACCCCTAGAACTGGATGCTCAGGAGCGAGTCTGGGCAGTAGAAAACACCGCCTTAACTGAATCACAAATTGTTGCCATAGTCAACATTAATATGATTCACATTTCACCTTGGTCAGCCTGTTTAGGACTGATGGCTGGTGCTGGGAGAATTCTACCACCTGGTGGTATCATCTATTTGTATGGACCTTACAAACAAGGTGGGGAACACACCGCTCCTAGTAATGCCGCATTTGATGAATCTTTACGCGCTGAAAATTCAGAGTGGGGTGTGCGGGATTTAGAAGATGTTGTGTCAGCAGCGAAAGCACAAAACCTCAACTTCCTGAAAACTTATCAAATGCCAGCCAATAATCTTTCAGTAGTTTTTCAGCATAATTAATATGGAGGTTAGCGGACTCGAACCGCTGACATCCTGCTTGCAAAGCAGGCGCTCTACCAACTGAGCTAAACCCCCATAAAATTAAAAAAGCAGGTCATTTTAATCTGCTTTGTATATTGTACACTTAATATTGTTCCATTTCAGAGGAATGAAGCAAGAAAATATTTTAGTTGTTGCAACACTCTATAAATTCGTCAGTTTGCCAGATTTTGCCGAAATGCAAGACCCTTTGTTGTCTTATTGCCAACAGCAAGGTATCAAGGGAACAATTCTCCTAGCAGAAGAAGGCATTAACGGCACAATTGCCGGTTCACGTCAAGCGGTTGACGCAGTTTTGGATTTTCTGCGTTGCTGATCGCCGTTTAGCAGACTTAGAACATAAAGAGTCTTACACCGATATTCCGCCCTTTGAGCGAATGAAGGTGCGGTTAAAGTCAGAAATTGTCACTTTGGGTTTACCAGAAGTTGACCCCAATCAGCAAGTTGGTACTTATGTCAATCCCCAAGAATGGAATGACTTAATTTCTAACCCGGAAGTCACTGTGATTGACACCCGCAACGATTATGAAGTGAATATCGGTACCTTTAAAAGGGCGCAAAATCCGCAAACTCAATCATTTCGAGAATTTCCCAGAATACGTGCGTCAAAATCTTGACCCGAATCAAACATAAAAAAGTCGCCATGTTTTGTACTGGCGGTATTCGCTGTGAAAAAGCTTCAGCCTTTATGCTATCCCAAGGGTTTGACTCAAGTTTATCACCTCAAAGGCGGAATTCTCAAGTATTTAGAGGAAGTTCCCGCCCAAGAAAGTTTATGGGAAGGGGAATGTTTTGTCTTTGATGAACGAGTAGCTGTGCGTCACGGTTTGGAATCGGGTAGTTATGAGATGTGTTACAGTTGTGGACGACCGATTTCTGCTGAAGATAAAGCCTCTCCCAAATATGAGGAAGGGATTTCTTGCTCTTACTGTTTTGATAGTTTGACTGAGGAAAAAAGAATACGTCAGCAAGAAAAATGGCGCCAGTTACAGTTAAAGATGCAACGTGAACAATAGGCTGTTGATCAAAGTATTTCCTGCTACTTATGCTGGCCAATAACTTTTGACTTATATAAATACATCCGCAACAAAAATCCCCTAGTTTTAATTATATAGAGTTTTTTTTGCGCCTAACAACTACACCAAAAACGCCATAAAATGACCCTTGTATTAATTCAATCGAGAATCGCTTTAATAAAGTAGAGACACGATTATCGCGTCTCTACAAATACTCTACCTACAAGAGTTTTATTACTATTTTAACTCTCGTAAATAGGGGAAAAACACAGATATAGATGGCGATTAGTCATCACCTAAGTTTTTTGGCAAAAATTGGATTTACCCCAAGTAAGAACCTAAAACTTTTGCAGGCAGTTTTAGTCGATATTTTTCTTCACTTCATCTTTCACATCTTCAATTCCGTGACGCACTTGGCTTTCAGCTTGCTTTGCTTTACCTTCAGCCTTATCTTTCGGATCTCCAGTAATATTTCCTGCTGCTTCTTGGATTTTACCTTCTACATTTTTAGCAGTGGCTTTGGCTTTATTTTCTAAGCTCATTTTGCTCTCCTAATTTTCTAAGCAGATTTCAAAGCTGTAAACCAACTTTGAAATTATTTGTTATTACTTTTATAAAGTAGCTGATAACTTTGGCTAAAGCCTTCCACCAATGGATATAAGCTGTGATGTTTTAATTTATGCTTTTGGATAGAGAGGGAGAGGGGTAGACAAATGACAAGTAACTAAAAACCCGGATTCTTTATAGAACCGGGTTACTAAAGTGCTAAAATGATGAAGATGATTTTCGTGTCTAATCGAGAAAACCCATTAAACTTTCAGAATCGTCAATCTCATTTGATGCTATTGGACGATTACCAAAGATTGAATAGTTTTCGGAAACTACCAATGCACTTGAGGCGATGGGACGAATTCCTGAAATGTTTATACTACTAACAACATCAAGAGTATTAGCGCCAATTGGACGAATACCCATTGAGTTATATGTATTCACAACTTGCAATTCACTGGTGCTAATGGGACGTACCCCTGCAATGACAAGGTTTCCATTAGTATCCACTTTGCTGGGCGATTCTACTTGCACTGGGAGAGCAGTAGCTGTCTCAACTTTATCTGTTTTCAAAGTCTGACCTTTATTATTTTCCACTTCGACTGTATTTTCGCCGTTTAGCTTGGCATTTTTTGGCTGAGAATTAATTTCAGTGCCAGCGCTGCTAATGCTCATAACCGAACACCTATGGTTTATTAACTGGATTTTACAATAATTAAACAGACATGAATTTTTTTTTCTAGTATATGAAAGTCTAACCTAAAAAAACCTCGTGTGGCTATAAATATCTTCAAATATGATACATAAGTAAATCTAAAGTGTAAATTTTTATGAATAAAAGTTGCTATTTATTGCGTTCACTACCCAAGGGCAACGGGTCTTAAGTGGTATCGTTACTATGAGATAGGGTATTTTCAGCAAACCTGTATGACAGAATTTTGTCTTCAAGCTCCCTTTAGTCCCACCGGTGATCAACCACAAGCGATCGCCCAACTTGTGGACAGTATCCAAGGGGGGAATCGTTACCAAACTTTACAAGGAGCTACGGGAACCGGTAAGACATTTTCGGTAGCAGCAGTCATTGAGAAGATTGGCAAACCTACGTTGGTTCTGGCGCATAACAAAACCCTCGCCGCACAGCTTTGTAATGAGCTGCGAGAGTTCTTTCCCAAAAGTGCGGTTGAGTATTTCGTCAGCTACTATGACTATTATCAACCAGAAGCGTACATTGCAGTTACCGATACCTATATTGAAAAAACAGCGTCGATTAACAGTGAAATCGATATGCTGCGACATTCAGCAACGCGATCGCTGTTTGAACGTCGCGATGTGATCGTAGTTGCTTCCATTAGCTGTATCTACGGTTTAGGAATGCCAGCAGAATATCTCAAAGCTGCCATCCCCCTAAAGATAGGTATGGAAGTTAATCAACGGCAAATTTTGCGGGATTTAGCATCAGTTCAGTATAGCCGTAACGATTTAGAAATGGGTCGGGGAAAATTTCGCGTCCGGGGTGATGTGTTAGAAATTGGCCAGCATACGAAGATAGAATTATTCGCGTTGAATTTTTTGGTGATGAAATTGACGCGATTCGCTATATTGACCCTGTAACGGGTGAAATTATCAACAGCCTACAAGCGATAAATATTTACCCCGCACGTCACTTTGTCACCCCAGAAGAACGGTTAGAAGTGGCTTGTGAGGATATCGCTGCTGAATTAAAACAGCAAAAAACCAAATTAGAAGCAGCAGGTAAATTATTAGAAGCCCAACGCATAGATCAGCGGACACGTTATGATCTAGAAATGCTGCGCCACGTCGGTTATTGTAACGGCGTCGAGAATTATTCCCGCCACCTAGCTGGAAGACAAGCTGGAGAACCGCCAGAGTGTTTAATTGATTATTTTCCCAAAGATTGGCTCTTAGTAATCGATGAATCTCATGTCACAGTACCACAAATTCGCGGTATGTACAACGGTGACCAAGCCAGAAAAAAAGTGTTAATTGATCATGGCTTTCGCCTTCCTAGTGCGGCTGATAACCGTCCATTGAAAGCCGAAGAATTTTGGGAGAAGGTGAATCAGTGTATTTTTGTTTCCGCAACTCCAGGAAATTGGGAATTAGAAGTTTCTCAAGGTAACATAGTCGAGCAAGTAATTAGACCCACTGGCGTAGTTGATCCAGAAATTTCCGTGCGTCCTACAGAAGGACAAATTGATGATTTGTTAGGAGAAATTAGAGACAGAGTTGAGCGCCAAGAACGAGTGCTAATTACCACATTAACCAAGCGCATGGCGGAAGATTTGACCGAATATTTGCAAGAACACAGTATTCGCGTACGGTATTTGCACTCAGAAATTAATTCCATTGAGCGGATTGAAATTTTGCAATATTTGCGCGAAGGGAGTTTTGATGTTTTAGTTGGGGTGAACTTGTTAAGGGAAGGATTGGATTTACCAGAAGTTTCCTTAGTCGCCATTTTAGATGCAGATAAAGAAGGATTTTTGCGTACCGAACGTTCCTTAATTCAAACTATTGGGAGAGCAGCGCGTCACATCCGAGGACAGGCAATCATGTATGCTGATAATATGACAAATAGCATGATTAAAGCCATCGATGAAACTGACAGACGGCGGGGAATTCAGGTAGCATATAATCGAATGCATGGAATTACACCGCAATCGATTATCAAAAAATCGAGTAATGCGATTTTATCGTTTTTGGATGTTTCCCGACGGTTGAATGCCAGCGACTTACAAATAGTAGATGAACATCTCAATGAAATACCACTCGAAGAGATTCCCCAATTGATTACTTTGTTAGAAGCGCAGATGAAAGAAGCAGCGAAAAAACTAGAATTTGAAGAAGCGGGACAATTGCGCGATCGCATTAAGCATCTACGAGATAAAATGTTGGGACATTAACCTAAATATTATGCTTACCAATATTCGCCTAATTAGTGTAGAAGAATATCACAAAATAGCGGAAACAGGAATTTTTCATCCTGAAGAACGCTTAGAATTAATAGCGGGACAAATCATCAGCATGTCAGCCAAAGGAACTGCTCATGAATCAGCAATTACACGCACAGAAAGGTTATTACGTCAACATTTGGGTGATAAAGTTTTATTAAGAATCCAGTCACCAGTTCAGCTTGATGATTACTCGGAACCAGAACCAGATATTTCAGTAGTGAAGCTCAATCCATTAGATTATGACGATCACCATCCCCATGCTTCCGAAGTGTTTTTACTGATTGAAATAGCTGATTCCAGTCTCAAATATGATCGAGAAGTAAAAGCGAACGCCTATGCTAAATCAGGAATTATTGAGTACCTGGATTTTAGATGTCAATGGACGCAAATTGTATATGTATCGTCTCCCCAGTCCAGATGGTTATCACAGTGAGAGTATATTGGCAGAGGATGTGACAATTTCACCTTTAGCCTTTGGTGAATGTAAAATTATGATTCGAGAATTATTGCGAAAAATTTAAGAGGCGATCGCATGAAGCACCTGCGAGATAAAATGCTGTGATGTTCAAGGATGTTTATTTGAGACTGTCTGCAATCACGGGATTTGGTCTTCAACACATATTATGGCAGCGGAATATTCACAAGAAATGCTTCTTTATCAGCTAGAAGAGCGTTTACTTCAACCAAATGTACGAAAGTCAGCGCAGGATGTTGCAGAATTACTGGCCGATGAATTTATTGAATTCGGAAGCTCAGGACGCATCTTTGACAAGCAGCAAATTATCGAGAACTTACAGAATGAACCCTTAACTCAAATAACAATTACACAATTTAACACCTCTGTTTTGGCTGCTGGGGTTATTCTAATAACTTATCGAGCAGTCAAATACAGTGCAGATAGCGGAGAACCTGTTTATTCTCTACGAAGTTCTATCTGGAAATTAATCGATGATGAATGGAAAATAGTCTTTCATCAAGGTACTGTAGCGAGGGATTAATCCGCAAGTTCTATATGTATCGTCTCTCCAGTTCAGTATGAACGAGTCAATGGGCAACTTTTAGACTCCCACGGCTAGAAAAAGAACGCCATTTTTTCGCTATCCTAGAAAAGTAAATCATTGCCTAAACTAACGATGGTTGCTTTACCTGACAATACTTACATGAGTGCAGAGGAATATCTGGTTTGGGAACCCACCCAAGAGGAACGCTACGAATATTGGGATGGCGAAGTTGTGATGATGAGTGGTGCTACACGCAACCACAATCGGATTTCTTTAAATTTCTCCAAGCTTTTAGATGATGCTCTAGCAAATCGCTCCTGTGAAGTATACATTGTAGATGTAAAGGTGCAG
Source organism: uncultured cyanobacterium (assembly GCA_963772205.1). Lineage (GTDB taxonomy): Bacteria > Cyanobacteriota > Cyanobacteriia > Cyanobacteriales > Nostocaceae > Gloeotrichia. The sequence continues at coordinate 54,467 of CAVYXS010000042.1, forward strand.
GTAGAACCAGGGCAAAAGTATTTTTATCCTGATGTGGTAGTGACTTGCGACGAGCGAGATATCGATCCACAACTGGTGCAATTTCCCTGCTTAATTATCGAAGTTTTATCACCTTCAACGGAAGCAGTCGATAGGGGGAAAAAGTTTGCCAAATATCGCAAATCTCCAACATTGCAAGAATATGTTTTAGTCCAAATAGATCAACCAGGTGTAGAAGTATTTCGGCGCAACGAACAGGGAAAATGGGTGCTGTCGGAGTATAATTTGGGTAATAAATTGCGGCTGGAATCGGTGGGTGTGGAAATAGCGATTGTTGATTTGTATCGCCAAGTGCAGTTTGAAAGCGAAGCCAGCGAAAATTGAATAGATGAGCGATGAAAATGGGTAGATGTGCAAGCGAAGCTATAATATGGGATAGTCTCTACCTAAGTTACACCATTGTATGAACCACACGCTAACTTTGGAATTGAGTGATCAGGTCTTTACCGTAATTCAGCAGCAAGCAGAGGCTCTGGGTATACCTCCAGAACGGTTAGCTGCTACGTTACTGGAACAACGGTTTGGGCAAGTATTCAAACTGTTACTGCTTGACGCAGATAAAGAGATAGCCCGAACAAAGTTTGAGAGCCATTTTGGGGCGTTAAACCTGGAACAGGTAACAGACATAGACAATGAGAGCATTGATGCTGATTTAGGTAGAGAGTACAGCAGTACCCATGAGGTAGACTAATGCTCCTCGATACGTCTGGTTTGCTGTGTTTGCACTATCAAACAGAGCCTTTACATACTGAAGCTTGTGCTGCGTACAAAAGAGCTAAGATCCGATTGACTCACAGCTATATTATCGCGGAATACGTTGCCTTAGCCACTGCAAGACGATTTCCTCGTTCCCCTGTCCTGGACTTTGCAGTTGATTTGCTGGATAACCCTGACATTGAAATGGTCTGGGTTGATGAGCCATTGCATCGGGCAGCAGTTAAGCTACTACTGGAACGTCAAGATAAAACCTACTCTTTGTGTGATGCTGTTAGCTTTGTGCTGATGCACCAGCGTGGAATTACTGAGGCATTATCGACTGATCGCCATTTTGAGCAAGAAGGGTTTATCCGCTTATTGCGACTAGCCGCATAAAAAAGCCCATACAGAGTATTATTTGGGCGAGATATTAGGACTGGAATCGGTGGGTGTAGAAATAGCGATTGTTGATTTATATCGCCAAGTGCAGTTTGAAAGCGAAGCCAGGGAAAATTGAATAAATAAGCGCATTTTTCAAAATATTTCTCAGCCTGACAGTTAGTTTAGCAAAGGCGATCGCTAAAAGTTATAAAGGTTAATTACGCTTCATTTTCTGTTCATCGGTTTTCAAATAGGTAAAGACACTTAAAGATGCCTACATAATAAATATCAAGATTGTTCAAAACTTGATTATTGTTGCGGAAGTTACGCTTGTTGCAACTGAGGTTCAGAAAATACCATAGGCAAAGTAGCTTGTAAGGCTAATACAGTTGCTTGTGTAACTTTTACCTTCAGTCAGTCCCACCAGTTTCAAATAAATTTATTATGGTACTAATGAAAGCTTTTCGCTCTTTGTTCGCAGTGATTCTTACATGCTTGATTGCTTGGAACGGCTTTGTCACTCCAGCTTTTGCTGCTAGCGATTCAGTCGGTTCATTCACTCATGGTTTCTGGGAAGCATTAGGTGGTGTATTGGGTGGAGCAACAGGTACTGTAGTCGTCTGTTATACCGTTAATGCTGTTATTGCTCCGGTTGCTCCACCAGTTGCTGTTTATTTGGCTCCAATGTGTCCTGCTATCGGATTTACAGTTGGTGGGCTTGGCGGTGCAGCAACCGCAAATGCAATTGCTGGAGCGCAATAGACTGAACTCTGTAAAAATTTTGAAACCAGTGGGTGGGTATTGTATACTCACCCATTTTTAGTTTATACCAGTTTTCTTTGTGAGGCGATCGCATTTAGCATTTTAGATATATAATAGTGGGACATTAAGTAGATAATTATTAAACTTTAATTTCATAAAATTCTTTTTCATCTACTTCTTTTATGTAACCGTTGTTAATCGCTTCATTGATGATTTGATATAAAAAAAATTGGATAACAGCCAATACTTGAGACCTCTGTAAAACAAAGTTTTTGTGTGTGTTTGAGTCTCCATATTCTTGGAAAATACAATTAATTGTCCATATATCCATAGGTTCTAAATAGATAGTTATCCCGCTTTCAGGAAAACTTAGGTCAATTTTTCGACCTATTAATAGATGATAATATTTTTCCGGTAACTCATCTAATATCAAAATAATATCAGGATCTAAAAAAAGTTCTTTTCGGATATTCCCAATTTCCAAAAATAATTTTCTGTTACGTTCAAAGCAAAAACGTCTGAGTCCCATTTCTAAATGAGAAAGTTCTCCTAATGGATTTTCAGGTGGAGAAAACCAATTTTCTCGAATAATTTTTTGTCCTTGAGAAAACTTAAGATTAAATTTTGCAGTTTTAGTCACTTTTGCTACTCCTATTTGAGGAGTTGAGTACAAAGCTATCTAATACAGGATATGCAGAATTGAGCGTACCATCATTATTTCTTTGAATAAATACACGGGTCACATTTTCTGTTATCCTGCCATCAGCATGATACACTCTGCCAATAGGACGTTTAAAATCAATTATGATCATAGGCTTTGGTAGATCTATAATTGTCCCATTGGGGTTCTGCTCCCTTCCCTATCCATTCACACCCGCTACCTACTTCTATATTACGGTTTGTGATTTCCTGTTGCACAACTTCAGCAAGTAGGTAATTTTCCCCAGAATTTGTATCATTTGGCTCCAAAACGCTCGATTCCCGTACTATCCAATCAAGACCATTGTCGCAAATTTTTATGTACCCGCGCTAAATACCACATATAATCATCAATCTGGTAATTATCAGCAGCTTTAACTATATAATCCTGCGCTAAATCAATATTATTCTCAGCTTCGTAATATAATCCCAAATAAAGATGACTGTAAAAATTACCTTTTACACCTTCTAATTTACCAACATTTAAAACATCATCCGCTGTACAATTTCCTGCATATAAATCATAAACACTCCGCATAATTCGTCGAGGGTCATTTTTCACAGGTAATAGAGAATTACGCGCTTCGGTAACATTAACTAACCGCGCTATGCACAGATAACGCCATACTGTTTCTTCTACATCTTGGGCATTTAGGGTTAAATCTATCTCAAACTGTTGAGCGCCTTGGGCAAATCTTTCTGCATAATAATAAGATAGTCCACGTTGCCAAAGATAAGGTATAATAAGAGCATCTAATTTTTCTGCAGTGTCAAAATCTCGAATTGATTCATCAATTTTGCCAAGCTGAAAATAAACCATACCCCGACGAATATAAGCATTAGGATTATTTGGTTGATTTTTGATGGTTTCGTTCCAGCGTTGGAGTTGATTTTCTAGGGAATTGGTAAAAAACATGAGTTCACTGAGGTAATATGCATTCACTTGCATATTTTCAGCTTTAGGGAGAACTCGTCAAGCCTTTGGTGAAAGCTGGGTATGAAATAACTCAAAGTTTGTCATACTAAATTCTGGATGTATATTTTTGCCTTACCCATGACCAGTGCGATCGCCTTTCCTTGGCAGCAAGAAGCTATAATGATTCACAGCCAACGCCTGCTCAACAGTTTTCAGCATTGGCTAGGACGTTCTTTGCTGGATGTGAGTGGTTCACCAGAGGAAATAGCACAGGCGCTGTTTGAAGCACCTTTTGTTTTAGTATCTCACGGTATGGAAGTAGACCCAATTTTTAACTACGGTAATCGTCAAGCGTTAGAATTATGGGAACTTTCTTGGGAAGAGTTTACCAGAATGCCTTCTAGAAAAACAGTCCAAGAAGTAGAAATCAAAGATAGAGAACAGCTATTAGCAGCAGCAGCAAACCAAGGGTTTGTGACAAATTATTCTGGTATTCGCACTTCTAGTAGTGGTAAGCGTTTTATGATTCAAGATGTA
>CAVYXS010000043.1:0-12907 GCA_963772205.1 uncultured cyanobacterium
CAGTTGGGCCAACAGTTAAAATCGGAAATTATCTTTTTGAGCGCTTGAACAGGCTTTAATATTAACGTGAGTTCGACGGATAAGAAAGTGCAAAAAGCTTGCTATGTATGAATTTGCTCAACTGGGCATCCAAAAAGGCGATGGCTACGCAAGCGCCGCAGGCATCGCTAAGATTAATTGAGAATGAGCAAAAAAGGCACAAAAAAACGCCGAGACTAAAAATATCTAAGAAAAATAAGGGTCAGGGCTTAGTCTACCATTGTATCTCGCCTCGATGACGAAGTTGGGTAAAGGCAGTCTTCAAATTGTCAGAGTTGCTGCCCCACAACTCTTTGGATGTATTTTCTACAGGTAATTCCGAAAATTTTCTTTATCATTATTTATTTTATTTGGCAACAAACATTGCAGTTTTGTAACAGAAGTGTTAGATTTAATTTACAAAACATTACAAAAGTCCAAAGAAAAACTGATAAAAAGCGGTATTAGTGACGGAAGAATTCGGTAGGCTGAACAACTACGCCATCGAATCTTTGAAAGCACATGATTGATGAGCCTCGGTTTAGCTTTACTCAGTATCCAGAAAAACGCGCGGAGACGTTTTGAAAAGTGGCTCTAGGAAGCCTGGGCGTGATTGGTCTGTTGACTGGCTTGTAGGAAATTTAACTTCACCATATACCCTGCCCTACAGTAGGCCATTTTTTCAACCTCAGCTTGATCATGATTGCAAGTATCTTCTAGACTTTCTTGTTCCGACCTTTCTAAACGAGTATGGACACGAGAAGCAGAGCCATTGCCAAAACTAATTCCCAGGAAACTTTTATGGCACAGACAAACCATAAAACATAGCTAGTACAACATCAAACTCACAGTTTTCACCCTAATTGAGTTACAGAAGGCACTATGGCAAAGGATATCGAACTAACTTTAGAGCAAGAATTTAGCCTGAGAAACTTTACCGATCAAGTGCAGCAAATGTCCCGCGAGCAAGCTCAAGAGTTCTTGATCTTGCAGCATAAGCACATGATGATTCGGGAAACGATGTATAAGGAGATTCTGAAACAAGAGTGGAAATTAGATCAAGATTTCGCCTCTCTATAAAACCACCGAAGCAATCCAAAATTTGCACAAATGAGTAATTCCTGAAAGTCACAAAACTAAGTCTCGGCTTTTTTTGTGCCTTTTTTTGCTCATTCTCTTTCAATCGTAGCGATGCCTGCGGCGCTTGCGGTGCCATCGCCTGGAGAATACCCAGCTTGGCAAATCCATACATAGCAAGCTTTTTACCTTTTTCAATCCGTCGAACTCACGTTTAGTTAAGTAGTCGGTATTACATCTGGCAGGTTATCTGCGTCCAGTGAGCGCGACCATTAGATTGTATCGAGTTGCCAAGCGATGAGAATATTTTCTCATGCTAAATTTTAGATCATTGAGAGTTACTGACTTCCCACTACTCCTTACCTGGCTGTCCAATGATCATGTAAAGGAGTGGTGGAATGATGGAGACGATACATTAGAGAAAGTAGCACTGCATTATGGAGATGAAGAACCAGACGTTGCTCGATTTATCCTTGTAGAATCGGGAGAAGAGGGTGAAAGTCTAATCGGCTACTTCCAATACTATGTTGTGTCGTCAGAAGTAATCGGCATTGACCAGTACATCGGCCAAGTAGATCGCATCAATCATGGTGTGGGTACAGCCGCGATCAGATTGTTTATCGAGATGATCATCACAAGACATGAACCACAGCAGATCATAGTCGATCCACACCCTGAGAACAAGCGTGCCATTAGGTGTTACGAGCGTGTGGGTTTTGTATATTACGCTACGGAAATGACAGACAATGGAGGAACTGCATATATGATGAGATTTGATTGTCGGCATAGAGCCAGCTAATAACCCCAATGCACGGCGATCGCAGTTAGTATCCTTTTAGTTCTCTGCGCTGTTGGCGCGTTGGTAAGGAAAATCAAAAAGTCAGGCAACAAGAGCGATGTCTACTTTAAGGGGCTGCGACTACGCACTTAGAAACATCTTTGTGCAATGCCAAAACGCTGGCAATTTGTTTGTAGAGTTGGGCAACTGTTCGATTTTCACCTACCAAGCTACCCAACCCAATTTTATATTCGGATATCGTCACCGACATCACAGGAACAAGGGCTGGACTCTTCTAATGCACGCTCGACGCATTCACATCCGCCGACTCTGGCACAAAAGAGCGCTCGCCGAAAGACCATCACACACAACGCGAAAACCGATATTGTTGTTGCGGTTGTCGGGGTTGTTGTTGTTGCGATAAGCACAACGGCAGTTCTCAGGATTGTTGTTCCAAGAACCACCGCGCAGCAGCCGGTTTAGCCTGTCCCTTCTCTACTCCCTTACCCATGCAAGTGAAGTAAATATCTGTTGGCGCAACTGCCAAGTATCTCCATGCTCTAAATGAGCAAACCAACTTTGAATCGATTGAGATACTTTCTCTGAGTTAATTTTACCTTGATTAGACTTCCTTTGCATAAATTTTAGTCTGCGTCTTGCCCGTCTTAAATTTTCAGTCCGTACCCGAATCTGATTCGGTAATATCCGAAAACCTACATAATTAGCACCAAGTCGTGTTTCAAATAATTGGCTTTTTATCGGATGAATTTTTAGTCTTAATTGATTAGCTAAATATTCCTCAATGGCAAATCGAGCATCTGATAAAAATTGCCAATCATCTGAAAACAGAGAAAAATCATCAACGTAGCGGAGGTACTTTTTAACTTGAAGTTCTTCTTTAACAAAATGGTCAAAGCCATTAAGATAAACGTTAGCAAAAAACTGACTTGTGAGATTTCCAACTGGTAAACCTCTCCTTCTTTCGATGGGCGTTAACAAATCATCACCAGCAAAATGCTCCACGACTAATAACTGTTCATTACTATTATCAATAATAGTGTCAATTAACCAAAGTGTATCCGAGCATTTAATTTTTCGGCGGAGTAAAGTCTTCAGAATTTCATGGTCAATGGTGGGAAAATATTTTTGGATATCGCACTGTAAGACATAGCGGCTAGAACGGGAAAAATTAGTAAACCGTTGCAAAGCACGATGACTACCAAATCCCACTCGGTTAGCGTAGGAATCAGCAATAAATGTTGTTTCAATTAAAGGCAGAATAATATTACACAAAGCATGATGTACTACTCTATCTCTATATGGTGCAGCCGAAATCATCCGAATTTTCGGTTCTTTAATATAAAAAGTTCTGTAATTTCCTGGACGATAAGTTTGATTAACTAATTCTTCTTGTAATTTGGCTATTTCCGATTCAAAATTATAGTTAAACTCTAAAACATTATCTCTAAATTTTTTCCCTTTTTGCGCTTTTTTGGCAGCAATTAAGATATTTTCAAAATTGATAATTTGAGAATAAAGACAACCGTAGCGTTTCATAAAAGTTCTTTTTAAAGCTTTTATAGCATTTCTCATTTACATATAGCGATTCTCGAATGGAAGCAATACACAATAGGGCACAGCATTGCTGTGCCCCTACCAATGATCTGTATTCTATGCAATTGAGAACCGCTATAATTACAAAATTGGATCACGCGGTGTAGGGAACAGTGCCGTGCCCTTACGGGTGTACCTCACTCTTGACGAGAAATGTTATAGTGTTTGCTTTGTTGCTTGAGCCATCCTCCTAGCTCTACGCCAATGGCAGTGATTAATTTACCTGCATATTCGTAGCGGTCTATGGCAATTAAATTAAAGTCGAATAAAATCCGGGTTTGATAGCGTAAAATATCTAAGTGACTTTGGAGTAATTCTAATTGAGTGAATTTTTCTTGACTATAACGAGCAACAAGCAACCCCTCTAGTAAATCATACAATCCATTTATCATCCTGTCGCCCAAGGTAAATCTATGATTTTTGGGCAGCCGATTAAGAATTGGAATGTACCATTTGATTAAATCGTAGGTTTTTTGGATAATCGACAATTCTTCCATTAATTCTGTAAATAAAATTTACATGATTATTATCAGCAAACTATGCTATTATTACATTTGATGGTTTAAATGCTGACATCCATAGTTCTAAAAAAAAATTGATCGTTCCGCTCCGCTACACTTGCAAAGGGCAAAATGCAAGAGGGCAGAGGGCTAAAGAGCAAAGGGCTAAGGAGTCCTCGCCGAAAGACCATCACACACAACGCGAAAACCGATAACGTAGATGCGGATGCCGGGGTTGTTGAGGTAGCGATAAGCACAACGGCAGTACTCAGGATTGCTGAACCAAGAACCACCGCGCAGCAGCCGGGGACTTTGATTATCATTATCATTCAGCCAAGCACGTCCGTCTCTAGGTGCGCCATTATTATAATTTTCATGCCAATGGTCTTGACACCACTCGAAGACATTACCGTGCATATCATACAAACCAAAGGCATTGGGGGCAAAGGTGCCTACAGGTGTTGTTTGCTGACGATATTTACTTTTAGATTCAGATGCGTAAGTGTAAGTGCCATTATAATTAGCCAAGTCCGCCGTAATCGTTTCACCAAAATAAAACGGCGTATTAGTTCCAGCACGACAGGCATACTCCCATTCTGCCTCACTTGGCAAGCGATAGTTACGCCGCGTTATATTACTTAACTTTTGACAAAACTCAACCGCATCATTCCAACTCACTTGTTCTACAGGTCGGTTATCACCTTTGAAACTGGCAGGATTTGTCCCCATTATAGCTTGATACTGCGCCTGAGTAACTTCATATTTCCCCATGAAAAACCCAGGAACTGCTACTGGATGCTGTAGACTTTCATATTTGGTTCGCTTCAGTTCCCCCGGTGGTGAACCCATCATAAAATCACCACCAGGAATAGCCACCATTTCTAAATTCACACTATTACCCAAATCTTCCATAAAAGATTGTGCTGTACGGTTGGCTCTGTTGGTAATGGTTCCCTGTGCGTTGACTCTGACTATTTCAAACTCAAAACTTTTTAAAGGAGTAGGAGTAGGAGTAGGATTAGGATTGGGTAAAGTATTCGGATTCTGGCTAGAATTTTGAGTAACCTGATGCGCTACCACTGATATCAGCAAACCGCCTCCTCCCCAACCAAGCCACTGCAAAAATTGTCTGCGGTTGATTAACGAGGAACTAGAGTTTCCAGATTTAACAAAACTCCGTTCCTGAATTGGTGGTTTAACAACTATTCCCAGTTTTCCTAGTAATTTTCTCCACCAAGCATATCTTTTCTGCTTTTGTAGAGAGCGACTAAATTCATCTGATACTTTCATCGCCAGTACAGATTGTCCTCTCATAAAGCCTAAAAAAATGTAATCCCGTAATTGACTATTAACAGATGCTTGTTTAGATAATAAATAAAGGATTGGATTAGCTAATTTTGGCAGAAACTGATGATATTGTCTGGCTACTTCTAATTGGAATTTGCTCACAGAACCTTGAACAGCCGTAATTAGTAAATCTTGCAGCGCAGTCCGGATTATTTGCTGTTGCTCTGGGGTAAGTGTTGTAATTAGGTAAACACGCAACCAGTCTGGCATATAACCATAACGCAACCACGGTAAACGAGCTAAATCAGTCAATGAACACACTTCTATTAGAGATGCACCTGACTCGATTTTCAGCACATTACCTAAATAAATAGTGATGTTCCAGTGCAACTCTGGAAATACAGCACAAGCACTCAGCCAATAAAAACCATCCTTACCAAGATATTTTTCTAGGGAGTCCAACATAGCATTAATCTGCTCAGTTGGTGGGGGATTACGTTCTATCCAAAAATAAGGTCTTGTACGCAACCCATCTGGTAGAGGTATTGGCGTTTCTTCCCCAACAAAATAAGTCGCCCATCCCTGGCGCAATCTTTGACTCAACGCCTCTAACCCTTTGAGTGTTGCGGGTAAAATAATAAACTCTTGTGCCAGTTCTAATTCTTGATATCCCCAATTTTCCACTGGTGTAGGTGTTAAAACTGCCCGGTTTTCCCAGTTAGTTAACTGATTTACCCAAGGCTCTAATTCTCCACTAATAGAGCTAAAAAATTTCTCTGTATCAGAGATGATCACCAGAGAATGTTCACTATATTTTGAGATAATATCTCTGAATCTTAATGGATGACTTTTGTCATCATCGGCAAAACAGATTCGTGGATCATCATCAAAAAAATAGATGGTAATAAATACTCCTTCCTGTTTCAGTCCTGCAATTATTCCTTCAATAAATTTAGCTTGATGGTCGCGGTAACTGGTACGGTTAACAAGAAAGAGATATTCTCTTAGAACTTGGTAAGTTTTATAAACTGGAGTTAGCCATCCTCCCCGGCTCAGAGTTGCATCAATAGTTTTATTCACATCAATTTCGTTAGATGGCACACGGATGCGATGTCTTAAACTCCGAGCAATTTTTAACAATATCAGGCTGGGAAATAAGTTCTCCTCAAACCCAGTAATAGAAATTGTTTGTAGCTCAGGCTTCTGTGTTGTACTATGACGTTGTAAAAATAGGTTAGCACGCCACAACCACCAAAGTCGCCAGACTAAAAATATAACAACATAGACAATCAATAAAAATAGCTGTATTCGCCAATTAAATGGCTGCTTGGGAGGAGGTGTTTTACTCGGTTCTGTTTTGACTAGTCTTGGTGGTACTGTTGGTAGTGTCCCCGTTGGTGTCGGTAGTGGTTCTGTTGGCGTGGGAATTGGTGCTGTTGGTGTGGGGCGTGGTTTTATAAAAGATCGCTCCTCTGTGTAGAACGGAAATAAGAGAATAGATATAAAAATAGCTATTGAAATGAGTTGTGTTAAACGCTGCATTCCATAGGAAAGAGGGCGTTCTGCTGCTAGTTCGGCTGAAAATGCTTCAGCTTCTACATCTACTTTCTCTTGAAAAAGATTGGTGTTGCTAAATAATTTTACCCAATTGTCAAAACGTTGCTGAAATTCTTCTTGCTCAATTGGTGAACTACAAAAAATCGGACTTAAAAAATTTCTTAGTCGCTCTGGATTATCTAGAGTTTCTCCCTGAGCAATCAATATTAATATTAAATCCTGGGCTGCAATATATTGAGGTATGCCAATTTTGTAACCTGCTTCCCTGAGTTCATCAATGAACGCCATCAAGACATTAGGATTTAGCCAATCTGGGTAGTTTTTTTCTGTTCCTGTATCCACTGTTCTACAACTTTTCTCGCTTTTTCTTGATCTTCTGCAGTTTTGATTAAGCTACTCAGAGTCCGAAAAACTACTTCCCTTTGCATTAAAGGATTTTCTGATGATTGAGTAAATTTTTGTAAAATTATCAGCCAGCTTAATAATTCAGAAGTTGCAGGTTTTTTTCTCAACCCAATTTGGGGAGCGCGTAACTTGTAAAATAAACTCAGAGCAGCTTGCAAAAAAGGACTACTACCAGGATTTATCCCTAAACGATTAGCGACAATTTCCCCCAGGCGCTCCAATTCAGGAAAGGGAATATCGTAATAAATACAACGTCTCAAGAAAGCATCTGGTAAATCTTTTTCCGAATTACTAGTAATAATTACAATCGGTTGTAAGTTGGCATCTCCCACAATTTTTTCATTGGCTAATTCGGGAACTCGAAAATACATTAATTCTAATTCATTGAGTAAATCATTGGCAAAGTCACGGGGTGCTTTATCAATTTCATCAATTAAAACTACAGAACGCCCTTTCTCGGAATGTATAATTTCTGATGGTAGTAAATGCTTGACTTCCTCTGGATTTCTACTGCGTAAAATTGCCGAACCTAAAGCTTGGAAAGTAATATAATCTAAAAATTTAGTTTCAGTCACTCCACTTTGCAGATCTTGGAAACGCTTTAATGCATCATAAGTATAGAATAAATCACGAGCAACACTATTGGACTTAGTTTCAAACTTCAACGGCTCCCCAAGTCCAAGTTCCCATGCTAGACTGTAAGCCAGTTGAGTTTTACCTGTCCCTGGTTCACCAGTCAGGAGTAGAGGTTGTCCTAGCAACAGTGCCACATTACACGCATCTTTCAAGCCTGCATCTGCAATATAATTCTCTGGCTGGAGTAATTGAGAACGTGGAGACACAGGTAGAGTTACTGGTAACTCAGATTTTTGACGGTTTCCGATACCTGAATAAAAGGGAAACTTCATGTGATTTCTCCCTCACCTGATAGATTAGATTCCAGTAGTTCTCTTAATTTCTCAGCTAAATCATCCATCGGTATTGTATTGGATGAGTTTTGTTCTTCCCATTCGTAAAATAACTCTCTAATTTTTTTGAGTAATTTATCAGCCATTGCTTCTCCAATAACATTTTGAGTACATTCCATATACACCCACTCCTCAACATCTTCTCGACTCACTCCAGTTAACTCTGGTAAAACAAGACCAGATAAACGATGAAATTTATCAAAATTAGATCGTGAGAGCATTTCTATATACTGATGAATTTCTTGATTGACTTTCTGGTAGCGATTTTTTTTCAAAAAATAACTGATAAAATAAGAAAATAAACGCGCTACTATATTAGATTTTTTAGTGTGCCTCTTCCGCTTAATTTCGTATTTAATAGAGATACAAATAATTAAATTTTGGTTGATTGGAAAAGGCCATGCGTGCCAAAAATTCAGGAGATTATCCAACGTTGCAAATTCTTGTTTTTGCAATTGTTTAATAAATAACCGAGTATGAATAAGAATAGGAGTAGGAAATTTATTAAAATAATCATTAATTTCTTCTAGAGAAGCTTCACGACGGTTGATCACGATCTCCGCTAATGTGGTACGTAAATAATCTAAACAATCATGAGCATCCTTTAATTCGGGCGGGGAGAGTAGATAATATTTTTTAATTGACTCTTGTCCTAAATATTTAGGTAATGAAACTTCATGTAACCGTTCTAAAAATCTGTCATGGCATTGAAGCTCATCACCATGAATAATACAGATTATAGGAGATAATGGAGTTTTTTCTATTAGCTTTTTGATGCCCTTGGCTAGTTCATAATCCTGCTTTTTGCGGTTGACTAAATGAGGTAACAGAGGGGGTATTTCCCTGGCAAATTTTTGTCGTGGTAAATTTTCACCATTCAGAGAAAAAACATGTATTTGGTTGTTGCTCCCAGAAACTAAGATATTTTTATGACCCTGAGCAGCCTGATTACCATTCCCTTGGACTGTAGTATTTTCATTACCATCAACTATATTTTGATCTTTAAAAATATCAGTCTGCTTAATAGGATTAATATCAGGCTGTTGGGTATCAAAGTCATCAGGCAACTGGCTCATAATTTAGTTCTATAATCCCAACAAATGAGAACCTGCAGCCGCTCCCAGCCAGAGAGCAATTTTGGTAATAATTGGTTTAGCTATTGTCCAAATTTTCTGACTAGATTCTACAGTTTTACTAGTTTTATCAAGTGTATCTGCAACACTAGTTAAACGCTCTAATGCTCGGTTTTTATTCGGTTCTTCTTTGTCTGTGGCTTTCTTCGCTGCACCTAAATCTTCAATTACTTCTTCTTTGGTATCTGCTGGTAATCCTGCTTGTTGAATTAGTGTTTCTAGTTCTAGAAACAACTTGATAATCTCATCTTTAGTGAGTGCAGTTTCAGCATTAGCACCTATTTGGCTCTGTTGTGTGACTTGATTTCCATCTCCCAAGACTGCCTGATTATTGTCTCCTTGAACTGCGCGGTTATTATCGCCTTGAACGTTATTAATTTTACCACCTACCGAACCGCCAATTGAAAAACCACCTGGGTTGCTAGTCATAGTGCCTACCTCTGGGATTTGTGTGCTTGAATAAAAATTAGAGCGTGCTAACGCTGTCATTACCAGAAAAATCGGAGTTTTGCTTTAGATACATCATGAGTATCCTATTTTTCGGATTTTTAAGCAATGTCAGTCAAATTACATGACTTAGGCGATGATTTAGCCCCATAATCCGTTATCGCACCCACTCTGAACGCCAAAAGAACAATAGTATAGTGTGGAATGCCGCAAGCAATACAACTATTTACGCTTTGACGCTGCAGTCACACCTTTTTCAAAATGCAAAGTGTACACACCATCAGCACGTAACACCCCATACCACCAACCTTGGATTGATCCAGCAAAAATTACCTTTGGCTCAGGAATTGATTTTCTTCCACCCAATTTCCAAAGGCCAGTTGACAAATTTCCCCATCATGCCTACGCAGCTTTAAAAATTGCACCGTTCCCAGACCCCCATCAGACTCAATTACCTCTGCTGGCTTATTCTCAAACCAGTCGATGAAATTTTTACAACCTACATCGTTGGGCACAACCATCACACCAACCTTCCATCCATGACGCCACCGCTCTGTAGATTCCACTGGGATTGGGTGTGATTGCGGTTGCCATTGACGAAGCAAATCCCTGATAAATAAAGGCAATGGCATACAACTCAATTTATATTTTTGCTCTAGTGCCTCACCCGTTTCGGCATCCAATCGGGCAATTAGGCTACGCTCCCCAGTTTTAGCTCGTCGCCACTCCAATGTTTTGGGTGCTTCTTTGGGTTTCATGGAAGCTTTGTTAATTTCTGACATCTCTTTTCGTACCTCTGCTACCGTCAGCCGCTCAGTTTTCAAGCGTTCAATGATGGCAGAGTATTTTTTAGCACACAGGGCGAAGAGGGTTTTGATGTCGAGGAGTTCTAAATTATACGGGTTTACTTCCACAAAGTACTCACCAACCTTTGCATAGGGCGTTGCTGTAGAAGTAGCCCAACCGAGGGATTCTCTTGTTTCACGCCACTGTTTAGCATCGGTTGTGGTTTTTTCAACGTAGATCGTTTGACAAAAGCTGATAAATGCTCCGATTAGTTGCGCTGCTTGCTGTTGAATCGCCGGCAGAAAATTATCTATTCTCTCAAATTCAATTTCTGAATCGAACTGGTCAATCGCCCCAGAAAGTGTCAACGTAGACATAGGTTTACTCCATCAGCATTTTATCAAAGGGAGTCGGGAAGGCATCGTCATCTGTAGTAAGTGGGCGATGCCTTTTTGGTTTATGTATAGCATGTTAGTACATAGTTAGCACGTTTGTCAACGTTTGTTAGTACAATTTTTCTTTGTAGTTATTAGCTTTCAGATAAGGAAATGCTATCTTTGTTAGTACAGCATTTACGAAAACTATGGCAGAAGAAGCAAGACTAACAATCCGAATCAACCCAGAAAAGAGGAAAGCCCTTAAGGACAAAGCAGAGTCCGAAGGCAAAAACACAACCGAAGTGTTATTGGAATTCATTGACCAATACCTAGGCATAAAACACATCAACGATCCACTGGAACAAAGAGTTACCAGACTTGAGCAAATCGTCTCCGAAAAACTGGGGGAATTAGCCGCCTGAGAGAAGAAAACGCATCTCTCAGGCAAGTTAAAGAACAAGTAATCAATGCCGTTTTCAAAGAAAAACCCGCCAGCGACTAGGCGGGTTTCGGGTTTTATAAGGGCACTTGTGCTAACTTATGCATGACGATCTACTAACAGATAGATGATCGCGATTAGATGCGATCACCTTCAAATATCACTGATTTATGGATAGTTCAATTGCTATAGAGCAAATCAATCTTCTTTAATGCCTTCAATACCCGACAAGGAGAAACATCTTTTACCGTCTGTTCCTTGTGTTTATTTCTTAACCAGACCGGATTCTCAGGTTGTCTACATTAAAGAGGTTGTGAGCGGCGATTCTTCTTTAACACCGCAGGCATTGCCACTAGGTAACTGAGACTTACACATAAAAGTATGCCAAGGGTGCGTCATTCATCACCGGAGGACTTCCCCAACCGTAGTAACGGCTACAGTAGGAGCAATGAGCAATATGAACTTACTTGATTTTCTGTGCAAATGGAGTAAAGGCAACAGCGCTGAAGAGAGCAAACTAAAAGCAATGTTGTGTGGTCTTTTTGAACGAGATCCGCGCACACTGCAAAACTGGGTGAACCAAACACCCAAATATGTTCGCCCTGTGCTACGAATAATTGATAGAGAATGGGAAACAAATGGAATAAGCTACTCAATTTTTTTTGACTTTTAAATGAAACTTTTGTCACTAAATTGACATGAGATTGTGTTGCCCGCTGTTAGCGGGTTTTTTAATATCAAATTGTTGATTAAATTCCGACATATCAATGAGTGAATGCCCAAAAATTAATCACAGTTTCATTAGATGATATCGCACCTAGTATTGCATTCTTCCCTAAGATGCAGCTTGTTAGTTTATGCGGCATTAGTTCAGCAACTATCGATAGATACCGCAATGACCTAATTGAAAAACAAGTACCAAGATTTGAATGGTACTTCTATAGCATTGGGTATGACCGAAACTCGGCTGAATGTATGTGGCAGTACACACAATTAGTAAAGATGATGCGTGTAGCTCGTGCCAAAGATGCAATTAAATCTCACATGGAAGAATTTTGGAGAGAATATGACAAGAAGAACAGGGAAAGCTGGTGATAATCAAGCCAAAACTGGTTCTCAGGAATCAGCCGAAAATGCTGGAGCTAACTTGCAAGGACAATTACAGCAGATGAGTGAACAGATGGGAATTACCATCGCTGACAACGTAACTGCCCAAGCACTGATGATTGGATTCACAAAATTGCAAAACGGTGAATATGGTCCAATGACTCAAAGCATTTTGGAATCAGTAAAGGTAGGGCTTGCAACCCCTTTCACGCATTGGACGGCACAAATAGAAGCGTGGAATCAACCAGTAGCTCTCTTACCGTCAAAGAGCGAATCTTCTACCTCATAATTTTGGCAATGGTTGATAGAACCATAAAAGCCAAAAGAAATATCATCTGTGTCTGCACAATCACACTTTGTCTATTAATCTCCTACGGACTAAGTTCTTACTATGTCAGGAATAATCAAGTACGC
>CAVYXS010000044.1:0-16030 GCA_963772205.1 uncultured cyanobacterium
AGTTAAGTGACAAGATTGTCGAGATATAGCGTTTCCCACTCTAGTAATCTACATTTTAGCCCCCTCCTCGCTTGCGGGGAGGGGGTTGGGGGTGGGGTTCTTGTACCTCACTTAACTGAGAATCGCTATATGACGCACCCAACAACCGATGTTGAGTGTGAAAATTGCGTAAATCCTATCCTCTTAACTAATTAACCCACCAGACCTTGAATTAGTGCCAGATTAATCGTCAAAAAGTAAGCAACTACTGCACCACCAATACCACCAATTAAGAAAGCACCGGTAAAATTATTCCAGCCTTCTTTGGAGCTAAAAGCATCGGGAGGATTAGGTACAGTCACACTGGCAAGTGCTTTTGGAGGATTGCTGTGGGCATACAAGGATAAGGCAGCTGTGAGAACCACAACCAAGCCTATGCTTCCCAATAAGCCAGCTAAGTTAGCACTTGATGTATCCCGCAGGGGACCCAATTTGGCGAATGGTCCAAACAACAAGTAACCGTGAGCTTGTCCAACCTCCAGTCCCCGTCTGAAAGGAGTTAAACCAGCGCGATAGGCGGGCAAATTATTAATGAACCACTTCACCAAAGGAGAAGAATTAATCGGAGTTTCCAGGTTTCCTATCTGCGGATTGCGTCCTGCAGGAAAAACAACTTCCCGATTTCTAGGATCGCTGGCGAGATTTTTAGATGCATCTACTGCTTGCGCCATATTTTATGTTCGCCTCTAAATTTAGAATGGTGGCATTTTTATATTAATAATAATTGTAGCCAAATATGTCTTTTTGCTGAGAAGTTTAAAAAAATTAATTATGCAGCTTTCAAAAGTAGGAAACTCGTAAGCTATTTAAACCTTACAAGTTTCACTACACTATTTTGATTGCTTATTTGAGTGTTGGTTTTACCTAATTAAGCCAAGGGGCCTGATTATATAATTTAGGCATAAAACCACACACTCAAATTGCTAAAATCCCGTCTTTAATTGCTTATAAGGGGTGAAAAAGTAAATCGGGGAAAAAGCGGTTAAATTCAATCAAGATACCTGCTGTGATTGTCAACCAGATGGTAGTGATCACAGGTGCTGTGGTCAGAAACTTCACCAAATGGGATGTTTGGTCGCCTTTGTCTGCCATAAATTTAATTAATCTCCAAAACAAGTGAATGGGTTAAACAAAATTAGCGTGGGGAAATAGTGATTTCTGAATCCTTGGCTGTTAATTCGCCTGACAGGAATTCCTTGACAGCCGCAGCAGGCCACGCAAAGCCTGTAGCGATGATTGGTAACGCCACACCAAGATCAATTTGAATTTCTTTTTGTTCGGCGTCAGATCCTTTTTGGATGGCTTGTAGATAGGCGCGACCTACCCAACCAATCCAACCAGCAATATACAAGAACAGAATGCTGGGGATCAGGAAGTCGCCAGCATGATCAAGACGACTATCCACAATCAAGTGGGGATAACCCTCTGGCCCACACAGCGCCTGAGAATAACGTTCAAATCGCTTTTTACCGCCTTCGGGATCAGCGGTGGTATTCCGGGCATTTGCGGCTAATTCCTGAAATGCAGGAGAGTCTTTGCAAGGAACAAGGTCAGCTCCCAGAGCTTTTGCTTCAGGGGCAAAGTTGAACCAAAGACAAACAACTAACAGCAAAGCAAACAATCGTCTCATGGAGATGTTTCCTTTTATTACAAAACAAAAAGTTTTTTGTACAAAACGAAGCGGCTTGTACAGTGTTTATTTGCATAACTAGCAAGTCATCATACTCTTGGGCGGGAACCGAGTAAAGTTGAAGTAAATAAAAGTTAAAGCTTCTCAAACAATTCCCCCGCAAGTCCTGGGTGCTGAGTTATCAGTCCTGAGTGGAAAAATGGTGGTAGTAGATAGGCGTCAACACTTGTAGGGGCGGGAGTTGGCGCCAACTTCCATAGGGGTCGTATTTTCTCATTGATAGAGGTTTTAGGCCGATTTACATTTCGTAACATATTTCTATATATTCCCCCAACTAACTTAGTAGGGTAAGAAAGCAGCAATATTTTCGCTGAACCACGGACAACTGATAATTTCTCACTCATTTGACAACTGAACAATGGCAACCGTTTTAGCAATAGAGACTAGCTGTGATGAAACTGCCGTAGCGATTGTTAATCATCGACAAGTGTGTAGCAGCATCATAGCTTCACAAATTCCCATTCATCAGCAGTATGGGGGAGTAGTGCCAGAAGTAGCATCCCGCCAGCACTTGGAAACAATTAATGGGTTAATCGCCCAAGCTTTGGAACAGAGCCATATAGACTGGGCGAAAATCGATGGTATAGCCGCCACCTGTGCCCCTGGACTAGTAGGAGCGCTGTTAGTGGGTTTAACTGCTGCCAAAACCCTAGCAATGGTACAAAAAAAGCCATTTTTGGGAGTTCATCACCTCGAAGGTCACATTTACGCAACTTACTTGAGTGAACAGAATTTAAATCCCCCTTTCCTTAGCTTACTGGTTTCCGGCGGACATACAAGCTTGATTTACGTCAAAGATTGTGGTATATACGAAACCCTAGGCGAAACCCGTGATGATGCGGCAGGGGAAGCCTTTGATAAAGTAGCGCGGTTGTTAAAACTGGGATATCCCGGTGGCCCAGTCATCGATAGACTGGCACAACAAGGCAATCCCCAAGCCTTTAGCTTGCCAGAAGGCAAAGTTTCCCTACCGAGTGGGGGATATCATCCATATGATGGGAGTTTTAGCGGCTTAAAGACAGCCGTATTGCGTTTAGTGCAGCAGTTAGAGAAACAAGGTGGAGAATTACCAATAGCAGATGTTGCAGCCAGCTTCCAGGAAACCGTAGCGCGATCGCTCACAAAAAGGGCGATCGCCTGTGCCCTGGATCATGGGTTAGACACCATTGCCGTTGGTGGTGGCGTAGCCGCTAACAGTTCCCTGAGAAAACATTTACAAACAGCAGCAACTAAGCATAACCTGCGCGTCCTCTTCCCACCCCTGAAATTTTGTACCGACAACGCCGCCATGATCGCCTGCGCCGCCGCCGAACATCTTTCTCTAGGCAATACCTCTGCTCTCACCCTCGGCGTTGAATCCAGGCTATCCCTGACCCAGGTGATGAAGTTGTATCAATCTCATTCGTGAGGTAGGATGGGGAGATGGGGAGAAATTACAAATGCCCCATGCCCCATGCCCCATACCTAATAACTACTGACTATTGCCCGAATATGACTAGCAACCGCATCTGGCTGCTCTAACATTGCCAAATGTCCGCAATCAGGTATTTCAATCACATTTTCGCCACAATATTGAAACAGTGGGTGAAAGCTAGCTAAATGGCGAACATACTTTGGTTCCATCACTTTGTCTTGGGCGCCAGCCAAAAAATAAACTGGTTGCTTCAGTTGAGATACTAGTTCTGGTAAGCGGTTGATTTCTTCTTCAGTCGTAGAGCCTAGAAGTGTTCCCAAAGCAGCTTCAGGATCAGCCACGACAAAATCAATCACTCGCTGACGTGCCCAATATCGCTCTAAAGGATGTGCCACACTACCTCTGGTAAAGAGCAAATCAATCCAAGGTATTTGAGAAAGCCATCGGGGTCGAACTTGTAAAAATCTCTGGCCTGCCGAACGAAACTGCTCAAAGGCTTCTTTAAGATAAATGCCACCACCAGCATTGATACAGATGACTCCCTTAACACGATCAGGCATCTGCGCCGCAGCCTTGAGGGCAATTGTACCTCCCAAAGAGTGCCCAATCAGCCAAGCACTGGTAATATTCATCTGTTGCAGCAGCAAAGCTAAATCCTGAGCATAGGCAGACTGGAGTATAAACAGAATCAAAGGGCAAACCAACTGCACTACTCGAATTACGATTTAGTTGGACAGAACTTTGTGCCCAACTAAAATCGGCTTCTGGTTGGGATTGAGATTCACCAAAACCCCGCAAATCATACGATAAGCACTGAAAATCAACTGACAGGCGCGAAATCACAGGCTGCCAGTATCCACGGCTATTGAGCCAACCGTGGATAAAAACTAAAGCATCGGGGCAGGAAGTGGGAGCCGTTAACTCGTAAGCGTGTGGAACGCCCAAGATTTCTATCGTTGCCATACCTATATCGTACCCTTAAGGGTGGGTGCGACTAAATACGCAGTCTAAAAAGTTAGGATTTCATTTTCCCAACAACCGCTGTCGCACTCCTTCAGCAATTTTGTGTCCTAGATATTCAGGAATTAGACTTTCATTTGGCCCCAACAAGTAGAGAATTAGCCGTGTACGTCCCCGCCAAACTAGCAAATTAGCATTGACTACCAGCAGATCTTCCTGCCAGATACCGTACATAACTTTATAAAATAGTCCCGGTTGATTATCAGCTTCAATTACTAAGGCAGGAAGATGAAAAACTGGATCGACATAGAATTCTGTCTGTACCTGTTCTAAGCCAGCATCAAGGTTAAATTCGACTGCCAGCATCTCTTCTACCTCAAATCGCCCGCCTAGAGCCTCGCGAATGGCGCGACAGACGTTTTCTGCTGTTTTCTCGGTTAAGGCTTTGCTACCACGAGATACCAACAATTTCATAAAAACTAACATTGGCGGTCGGATCTGACCGTATAGACTTAGACCGTGGATAGTCAGCCCGTAAGCCGCCAGCACACCAAAAATATCGCTGAGAAGAAAAGACTGGTTGCGGTAGGCAAAATGCAGGGCACTTTTGCTACCTTCCGGTTTCAGCTCTATCACGGCGCGTCTGGTTTTATAGAGGCGATAGGCTAGGCGCAAATTTTGCAGTTGAATCTCACTGCTGACAAATTGCTCATAAAACTGGGGAAACGCTCGGTTAAAGCGCTTTAGAAGTTCCAGTGTCGAAGATTTTAAACCAGAAGCCATCGTTCGGGGTAAGACTCGCTTGCTTTGTTAAATCTAAAGCTAAATGATGGTGTTATATACTAATTGACTTTTATGAACATCTCACCGGATTTATCCGTGGGCAATGCGTTATAGTATACCTTTATTGATAAGTAGGTTGAGGGCGGATTGTACTAAACTGCCATTGCTAGGTTAATGAATATTCTGCAAAAAACTCCACAAAATCAGGGCTTTGACGAATGGATGGTTTCCTTAGAACCTCTGGGATTTCCTGATTAGCTAAGAATCCGATCCTTAAATGGATGGGATTGTCAAAACAAAATGCTAAAGTTAAAAGTGATTGGTGTGAAACACGCCTTAACTTAGGCTGTTGCCATTGCAAATCCCGAAAACACCCAAAAACCTTGGAGTGCTAAGGATGGTAGATGGTTTGAACTTAGTGAAACGTGAATCAACACTTTCGATAGTGGAAACCAATTCAGTTATACTACCCGAACCACGACGGCATGGGTTTTTGGAAAACTTGGTTTAGTAATTCTGACTCTACAGCGACAACCAAAACAACTCCCCTAGATGAGAGTATGGGGGAAGTTGGGGGGAACTTTACCCCAATAGCGATAACTCCGATGCTACGCGGAGCGCAGAACGGATCGTTTTCAGCACAGAGCGAGATATCGACCTGTATGAACTAGAGGAACTCTGTGATGCGGTTGGTTGGTCGCGTCGTCCCCTGAGAAAAGTAAAAAAAGCCATTGAGCATAGTTTTCTCGTAGCCACTATGTGGCAAGTACGAGGAAATCAAAGGCGGCTGATTGGTTTTGCCCGTGCTACCTCAGATCATGCCTTTAATGCGACAATTTGGGATGTGGTAGTTCACCCAGACTTTCAAGGGAAAGGATTGGGCAAGGCTCTGATGAAATATGTCCTCAAAAAATTGCGAAGTGAAGAGATTAGCAATGTCACTCTCTTCGCTGACCCCCATGTGGTCGATTTCTACCGGACTATGGGCTTCATGTCCGATCCAGAAGGAATAAAAGGCATGTTCTGGTATCCCCACTAAATTCTAGATCCAAATAAAATAGCTGCTGCAAACATTGTCAGCTATACTAGTAAAAGTCTAGTAATGTATTTGGTTTTGAATAGCTCTGCCAATAGGCTGGCAAATCTTTATAATGTAAAGTTTAGCCAGTAACTAACCCTTAAGCAAGCTCTATACATAATTAGTCTTGTCTGGGTAAATTAGCAGGTTAATCAATCAAAAGCCAAAAACTCTGATATAATGAGTTGGGTAAGCCAAAATTTTCTTAGCTTTAATTTGATTCCTGAATTGGGAAGATATTATCTAAGATGACAACCAATCTATTTTTAGTGGATTGATTGATCCGGGATGTAGCGCAGCTTGGTAGCGCGCCTGCTTTGGGAGCAGGATGCCGCAGGTTCAAATCCTGTCATCCCGATTTAAAATTTTTTCATCGAGTGTAAAACCCCATCCCCTTGGGATAGCGCAGCGTTAGCGTACCCCTCCTCTTAACCCAGCTAAGCATAGCGTCCCGCTCTTAATGTAGAGAGGTACGAGCGTCCGCACCAGCAGGAATGATGCAATGGACTTGGATGCAATTAAACGCAGCTGCACGCAGATAAACGCGGATAGAACTTCTGTTATTGCACGATTTTAGCCTTGACACGCCACTATTAAACTATGGCCTTTGATCTTAGCGCAGTGGTACTCAGGGTTTCCTAGGAAAATAAATGTGCTTTAAAATTACACATACGCTCAGATAAGTCTGATTTAGTGATTCTGCTGTTAAGGTGTTTTGTCAAGAATAACAGGCAAATTTGCTTTGCAGCAGGAAGTTATTGTCAAACTGTATTTTGTATAAATTCGCCACTATTTTAGTTTTTATAAAACCAGCAGATGGTGGAACGATTCACTATATAATAGCGTCACTTATACTTGGGTAAGATAATCAAATGGCATTTATCGCTTTAATAGTCACTTAAAGGTTTCGCCACTGGACAGCCGCATATCATCAGCATTTACCGCAACTTGTAGTGAATCTGACGGGGCAAAATTCAGTAAACTACCACTACCGCATAGTCAATTGGTGGAGACGGGACTATAGCAATTTAAAATAGTTGGGAAATATTCCCTCCCGATTGAGCATTGACTATTAATATGAGACAGTTACAACGACTTTTTCACATCTCCAAGAGATTGCTATATAACTAGAACAAGTTGGTGCTGTGAAAATCCAACCATTGGTCTGAATTAATTGAATTATTGATACTAGGAGCAGTCATGAAATCATTGGTTCGCTGGGGCGCAACATTGGGTTTAGTCGGGAGTACTCTGTTGGGAACAGTCTGTGCGGGAAATGCCCCAGTTTTGGCATTGCCAGAACAACAAATAAAAGATAAATTAGACTCTGTGCCTGTATATTTAGTGACAAATGAGAAGGGTTTGCCACTCAGTCGTCCCCTACCTAGTCCTCAAAATGGGCAAAAAGGTGGTGGTTCAGTCACAGGAGTTTATCTCAGTCGCCAAGAGGCTCAAACTTTTATTAACCAGCCTGCGAAATGCCAAAAACAAAGACCCGAAAATTGAAGAAATAGTCAAAACCCTACAAGTAACGGCAGTACCGTTGGGAGTAATTTATCAGCAATTACAACAAACCAAAAACAAACCTGACCATTTGTTATTTGCCTTTAAACCTGTTGATCAGGAAATTCAGAGCGCATTAGAGTTGCTGCGTCAAAGTGGTCAAAAAGTAGATGAGTTTAAAAGCGTACCTGTTTTTGCTGTCAGATTTTCACCAGATCAGGGCTATGTACCCATTAAACTACCAACTGACAATCAGCAAATGATTCCGCTGTTTTTAAGCAAGCAAGACGCACAGGGTTTATTGAGCCAGGTAAAGCCAAAGTTTCCCAAAGCTGATATTCAGGTAATAGACGTAGACGGGGTGATTAAAACTTTGCAGGACAAAAACGATTCCTGGTTAAACCAAGTTGTCTTAGTACCATCCCCAGAGTCTAGAGATTATCTCAGAACTCTACCTAAGGATCGTGCTACCAATACTCCTCCAGCCCCTAATAGGAACACTTCACAGCCGAAAAAACCGAATCAACGTTAAAATATGGCGGATAGACAGCCAAAAATAGTTTCAGGGTTGCAACTGTGGCAGTGGCGTCATTGGGCACTTCAAGCTGCTGACGCCACTGATATTCCGCCACAGGAAGTAGATTGGCTGCTGGCGGAGGTAGCTGGGTTAGACAGATTAGCACTGCGTTTGGAATCATTTAAAGATAGGACTGAGATTGAACTGCAGTTACCGCTAGAAGATTTAGCGCAGCTGTGGCGGAGGCGATTAGATGAGCGCTTACCAGTGCAATATATTGCTGGGGTAACACCCTGGCGACATTTTAAAATTGCTGTTTCCAGCGCAGTTTTAATTCCCAGGCCAGAAACAGAAAGCTTAATTGATTTAGCCCTAGCAGCTACTGCTATTAGTGAAATAACCCCACCTTTGCAACAAGGACACTGGGCTGACTTGGGGACTGGTAGTGGCGCGATCGCTCTGGGACTAGCAAAAATCTTTCCAGAAGCCATCATTCACGCTGTTGATTACAGTCTGGAAGCTTTGGCGATCGCATCCCTCAACGCTGATAATTTACAACTTGCTGACAGAATTCAATTTTATCAAGGTTCTTGGTGGGAGCCTTTAGCATCCCTCAAAGGTCAATTTAGCGGTATTGTATCCAACCCGCCTTATATCCCCACCAGCACCTTACCTAGCCTCCAACCAGAGGTTTTTCACCATGAACCACATCTAGCTCTCGATGGTGGTGCTGATGGCTTAGATTGTATCCGCCATTTAATCGAAATCTCTCCCCTTTATTTACGACCTGGTGGGGTATGGCTGATTGAGATGATGGTAGGACAGGCGGATACAGTCCGAGAACTTTTACAAAATCAAGGGAACTATTATAACATTCAAATTTACCGTGATTTAGCGGGAATTGAACGTTTTGCCCTAGCATATAAAAGTGCTGAGTGCTGAGTGCTGAGTAAAAAATATTCATCCCCAGTAGTCCACCACATTAATTCTGATGGTTATGTAGTAAGCACTTTAGTGCTTTAAGGAGCGATAAATCGCTCACTACAAATCCCACAAAATTAAGGTGATGAAGTAATAATTCCCTTGACTAAATCATGACCCAAGTCTCCGTAGAAGCCCTGATAGCAGGGGCATGCGCTGGTTTATTAGTCAGCTTTCCGACAGATACTGTTCCTGCACTGGCGGCTTTACCTGAAAAAGCCGGATTAATTTTTGCAGCCAAGCAGCGCAGTCAGGATAAACCGTTGATTTTGATGGCGGCTAGTGGTTCAGATTTGTGGCCTTATGTCCAAGGAAATGACATAGAATCTAAAATTTGGCAAGAATTAGCTGATAAATATTGGCCAGGAGGGCTGACGTTGGTGTTACCCGCTTCAGGTAAAATACCAAAAGTTATGAACCCTACTGACCCAACGACAATTGGCATAAGAGTGCCAGCAAGTGCGATCGCTCAAAATATTTTGGCACAAACAGGCCCCTTGGCTACTACTAGCGCTAATTTGTCAGGTCAGCCGGCAATGTTGACAATGGCTGAAATTGCAGCTCAGTTTCCTGATGTTCTGACAATGACTGCTACAGAATCTCAGGGGGAAATAATGGGGCTGGGTGTACCTTCGACTGTTGTCAAATGGACGGGGATGAATTGGCAAATTTTGCGACAAGGTGCCATCAAGTTAGATTTGTAATAGGGGCATGGGGCATGGGGCATGGGGCATTGGGCATTGGGTATGGGTAACTTTTGTCCATTCCCCATGCCCTAAAACTGCATCCACAAGGGTATGGAGTTTTTTATTTGTCAGTCCCTAATTATTGAAGTATTCAGGAACATTACTGAAGCTAGAACTAATAAATAAGACAGATAATAATGACTCTGTGTCATGAATATTAATGGGTTTGTAGTCAGCAATTTAGTGCTTTTTTGAGCGATAAATTGTTGATTACGTACTTAAAAATACTTAAGTGTTGCTAGAGACTAAAGAACTGGCGTCAAACTGATAAGCGAAGAAATACGGAACTTTATTGTGCGCCATTGTGGTCAATGAATTAAGTTGATAATAGCCAAATTATGAATTGGAGCAACTGGGTATATCTAGGAGTAGGGCTATTACTAGGGACTGGTTGGCGTTGGTTATTTGCACTCAAGTCAAACACTACGTCTAACTCATCGCCAATAGCGCCAAAAGAGCCACAGCATCAGCCAGAACTATTAGAACAGGTCAAGCAAACGCAACTAGCGTACCAAATGGCACGGGAAATGAGCCAGTTTAAAGCGGGTTTTTTGGCACGGACTACTCATGAATTGCGATCGCCTCTCAATGGTCTGATTGGCTTACATCAGTTAATTTTATCGGATTTATGCGAAAATCCAGCAGAAGAGCGAGAATTTATTAGTCAAGCTCATGAGCGAGCGATGAAAATGCTCAAGCTGATGGATGAAATTCTCCGCGTCGCCAGAATTGAACACGGGACGAGTAAATTAAATATTCAACCGCGATCGCTAGCTGAACTTCTGCACGAAGTTTATGATTTGACTTATATGCTGGCAGCAAATCGAAATTTTCCCTTTCAGCTATTACCTAGCGATCCAGAAATTTATGTTTTGACAGATATCCTCTGGCTACGGCAAATATTAGTCAGTTTGCTAGAAACTGCCATTGGTCAGATGGAAGAAGGTAATATATGTATTTCCAGTAGTTCTTCACCGACTACTAATTTTGTGTACATTTGGCTGGATATACCACCTCAAGCTTTACCCAACAGTGAGTCAATAGATTTAATCAATTCTGAAGACAAGCCGCAACAGATTGATCAATCTCTGGCTAGGCTTTCACCAGGAATGAAGCTAATACTCAATCAAACTCTGCTAGAAGTGATGGGAGGAAAACTGGAAATTATTTCATTACCAAATGCAAAAGTTGTAGATGAGGATCTAATTAGGCTACAAGTCTCTATCCCCCTAATGATTCCTGAAGCTGATTTGCTGGAGTAGGAAAGGAATCAAGGTGACGTTGATTGTGTAGCACCATCGTGGTGGTAGAATTAGTCTGGAAACCAATCTTTTCATAAAAACCCTGCTGGTGTGTAGTCATCAAATACACGCGCTCAACCCGCATCATGCGTCCATGACTTAAAACAGTTTCCACTAATTTGCTACCTAACCCAGTACCACGATAGTCTGGGTGAATGACAACATCCCAAATTGTAGCTCGGTAGATGCCATCAGAAGTTGCCCTAGCAAAACCAATTAGTCGCTCTCCATTCCAGATAGAAATCACTGGATCACTGTTGGTAATGGCTATATCTAAATCTTCAATACTGCGCCCCTGTGCCCAGAAAGCTGAAATATTAAATAGCTGTTGGAGTTGTTTTAGGTCAATTTCTGATTTGCGATCGCTAAATTTAATTTGAGAGTTGTTCATGTATTCCATCCCATTGTAGCAGTATCGTTAAGTCATATTTTGTTCGATATTGCCTGTGTTTGTATCTATAGCTGATATTTTAAAATTAAATTTAATCATTTAATATTAATGATTTAATATAATATTTGTGACAAAAATTACAATATTTTGTTTCAGTTAGGTGTATCCTCAGACGAGGATCTGCTAGGCGCAGGCTATTACGAATGATCAATTACGAATTATTTTAATCTTGATTTTCGCCATCAAATATTTGCGCTACTTTGAGATTCACTTCCAATTACAAAGCAGCATCAAAAACCTGCTGCGCGGTAAGATTTAGTTGGGGAAAAGTATGCGAAATAATTAAATCATTGCCCGTAAACTTAGTAATTTGGTACTCATCTCCAACAAACTGACAAACTGAGAAAGTAGGCTGTTTTGGATTTCCAATGAATTTTTTACCCCCTAGAGCTTTATAATCAGCAATCCAGAATTCAGGAATGCCCATCTCTTCATAATCTGCAAACTTCTTATGGTAATCATCACGCCAGTTTGTACTAACTACTTCAACTACCAAAGGAATAGAAGCAGCCTGAGTAACAGTTGACTCTTTTTGAAAAAGAGGTTCGTTAGGAAGATTATCAAGATTTAGTAACAATACGTCAGGTGAGTAAACTGATTCAGCACTGGGAGTTTTCATAAATGCGGTTTTAGGAATGGTGAATGGTAATTTTAACCGTCTATACTCCAAGGTAATTTCTGCTGCTAAAAACCCGACAACTTTTTCATGGTCTCCCGTTGGTGGCGCCATCTCGACAATTACTCCATTATATAGCTCGTAGCACTTACCGTTATTGGGAAACCACTCAATAAATTCTTCAAAGGTTATCAGTTTGGGTAGGGTTTGGGTCATAGTACATTCATCCACATATATTTGATATCTTATGAATTAGTTTAATTACAAACCCACTTCCACAGAGGATGGGTTTGTCCCTGCTGGCGGATGTGACAGACTTGTTTTTCTAACCGCTGCTTTTCTTTCTCTGGTAGTCCTAATAAAATATTGCGACTTTGCCAAGTTAAAACACCAGCAGTCATTCCAATACAAACAGCTAAACCCAAGGTAGACAGTGGATGGAAGATGAGTCCATATCGCACCGCTACCCAGGTAAAATGTTGTCGCCATAATGCAATTTCTTCCCGCAGATCCCACAAGGAAATAGGCAAAATGGTAAGCCATAAACAGCCAACAAATAACCATCTACCATATACTGTTAGCTGATGTAGCCTTTGTACTTGTTGAGCAAAAGATGGGTCAGAGTTTTCGGCATTGTTGCCAATCATTGATGGTTGTTCCGATTCATCCATAGAAGGTGGGAGATGGGGAGATTGGGAGATGGGGGGATAGGGAGATGGGGAGATTGGGAGATGGGGAGTGTAACAATGCCCCATGCCCCATGCCCCATGCCCTTAATTGTTATCACTCAAGGTATCAGCCGGTTTGGTGCTGGCGATAGCTAGGGGTTCACCAGTGCGTTCTCGCCACCAAGTTAGTAAAGTACTAGCGATAAAGATACTGGAATAAGCCCCCATTGTGAAGCCAATAATTAGTGCTAGGGCAAAGATTTTTAGTGTTTCTCCTCCAAACAAAAATATCGAAAACAAGGTCAGCAACACAGTTAAGGTAGTATTGATTGACCTTCCTAGGGTTTGGTTAACTGCATCATCGACAATCTCAGTGATGGGGCGATTGGGATTGATTTGTAGTGTTTCGCGGATGCGATCGTAAATTACGACTGTATCATTCACCGAAAATCCCGTAATTGTCAGTAGAGCGACGATAAAGAGGCTATCTACTTCAATACCCAATACTAGACCCAAAATTGAAAAAATCCCTGTCGTGATCAAGATGTCATGAAACAGAGCGACGATCGCAAATATGGCATAGTCCAACTGAAAACGAAAAGTCAGGTAGACGACGATGCCCAAAAATGAGACAGTGAGGGCAAGTATACCAGAGGTAAATAATTCTCTTCCTAAGGTAGGACTAACATCATCAAGCTGGTTTTTTCGCTCGTCGAAAGCACCAATTTTCTCACTTAAGGCATTTTGCAACTTGGTACGCTGATCAAGCTCTAATTTTTTGGTGCGGATTAAGATGCCATTTTCGGCTTTTGTGTCTTTGTCAGCCACAATTTGGATACTGCTATCACCTAGTCCCTGTGCTTTAGCTACTTCCCGAACTAAATTGATATCTACTGGCTTGTCGCAGTTACCGGGTTTTGTACAGTCTCGTTCTAGCTGCAATCTTGTCCCACCGACGAAATCTAAACTAGGACGTAAAGGAGCTTTAATGGTGGGATTTTGCCAAGAAATTACCATTGAGATAATACCTGCAAGGATAATAGCTGCAGAAATTGTCCACCAAAGCGATCGCGATTTGTTAATACTTAGTTTCATTGAGCTACCTCTGCCTCATTTGATCCTGGCAGGTTTGGACAGAAAAGTTCTAGTTTTCGCAGTGCGGGAATTGTAATTGCCAAAAACAGGAAGGTACGACTACAGGTAATAGCGGAGAATAGACTCACTACCACGCCTAAAGCCAAAGTTAGGGCAAAACCTTTCACTAAACCAGATCCTAGCCAGAAGAGGGCAGCACAGGCAATAGCTGTAGTTACGTGACCGTCTAAAATACTCGAAAAGGCGCGGTGAAATCCCGACTCTATAGAACGATATAGGGATTTACCTGCTTGTAATTCTTCCCGTGTCCGCTCAAAAATTAGTACATTTGCATCTACTGCCATACCAATACTGAGGATAAAACCCGCAATTCCTGGCAAGGTGAGGGTGACACTAAATAAAGCAAAGCCAGCCCATGTCAGCAACGCATAAATCAGTAATGCTATATTTGCTATTAACCCTGGTAATCGGTAATAGACTAGCATAAAAATGAATACTAAGACTAGACCACCTATCCCAGCATAAATACTGCTTTGAATGCTGTCTTTACCCAAAGTTGCGCCAACGGTGCGAATTTCGGCGATTTTTACTGGTACTGGTAATGCGCCACCCCGTAACTGCACAGCTAAATCATTGGCTTCTTGTGCTTGAAAGCGTCCTGTAATGACAGCCGCGCCACCAGTAATCCCTGAGCTAGCAAATTCCGGACCCACATTAGGAGCGCTAATGACTTCATTGTCTAAAAAAATACCAATACTGCGCCCAGTCCCTGCCAGATTTTTCGTTAATGTGGCAAATAATTCACCACCTTTTTGATTGAAGCGAATAGCAACATTCCAATTATTGCCTTGAGTGGGTTCACCATAGGCATTTTCCAGGTATTTACCAGTCAGTGGTGGGTTAGTACTTTCAAACAATTCGGCGATCGCTTGATTATTTTTGAGCAACTCTTCTTGATTTTTAGCAAAAGCTGCTTTATCGTTACTGGTTCTCAATTCCTGTTGCTTGGCTTTCAATTCGGCGCGAGATGTTTGGAAAGCAAAAAGTTGAGTTTCTGTACTAGGCTTTTGTTGACGGAATTCTAACTGTGCTGTACCTCCTAGTACCCGTTCTGCTTGCTCAGGATCATTTACACCCGGCAGCTGTACTAGAATCTTATCTGTACCCACAGTTTGAATCACTGGCTCGGAAACCCCAAGTCCGTTAATTCGACCTTCCACAACTTTCTTCACTGCTGACAATTCGCGTTCGGTGATTTGTTTAATTTCTGCTGTTGGTTTCACCTGAATTGTAAGCTGTGAGCCTCCCCGCAAGTCGAGTCCTAGGGGTATAGGAATTGTGACAATCACCGCAATAGCGGCGATGACCAAAACTAAAATTAAAGCTAATAGCGATCGCTGTCTTTGCATACCATAACTCACAACTGACAAAGGCTATAATAGCGTTCTTTTTATCAGTTAGGAGTAGGGAATGGGGAATGGGGAATGGGGCATGGGGCATGGGGCATGGGGCACTTGTACTGAGCCTTGTCGTACCACTACGTGAAAGCAAGCTAGGCGTAGCCCAAGAAGAGAAGTATGGGGCATGGTAATATTACTTCCCCAATGCCCAATGCCCAATGCCCAATGCCCAATGCCCAATGCCCAATGCCCAATGCCCAATGCCCAGTCCCTAGTCCTAAACTCGCAAAGCCACCATTTTTTCCACAGCTTCAACGATTTGTTCTGGTTGGACAATTGTCAGTCTTTCCAGATTACCGTTATAAGGTGTGGGGATATCTTGGGATGATAGTCGCAGCACTGGGGCGTCTAATTCATCAAATAAACGGTCATTAATTGAGGCTGTTAATTCAGCGCCAATACCCCCAGTTCTCATACACTCTTCGACGATAATCACTCGATGGGTTTTCCGTATCGATGCACCAATGGTATCAAAATCTAGTGGCTTTAGTGATATTAGGTCAATGACTTCTGGGTCATAACCTTTTTTCTCCAAGGGTTTTACAGCTTGCAGTACATGATGCCGCATCCGTGAATAAGTCAAAATTGTGACATCTTTACCGCTACGCACTACTTCTGCTTTATCCAGAGGTACTAAATATTCTGCTTCTGGTAAATCTTCTTTCAAGTTGTAAAGCAGCACGTGTTCAAAGAACAATACTGGGTTATCATCACGAATAGCGGATTTT
>CAVYXS010000045.1:0-7134 GCA_963772205.1 uncultured cyanobacterium
CAAAAAAAGGCAGGAGTTAGGAGGCAGAAGGCAGGAGGTTAGGAGTATTAATTGAAACTTTAGTTCTGGGTCTAAAGCCCAGTTCATAAAAAGAATTATACCGAGACGCGCAGCGCGTTAGCGTAGCGGCACGAAGTGCGGTATAAAGCGTCCTTACTTCAATCCCACGTTTAAAAACGTGGGTTCCTCCTGCCTCCTGCCTTCGACCTCCTGCCTCCTGAACGCTCCTAGGAGTTTCAAACCCTAACGAAATAGATAAATTATCAATTATCTACGACTTTCGTTGATCGCCAGAATCTTGGTGCAATGCCATTCGTGGGCGGAGCCATCGCCCCTCCAGTCACCGATTGAAAATGCGCTACTCAGGGTGAAGGAGGCAAGCCTGACATTTGTGACCGCCAGTAAAAAAAAAGTACCCTTGAGGGTACTGTCGAAGTGATGTTGCAACAAAAGAGAATGAAAGGATAGAGATGCAACTTGAAGTTGGGTGTAAGGACTGTGTTTCTTACTTTTTAGCTGTAAGCCAGTCTTAAAGCGCACAATCATTTCCTCAACCGCGCAATTACACTTCTCGGTTAAGGTTGATCAGATTTCAAAACGTCCGATTTTACCCAAATGGCACGGTCAACCGATTTTGGATGCCCGGATTTTGGATTGACCCCGACCACAAGGGGCAAACAATTTTAGATACAACGACTTGCTCAGTACAAGTTTTGGATTTTGGATTAAATCTAAAATCTAAAACTTGTACTGAGCCTGCAAGATACCGAAACAATCTAAAATCTAAAATCTAAAATCGGCTTGGTCAATAGTCCAAAGTCTAAGCCTGGCCTTTAAAGAAAGGACTATTGACTCTTGACAGCCTGAGTAATAAATATACATATTTATTTGTGTAACAGCTATCAAGAGTGATTCACCCCAAAACTTTTTTCAACTTCAGGAAATAAGAGTCATATATGTCTCACAAGTACAAACACAATCACGCATCGCACCCCCAAGACCCCCAGAAAACACAGCACTCGCACTTGCCCCAACACGCTAACCGCCGAAACCGAGGAAAGTTTCCGAATGCGAACAGATCTGGGGACAAAATCAACTATCACTTACTCAGATGTCGCCCAGTAATTAACCAAAGTAGTCCTCAGATTCATAACGACCATTTACAAGTGCTACTGGAGATCGACAGTGGTACAAGGTACTGGATGACTATCAATATCCGCTCAGGACAAGATCAAGTATTCTATACAATCAACGAGAACTACGAAAACCAGATCACCGAAAGAATCTTGTCAGCCAATTTACCTCAAGGCTTCACTGCGCTAGATAAGCAGCCTAATGGACTGTCTCTCGACTACATCCGCGAGAACTTGGTTGACTTAACGCAGATGGATAAACTTAATGTTGCCGGCTCCCAGGAAGACGAGGGCATAGCCGATATGCTGACCACCCAATTGGTCAACGTCATGCGTGCCCAAGACGCCCGGCTGTTCATCTTCGGCTCCCGGTTCGATGATGGCGCCAAGTACAGCTCTTTCGATCTCGATGTCGGCATCCACGACATCCACATGAATCAGGGCAGCCAGGGATCTCATGCCAGCAGCAACGGAATATACCAAGATGGTGCCTTGTTGGCTTTTTATCCCTCGGAAAAACGCTGGTCGGCCGTGTTCTTAAAGTTCGCCAGTCAAGCGGAAACAACCGACGCTCAAGGAAACTAAACCCACATTCCGCACTTTCAAGCCCGAATATAGCGGTTCTCAGTTGGATGCCTTACAAATCATATCGTCGCGTTGCGTGTAGGGGCACGTTTTGTCGGCGCCTTATGAATGTATTGGACTCAATCGATAACCGCTATACTCGAGAATTGGAGTTTTGGAATTTGATTTTGCGCCCCTGAGTCGCACTTGAGGCTTAAGCCGACCCTTTTCAAACAACCTCTTAGATAATTTTTTTCTTGCTTAACTTACTAACTTCTGCAATCACGCCATCAATTCCACGATTGCCATAAATAATTAGCAACCGTTCGGCAGACAGGTAAGAAAGCACGGGATTGCGAAATTGCTTAATGTAAGTTGTTGTATTTTTCGGATTATAGCCAAACAGGGGAGCGATTTGTTGCAGAAGCTCTTGGTCGATAGTGTTAGCCGGAATTGACAGCACAAAATCGGCATCTGAAAGGTTATGTAGGGCGTACTCAGCCAATAAGTTAGTACCATTCGTATTAGCTGCTGTAGCTACTGAACTTTTGAGTTGGCGGACTCTAGGTAAACGCAAATGGTTTTGCTGATCTACAAATAAGTACCCTTGAGCTACGGGGTCAATTTGAGCCATAATTGCCGCAGTACGTAACCAATTCACTACCTTGTACTCGTTACCGAGGGTAGGCGCTGAGTGGGCACTAGCCTGAGTAATCACAAACTCAGGGGACAAGCCGCGCTTCATCGCCTCTGCTAAACTGATGATGTGATGACTACCAGTTTTAGAATCGCCCGATGCACCATAATTGTCTGTTTTGCCGCTACCACCGAAATTTAATTCCTGGAACTCAGTACCTGTTGCATTCCACTGGAACACAATTGACTTAGCCCAGTCATGCCAAATTGGAGCCGCAATTAGCAGATCATTGCTGATATAGATGTCGTTGTTAAATTTGCTATTCGGGTTAACAACTGGTAAACCACTGCTGTTACTTTGACCGTATATTAATCGATAGTTACTGCCAAAGCTCAAGCTACTCAGGTTATTAAATGCCTCATGCACTGGTAGCCCACCGGGATAGGAGTGGTGGCTATTATTACCGCTTCCAGGGGCAGAAAAAAATGGTTGGGGAAGTTGGGGACAGGCACTACTATCGTTGAGTACTGGTGGGAAGACTCCAGCTATCAACCCACCCAAAAAGGTACTATCGTCCGAAATATCTACCAAGCCTGCGTCTAGCAATTGCTGTAAAATACTGCGCTTTTGGCTATCAGTTAACCCCGCTCTATGCATAATACAGGTTTTGGGATTATCAATGGCATCCCGTGTTGCTTTTCTCAGATTAATATCTTGGATTTGCTGGGTTTGTTGTACCAAGAAATTTTTGGCCGACTGCACTAATGGGGATTTTTGAGCAATCCTGATCGCATCGGTATTGCCCGCTCCTGGTGTGATCTGGTTAGGAGTATTAACAATGGTATCGGTTGCTCCCTGTAAGTCAAGTCTTGTCAGTGCTTGTAAGGGTGTGACCAATAAAAGTAAGCTACCGCATAAACTTACTAAACTTACTAATAACAGAAAACGAAGGTTTTTCATCTAGTTTACTCTCTTTGATATGCGCCAAGTCCTTGGCAACTGCAAGCATCTTAGAATAGCTTGGTTAAGCTTTGTCTAACGGCTTCCAGGCATCGGCAAATAGACATTTGTGAGCGTATTCACTTACATTTTTTCTAACTCTGATTATTTCATCTTTTTGGTCGCGGCAGTTCGCGCAGCGTGTCGTAGACAAGGCAGAGGGCAGCAGGGCAAACGCATCATGTCAACAAAAGGATTTTATTCTCAATAGACTCAAAAATAGTCGCATTAATGCTTGCTTGTTGACACAAGTTTAGCGTAGGCGTAGCCCGTCGTAGACATCGCTTTGAGTCTTGGAAACTAAACCAAACGAGAAATGCTGATTTTGTCGTTGGTTTTTAACCTTGATTGTGATCAAGAGTAATTTAGATGCGTTTGCCCTGCAGAGGGCAGTATTCCAACTGAGCTTCCTACCTTCTGCCTTTCTTGCTAAAATGTTTATAAAACCAGGGTTTCAAGATTGTAAAGAAAGATATGGGTAACGCATAACCATATACAGTCCCGGGTTGGGATTTTAGGGGACTTTTGCAAGAGGTCTAATGAATTATCAATAAGTTAAGCTAAACAGATGTAATCTGTAGCTGTTTAGCACAGGCTCTAATATTTTCCAGATCAAAATATGGCATCCTAGGATCTTTCTCAAGTAGATGGGCATAAACAACTAGCGCACCTCGATGGTGAGCAGTATGGTCATTCATGACCTCAAGAATGTCAGGATATTTGAATTTTTCCGGAGCAAAAACGGGATTTATAGGCGGTTTTGCCACAGCAAAATCTTGTGAACTCATTGCTCCTATAAACTCTACAGCTTTTGTCATAGCCTCATCAAACAGTTTGAGTGCCTCAACAACCGAAGTTGAAGCAATAAATGCTCTAGGCCATTTAATCGGATCTAATACAAGATGTAGATGTTTTTCATCAGCTATTTTAGTCCAACTCATATCCATAAAACCAAGCTCTTGGTCAGACAAAGGACTAAAACCTTCATATTTTCCGAACAAGCCCGAAAGAAAATATTCGATTAAAATAGATACATGAAGAATTTGACCAGCAACACTTAACAAATCTTTTGAAGGTCTAAAGGTGGACTCTGACTCATCAAAAATGTCTACAACGCGATGAAAATACTCATGGTGGTCATAAATTTTTTTGGCATAGGGATTGTCAATGTTTTTCTCGCTTATAATTGATTTTATGATTGTGTCACACATCATCAGTAATTTATCTCCTGTAGGTTAAGAGAATGGGATTTTCACTGATCGCGATGCCTTTCTTGCGGTTCCCAACGGGTACGGCGCTTGCGAAGAATCGCAAATCCTTTAGCAATAGGACAAGTCAGTGAGCCAATCTTCGATAAAACAATATAGGATAAAAATATTGACAGAACTGAAACTCTTATGATTTCGTTATAGTCAAGTCTAACCTGAAGCAAACAAGGCTGGGATGATTTATCTTCAAGCAATCGCTCAAAAGCTTATATAATAATATTTTCAGGCTATCTTACCCCTGGTGTCAGCTAGCCTATATTTACCCCTACACACTAAAAAAAGAGGCAGTTTTTCCGGTATCCACCACCCACAAAGCATTTGGTTACATCGCATATAAATGTACTCGCATCTCATTTAGTTACAAAAAAGGCAGAAGGCAGAGGGCAGGAGGCAGGAGGAAAGAAGTATAAATAAAAACTTTATTTCTGGGTATAAAGCCCAGTTTAAAAGAAGAATTGTATCGAGATGCGTAGCACGAGATACAAAGCGTCCTTGCTTCAATCCCACGTTTTTAAACGTGGGTTCCTTCTGCCTCCTGCCTCCTGCCTCCTGCCTCCTGAAAATTAGTATCATTAGTTACTAATAAATGGCTGCTCAAAATATATCGATTTCTGATACCACGCTGTATTATCTCTGTGTGGTGTCA
Source organism: uncultured cyanobacterium (assembly GCA_963772205.1). Taxonomy (GTDB): domain Bacteria; phylum Cyanobacteriota; class Cyanobacteriia; order Cyanobacteriales; family Nostocaceae; genus Gloeotrichia. The sequence goes on from CAVYXS010000045.1 coordinate 5,248, forward strand.
GAAATTACGCTCAATATAAGTGAGGAGTGCAATGAAAATTCAGCAGTTAGTAATTGTCAGTGCGGTATTTGTTTTAGCTGCTGCGCCAAGTGTTGCCAGTGCGGATGAGGTATGGAATAGCAACTATGGCAAAGTGGTTTATCAAAGTGATAGAAATAAAACTGCCATCTGGACTTATCCATCTGGGACTATCTTCATTGAAGGGCTAGCTGGAGTCACAAGCAATCGGGGAATTTATCACGGCTATTGGGTAGGTAAATCGAATGTCAAATGTGACACAGCACGATTTGACGGCTCTGGCAAGTTAAGCAACAATTGGGGACGATTTTCAATTCGTTTTACAGTGCCTAATTTCCCGATGCCTTGGGAGGCAAAATGGAGCTATTGCGAAGGTGAACCAACATTCTCTTGGAACGGAACCCCACCAAAGTGAGAGCGATTTTTTTCGGGGGAGATGGGACTGGCAATGCGGTAAGATGACCCAATGAGCGATTCTGACCAACTTGTTATCTACCAGCTTCATATTTTTATCTTGGGCATCAGTCCAATGATTTGGCGTAGGGTCAAAATCCGCAGCAAGCGGTTTGTCAAAAAACAGCAGATGCGGTGGACTCCTAAAGGTGTTCATCTTCTGCTCCAGGTCAGAATTTTGGTTCTCAATGAAGAGTTAGAAAGCAATGGTTAATTCTTGCCCATCTCCCCCGAAAAAAATCGCTCTCCTCTTTTTGGGTTAAAGAAAAAGCTGACCGCTTCCGTAACTTTACCCCTTTTGGTGAAGAATATGCCTCACAGAGCCATACCTGCAGTAGGAATAGCGATCGCTCCTGAGTTTTCCTCTATAACCCTGTAGTCAAAAAGCTCAAATGCACGCTTTTGCCGCTTCGGTAACACTGCTCTATTTGCAGTTAACCCCCGTTAATTCCGGAAAAAACTCCTTTGCAGCACAAGACACTAACATAGGATCTTCCTGAGGGGGATTCGTTTTTGCCACAATGTGAGCCGCGGTAACTTTTTTGAGAGTCCATTGAAAATCTTCTTTCTGATGATTAGCAATGCTTTTTACTTGAGTGTAGAAATATTCCCCACGAGCCAAACGATTAGAACCTTGTTGTGCATCGCACTTATAAGTATCATGCTTATCCGATAAAGGTTTGTTATCTTTTGTGCCTAAAATGATTGTCATTGGTGTGCTGAAGGTCGTTTTCAAGTCCACAGATGGCAGTTGATCTCCAGTTTCTTTATTGAAACCGCAGGGATAGTCCCTATGCTCATCGGGTATGATGTATGAACCAGCCTCGGCAGCGATAGCCTTTTTAATATGTGCATGGGGCATAAAAATGACCATTCGGTGTACGAACTGTGCGCCAGCAGAGTGACCATAAAGATAGTAATTGGTTGCGTTGACTTTGGTGCTTCTTTTCACAAAGTCAAAAATATTTTCAATTTCAGTAAATGCCCATTGGTTTCGAGGATTGAGAATCTTCAAATCTTCTGTAAACATATTGCCAAGATTATACCCTGGAGCCAATGGATAGCGCTTTTGCTTAAACTGGGGAGCAAGCAGGATAAAATTTAGATTGTCACGGCCTTTGGCGATTGTAGATATTTCTCCAGTCATTTCTATAATCTTCAGCATTCCGTTGTTCGCCATGCATAGCAAATACCACTTGAGTATTTGCCTCCAATTGATTAGGTAGGTAGTAGTAAACAGGAATAGAGAAATCGCCAGCTTTAACCTTGTAAAGGAAACAACCCTCTCCTTTTTTCAATACCCTTAAGGTACAACTATTATACTGAAAGTTGGGAAATTGACCCAGATGCCTTAACAAAATGAGGTAAATCAAAGCAGAGGAAAGCAATTATAAAAACCCACAAAAGTTTCATCCA
>CAVYXS010000046.1:0-61921 GCA_963772205.1 uncultured cyanobacterium
AGTCATGAAACAGCAATTTTAAGGGTTGACCAGTTATGCAAGCCTGGTCAAAGATAGCTTGATACTATCAATAAATAGCTGAATTATAATTTTCAGTTATATTAAACTTTGAAAAAAGTCTATTTTTAAAAAATAGACATAAAAAAGCATAAAAAACCCGTGACAAGTGAGTAGAAAGATTCATGACTAAAAAAGTAATAGCAATTGCCGTTTGAGAAGTATGAGACAGTTTCGCCATCACTCGATTAAGACTAAATCTTCTTTTACTTTGTCCGAATTTTCCCTCAATACAATTACGAATTCTCTCGGATTCTAAATCTTGCTTCTTTTTTTCTTTACTAATATTAGCTGGAGGTCTTCCTAAAGGAGGTCCGCTCATGATAATACCTCTTTCTTTACACCAAGTGCGATTCTCCCTTGTTCGATAAATTTTATCTACATGAACAGATTCTGGATAATAACCAGTGTAATTTTTAAAGGCTTCTACTTGAGCTTTTAAGTCTCCTGATTCATTATAATTATCCCAACTAATGCGGTCTAAAAATACATATCCATCAAAACAACTAGCTGACAATTTTGCCCCAAATTCTACGGCTTTCCCGGCTTTCCCTCTGACGATTGGACGAATGTGCGGTTGGGCTAAACTAACAATACGGTCATCAATACTCTGTTTTTTATTCTCATACAACCATAGTTGTTGGCGATAGATTTCTGCAACTACAAGCAGCATTTTATATTGTCTATTAGTTAAATTTTCTAAACTGGCTCCAGAACTAATTAGCTGGTCAATATACGATAAGTTTCTTTTAATATATTGGAGTTGCTTTTTTATCGCTTTTCTTCTATCTTTTTGAGATACGCGGCGTTTTTTCGCTACTTCTAGGTAGTCAATTCTGGCAATTTCTCTATAAGTTCTTGGCTTTTTCTCCAATGTTCCCTTTATCTGTTCAAAAAGTAAGTCGATAATTATTTCTGTCTGCTTTCTGGCTTGATTTAATAGTCCTAAATCTGTCGGATAGCTAATATCACCTGGCGCACAAGTTGCATCTAATATTAATTTTCCCCGATTTTTTAGCTCACTTACCTCTTTTTCTTCTGTTGAGTCTGTTTTTTTTTCAGTGCCAATCGAAGATGCAGCCTCTAGCATCTTCTTTACCATTTCTTGATTAATTTTGTTAACTAAATCGGCACTGATTCTTTCACGAAAATGAACTAGCATCGATGCGTCAAATGGAGCTTCATTATTATAAGATGACATCCCTATAAAATACTGTAGATAAGGATTCTCTTTGATTTGTTCTACTATTTCTCTATCACTTATGCCTAGTTTTTCTTTGATTATTAGTGCGCCTAATGCCATCCGAAACGGTTTTGCTGGTGCCCCAATCTCCAAAGAGAAAGAAGAAGAATATTCCTCTTCAAATTTTGTCCAAGGTATGAAAGAAGCCATAATCACCCAACGATTATCTTCTGATAACTTTCCCCCGACCGCAAGTTCAAAGTTTTCTGCTGAGATTGGATTTTGCCCCGGTTTTCGGTACATAGTTAAAAACAGCACACTTTAGTACTGATGGTCACGGTGATGCAAGGATTTTGGGGTATTCTACCCTCAAATCTTGCACCTGAATATACTTCTTTGGTCAGATAATCTAGAGACTGCAAGCTTTTCTTTCTTCTTCAGCAACCCCTACGTATGAAAAACTATGATTCTCAAAATAGATGTGGTTTAATTAAATTGAGATCTAATCGTCTCTATCCGTTGACGATTGACACCCAAATCGCTCTGTCCTAAGCGGGAAGCTGAACGTACCTGAATTACATTAGCTTGACGGTCGAGATAGAATTCTACATCATCGACAAATCCTAGTAAAGCACTCTTGAATTGGGCGTATAAATAATCCTGACTTTCGGTAATGATTTTGGTTCTGGGTAAAGATTGAATAATACGTTTGAGATTAGCGATCGCTTTGTCTGGAGTAGATGTATAACTTAATGGTGCAATTGCATGAACTGCATCTGTACTCTGACTGGAGACACAGTTAGGCGATTTGGGACAAGCGGCTAATTTACCCTCACGCACACCTAGATAATTTGGTTGTTTACCTGCAAAAACCATAATTTTCGATGATGGGAAATAAAAATTCATTATCCATAAACAAGTAACCAAAAGAATTTACCAAAAGGGGGATTGACATTTGCCAAGATACAAGTAGTCGGGAGCATCCCAATTTTGCCAAAATAAAATTTGTAGTGGGAGCATCTTGCTCCCTAATGTCCAGGAAGCGGGCTAGAGAGCCATCACTACAAAAAAATAAATTTACACATTTGGGATGCTCCCCAAGTAATTAACTAACTCCAGCCAGTGTGGCAGAATTTTCACACTCGGTAAATCATCGGTGATGCGATCGCTCTATGATGCCTTAAGTAACATCCTGACTTTTCACGTCATGTGGAAAAGCTAACGAAAAACCTAACCCCCTAACCCCCTTCCCGATGCGGGAAGGGGGGAAGATTCAAAGTCTCTCTCCTTGTAGGAGAGAGATTTAGAGAGAGGTTTTCCATATCCCGTGAAAAGTCAGAAGTAACATCTACCTGAAAGGATCATGACGCCCACAATCTCAATTAACGACAGTCAAAAATTGCAACTTGCACCTTTAGAAATGCCATCCCGGCTACTATCTGGCCCTGGGCCATCCAATGCCCATCCTGCAGTTCTCCAAGCGATGAATACCTCACCCGTAGGACACCTTGATCCGGCTTTTCTCTCCCTGATGAATGAAATTCAGTCGCTATTACGCTACGTATGGCAGACAGAAAACCCCCTCACAATTGCCGTCAGTGGTACGGGAAGCGCTGCAATGGAAGCCACTATCGCCAATTCTATCGAACCTGGGGATGTAGTTTTAATTGGTGTAGCTGGCTACTTCGGCAATCGCTTGGTTGATATGGCTGGACGATATGGCGCAGATGTCCGCACGATTACCAAACCTTGGGGACAAGTTTTCAGCCTCGATGAACTCCGCACCGCTGTAGCCACCCATCGCCCGGCTATTTTGGCTTTGGTTCATGCAGAAACCTCCACAGGCGCACGTCAACCCTTGGATGGTGTCGGTGAATTGTGTCGCGAATTTGGCACACTTTTATTAGTAGATACCGTTACAAGCTTGGGTGGAGTTCCCATATTTTTGGATGATTGGGGAGTAGACTTAGCCTATAGCTGTAGCCAAAAAGGCTTGGGTTGTCCCCCCGGTGCTTCGCCGTTTACCATTAGTCCCCGTGCCCTGGAGAAATTGCAAAAACGTCCCACAAAGGTTGCTAATTGGTACTTAGATATGACGTTGCTGGGCAAATATTGGGGTGATGAACGCACATATCATCATACAGCGCCGATTAACCTTTACTACGCCCTGCGGGAAGCACTGCGTTTAGTTGCCGAGGAAGGACTAGCAAATTGCTGGCAGCGCCATCAAAAGAATGTCGAGTATCTTTGGGAAGGCTTAGAAAACATCGGTCTGAGTCTGCACGTAGAGCGAGAATTTCGCCTACCAACCTTGACAACTGTCCGCATTCCTGCTGGGGTAGATGGTAAGGCGATCGCTCGACAGTTACTCAATGAACATAATATTGAAATTGGCGGTGGTTTAGGCGAACTCGCAGGTAAAGTCTGGCGTGTGGGACTGATGGGCTTTAATAGCCGCAAAGAAACTGTGGATAAACTGTTAACAACATTGGAGCAAGTTTTACCGACAAGGGACTAGTACCACTGGGCGTAATTCAAAATTCAAAATTTCTCGCGCCCTACAACATGGGCGCGGTTCCCGCATAAATTTTTAGATATCCCTAAATCCACGCTATATGATGCCGTAGGGGCACGGCATTGCCGTGCCCTTGCGCCCCTTAAGCTTCGTCTAAAGCTGCAATACCTGGTAGTACCTTACCTTCGAGTAACTCCAAGCTAGCACCGCCACCAGTGGAGATGTGGCTCATTTGAGCAGCTAAACCGACTTTTTCCACAGCCGCCACAGAGTCACCACCACCGATGATCGTGGTTGTGCCAGTTTTGCCAATTTCTGCTAAGGTGTGAGCGATCGCTTCTGTACCTTTGGCAAACTGATCAAATTCAAACACCCCCATAGGACCATTCCAAATCACTGTCTTGGTATCTGCAAGCGCCTCTTGGAAGACTTTCACCGAGTCAGGGCCAATATCCAAACCCAACCAACCATCAGGGATATTCTCAACGCTGACGATTTTAGAATCAGCATCAGGAGCAAACTTATCTGCTACTACCACATCTGTAGGTAAAAGTAAAGCCACACCGCGTTCTTTAGCTTTGGCTTCCAAAGACTTCGCCAGTTCCAGCTTATCTTCTTCCACCAGAGACTTACCAACACTCAAACCACGGGCTTTGTAGAAGGTGAAAATCATCCCACCGCCGATGATTAGCTTGTCGCACTTCTCTAGGAGTGTTTCAATCACGCCAATTTTACTAGAAACCTTGGAACCGCCAATAATAGCCGCCAAAGGACGTTGGGGATTTTCAATGGCGTTTTGCAGATACTGCAATTCCTTTTCCACCAAATATCCAGCTACAGAAGGTTTGAGGTAGTGAGTTACCCCTTCAGTAGAAGCATGGGCGCGGTGTGCAGTCCCAAAAGCGTCATTCACATAAAAATCAGCATTAGCTGCGAGTTTTTTCGCAAATTCTGGGTCGTTTGCCTCTTCTTCTTTGTGGAAGCGGACATTTTCTAGTAACAGGACTTGGCCATTTTGCAACGCTCCCACAGCAGCAACCACTTCATCACCAATAGAGTCATTAGTCTTCACGACTGGTTGACCAGCAATTCAGAGAGGCGTTTAGCAACGGGAGTCAGGCGTAATTTGTCATCCACACCCTTGGGACGACCAAAATGGCTGGCGAGAATGACCTTAGCTCCCTTCTTTGTTAAATCTTGGATAGTTGGCAATGCAGCCCGAATCCGAGTATCGTCTGTGATGTTACCTTTATCGTCTACAGGCACATTAAAATCAACCCGCACCAAGGCGCGTTTACCAGATACATCAGCAGCAGATAAATTTGCTAAAGTTTTTTTGGACACAGCCAGACTCTCCTGATTGCCTTTTTGTTATTGTTTTGAAAGTAGAACCATCCAGATTTTACCGGAGTCGGGGGTGTCAAGGTGAAAGATATATTCAAGACAATTCTTTTTCCCATCGATCAAAGTCGGGAAGCGCGGGAAGCTGCTGACGTTGTTACCAACATCGTGCAAAAATATGGTAGTCGCTTAGTGCTGCTGTCAGTGGTCGAAGAACCCACCGCAGATGCATCTACCGCCGATCCCATGCTTTCACCAGAAGTAGTTGCTAAACTACTCCAAAATGCTCAAGAGTTATTCTCTCAACAAGGAATTATAGCAGAAATCCTAGAACGGCAAGGCAAACCTGCTTTTACCATCTGCGATGTCGCCGATGAAATTGAGGCAGATTTAATCATTATGGGCTGTCGCGGCTTAGGCTTGACGGAAGAAGGTGCCACAGAGAGTGTTACTACCCGCGTGATTAATCTTTCACCTTGTCCAGTGTTGATTGTGCCCTAGCAGTGCTTAGTTTGTAGTTTGTAGGGTGCGTTAACGGAGTGTAACGCACCGACTAAATTTGCTTTGAGAATTCTTGATTATTTAGCAGTGTCATGCACGGTTTGTATTGGTATTGGCATTTATGAGCTTATTGGGCAGAGCGAAAATCATTTAACACCAAAACGCGCAATTCTGTAACCCGCTGGAGTATGGCATCATTAGTTAAAAAAGCTTCGCAATTTGATGCTAATGCGACAGCAATTTGAAAAGCATCAGGTAATTGTATGTTGTATTTAGCACGTAATTGAGCAGCTTCTATTGCTAGGATTTGGTTAGCAATCGGTACAAATTCAATGTTGTCATTATCAGTAATCAACTCAATGAACTCTTGCTGTAATTGCGTTTGTCCTAAGTTATAAGGACGAACTAAACACTCGGCTAAAGTAACGGGTGAAGTAACACCCATTAAGGAAGTGTTGCGAAGCACCTCAAACACTATTCTGGTAAGTGGAAAATATTCTGGGTGTCGCTCAACGAAGTAAATAACTGGTGCAGTGTCTAGAAACAACCGTGTGTGTTATGCCATCTAAACTTTCTGTAATATTCACTCTAGCTTGCTTGATTGCACTTGTTCACCCTCTATTTCTAAAGACTCTCCACTGCGTATACGTCTGACATATTCCTGAGCATCCATTCCTCCCATGAGATTAGGCGCTATGCCGGCAAATTCCATAATGTCGCGGCGTGGTTTGCGTTTGATTTCGCAATGTTGTAGTCTTTGGGTTAAATAAGCAATGAGACTCAATTGCTCATCAGGTGTGAGTTTGTCGGACAATCCTTTAACTTCGTTTAATTCTTTAGACATTTTCGCTCTTCTAGTTAGGTTTAATTTGTATCATTTTATCAAGTTTTTTATGGCTTTTTGGTAGAGATTATATTTCTTGTCTCATAGCTTCATTTTCTTCGCATATTGCTGCTTCAATTTCTGCTGAGTTTGCATCAGCATAAAAGAAGAATGTTGGGTTAGCCTACGGCTCGCAAGCTACGTTCCTCAACCCAACCTACGCTCTGAAGTTTGTAGGGTGCGTGACGCTTCGATAAATATTGTACGCAGTCTCATGTTGGTGGACGATTGACGCGAATCAATTTTCCTTTTAAGCTTTCTACAGTAGAAATAGTCTCATGAATGCGTGTCGCCAAACTTTCAAAATCTGACCCTTCTGTGCAGACAATCACACCAGCATGGTCTGGTTGTAATCGATGCAATCGAATAAAATCACGGCGATTGCGCGTTAAAACTGCTCGCTCATTACTCGCAGCGAAAGCTAAGACATTTTCATCAGGAATCCTCAAATTTGCATTCCCTGCATCCCTAGCTGTTAATACATCGTGACCAAAAGCGCGTAAAAATTCCACGACAGGTAATGGGAAGTTTTCATCTGTATAGAGACGTGCCAATTGAGAAATTTCCTACCTAATATTCTTGCATTATTTCCTCATTTTCGTGGATGGCTGATGCAATTTCTTCTGAGTTTGCATCAGCATAAGCCCAAGCGTTTACTAAGTCAGCTGCTGTAAGATGGGGAAATCCCTCTAAAATCCGAGCATCACTCATCCCCAGACGACGGTCATTTACCAACGACCAAACTGGAATCCGAGTCTGAGCAATACAAGCATCACCACCACATACGCCTGGAGTTTTGGTAATTCCTTGTGAACCGTTGCTTAAGGTTTTAGTTAATATTTGTATTGCTTCCGCTTTCTCGACTGGATTTAATGCTTGAAGTTGTGATTCTAGTTCTTGGAGTGTCATACTTAATATTTTCTTGACCATATTTTGGTTATGGTTAATTTGTTTCATTATATCGATTTTTTTATTTCTATTTCCTAGAGATGATGGTTTCTTTGGCAGTTCCTAAATAGCCTAAAATCTTTCCCCTTTGCGCCTCATTCCCCCAACTTAGCAAACAACCCCGCCAACACCACATTAGAAAACAAAAACCCCTGGGGATCAGACAACCGCAACCTTCCCCCGACAACTTCCACCCAGCTTTGATCAAAGTGCGATCGCAAATATGCCAAAATCTCCTCTACTTTCCCTTCCCCAAACTCTGTTGCCAAAGTGGCTAAACTCACACCCTCAGCCAAACGCAACCCCAACATTAAGGTTTCTAACAACACCTCATTTATTGGTGTCATTTCACAATCAATCACACAACCAGCTGCCACCCACTGATAATATTCCTTGGTTTTACGCGGACGAGTAAACCGTTTACCCTGGGTATAGCTAGCCGCACCCATCCCAAAGCCATAGTAAGGGCGATTTTCCCAATAAACGCGATTATGCTGACACTGATGTCCGCTTTGAGCATAATTGGAAATTTCATAATGTTCATAACCAGCACCAGTCAAAATTTGCTGCGCCATTTGGTACATTTTGACTGTGGTTTCATCTGTGGGTAAAGGATGAGAACCTGGTTGGTAATAACGACCAAAAGCAGTTCCTGTCTCGATGGTTAAATCATATATAGAAATGTGAGTGGGGGCTAATCCCACTGCAGTTTCTAAAGAATTCTGCCAATGATCCAAAGACTGATGGGGTAAACCGGATATCAAATCTAAACTAAATTCGGGAACCTCTACTTTGCGGATTAATTCCACAGCTGCAAAAATATCTGCAAGTGAGTGCGATCGCCCAGCAACTTTTAATAATTCTTCTTGAAACGCCTGAACACCAAAGCTTACCCGATTCACCCCTAAGCTGCGATAGCCTGCTATATGTGCTAAATCGAACGTCCCTGGGTCGATTTCCATAGAAATTTCTGCCCCTGGGGAGATGCCAAAACGCTCCTCCAGGGCTGCTAGTATCTGTTGTAACTGGCCTGTTGACAACAGCGAAGGAGTCCCACCACCAAAGAAAATCGTCTTGAGGGGTTGACTAAAGGCTGGTGTCATGGCTATCTCTTGGCAGATCACCTCAACATATTGAGAGATAGTACCAGAAGTTTCACCACGTAGGCGATCGCCCACAACAGACACAGGGAAATCACAATAAAAGCACCGTCGCCTGCAAAAGGGAATATGTACATAAGCAGAACTGGGAATACCAGAAACATTAATTTTTTGATCCATTATGAGAAAGAATTAAATTAACCCGACTGAGAATTACAAAAAAGGAAATTTAGTAGTTTCTTTACAAGTTTTTATCGTTTTACAACAAAACAATGAAAAATATGAAGATAAAACTATTTAGTTATAATATTTGCAGACATTCTCCAACATAAACTCTAGTGTAAGTAAATATTTCTCAGTCTATATCACCGAAGAAATAAACAATACTTAATTGTATCGGTTAACACCCTCGCAGGAAAACAACACAACCATGCTTGACGCCATTATCATTATTTCATTTATCCTGGCAGCGTCGGGGATAGGGTTCTACAGCATTGAATTGCTACCCAGTGGCACCCTCGACCGAGTGACCAACTTAGAAGCCTTACGTTTAGTTGTGGCTGTGTTTGCTGCCATTATTGGCGGTGCAGTCGGGCTGAGTTTCCAAACGACATATCGTCGCCTAGAGGCACAAGTCCGAGAAATGCCACTAGAAATGATCTTAACTCGTGCCATTGGTTTAGTGATTGGATTATTAGTAGCCAATTTGATGCTAGCCCCGTTATTTTTGCTACCAATTCCAGCGGATTTTAGCTTTATTAAACCATTGGTGGCTGTTGTCGGTAGTATTATGCTGTCGGTAACTGGGATGAATTTGGCAGATACCCACGGTAGAGGCTTATTACGGTTCATTAATCCCAACACCGTAGAAACAATGGTAGCAGAGGGCACTTTAAAACCAGCCAATACCAAAGTTTTAGACACCAGTTGCATTATCGATGGTCGCATTGAAGCACTACTAGAAACCGGGTTTTTAGAAGGACAAATTCTTGTGCCACAATTTGTCTTGCAAGAACTGCAACAAGTAGCCGATGCGAGTAAAGACCAAAAGCGAGTCAGGGGAAGACGGGGACTAGAAATTCTCAACCGCATTAAAGAAGCTTACCCCGATCGCATCCTGATTAATCCAGCAGACTATGACGATATTGCCACTGTCGATGCCAAATTAGTCCGTTTCGCCCAAGAAATCAGCGGCACATTGCTGACAAATGACTACAATTTGTCTAAAGTTGCCAGTGTGCAGAAAGTCCCTGTTTTGAATGTTAATGACTTGGTGAACGCTGTTCGTCCCTCCTATTTACCTGGTGACAACCTTGATTTGAAGATTCTCAAAGAAGGTAAAGAACCCAGTCAAGGAATTGGCTACCTAGACGACGGCACAATGGTAGTTGTGGAGGAAGGTAGTAGTTATGTGGGTGGTGAACTGCGGGTAGTCGTCACCAGTGCGCTACAAACTACCGCCGGACGGATGATTTTTGCTAAACCCCAAGCTTCAGCATTGGCGTGAGGTAAATGTCAGGTGCAATTACAATTCAATTGTGCAATCGGTGCAGTCAAACTGCACCGATTTTTTATGGGGTAGGTTTGCAAAACGCAGAGGAACTCAGAGGAAAGCGCAGAGGTTCGCAGAGGTTAATGTTGATAAATCTCTAATGGCAAATTATCTGGATCTTTAAAGAAGGTAAATTTTTTGCCTGTAATTTCATCAATTCTAATATTTTCTGTCTCGACACCGTGGGATTGTAAATAAATAACAGTTTGCTCAATATCATCGACTGCAAAAGCTAGATGTCTTAACCCGCAAGCTTCTGGACTACTGCTGCGTTGGGGAGGATTGGGGAAAGAAAATAGTTCAATTTGGCTATTTTCTCCCACTCGTAAATCTAATTTATAGGAATCTCTATGAGCGCGAAAAGTTTCGGCAATAATTGGCAAGCCTAAAACTTCTACATAAAATTTTTTTGAGCGTTCGTAGTCAGAACAAATGATGGCTACGTGATGAATGCCTAGAGGTTTCATGATTTTAATTAAGGTCAAAGGTCAAGATAGGGTTTCAAGTTCACATCACATATTCTAGTAGGAAGGCCAGTCCTTGCGTCTCTAACAATGTAGCAAGGTTTTTGTCAATTGGTATAAGATATCATAGTCTGTATGATTGTAAATAATTAAGTAAGCGGACATAATTAAACATCACAATGTTTTTTCTATGCCCTATGCCCGACTTCCACCAGTGATATTACTATTAGTCCAATTATGACATTCATTATTACCAATGATGACGGCATCGACGCTCCCGGTATCCAAGCCCTATTCAAAGCTGTAAATGGGAAAAATGTGATTATTGCAGCGCCTAGAGATCATCAATCTGGCTGTGGACATCAAGTCACCACCACTCGCTCCATCAATCTGCAGCGGCGTTCTGATACGGAGTTTGCGATCGCAGGGACTCCCGCCGATTGTGTGAGAATAGCTGTATCACAAATTAGTCAAAATATCAAAGTTGTGTTATCAGGTATCAATGCTGGGGGGAATCTCGGCGTCGATGCTTATATTTCTGGGACTGTGGCAGCTGTGCGGGAAGCGGCAATGCATGGTATACCTGGAATTGCCATTTCTCATTATCGCAAAGCCAAGCAGAATTTTGATTGGGATATGGCGGCGAGATTAACATCTGAAGTTTTAGCAGATTTACTCCCACGTCCTTTAGAAGCTGGAAGCTTCTGGAATGTGAATTTACCCCATCTGCTACCGGGAGAACCAGATCCCAAAGTCGTGTTTTGTCAACCTTGTACCAAACCTTTGCCCGTCAACTACCGGATTGACGGGGATGATCTTTATTATGTAGGGGAATATGGCAACCGCGATCGCACTCCTGGTAGTGATGTGGATGTCTGTTTTTCTGGTAATATCGCTGTCACCAAGTTAAGGGTTTGACAGTTGCGCTAGGGATAGGGGAAAAGAGGCGAGGCGATGCGCTCAGGAGTCGTGTAAACATAAGTTGAACAATTTAATATTTGTAGTGCGGGCATCTTGCCCGCGCCAGCAAGATGTTTGTCCTTAAGTGCGGGAGGCTGCGCCAACGGACTACAAAACTACCAAAATTAGTGTGGCGAACCACTGGGTGAAAAATTTGGAGACTTTGAGCCTCACTGTTAGGCTATTACAACGTCGCTACCAGTTCCTTCAACCTTTCGCGCCCATCCCGAAAAACTGACCAACCATCGCCCACTAGCACGACTTCTACTTGACTCAATTGCGCCAACCGCCGCACCGAAGCCACCGCATCTTCTCGATTCAGCAGCTTTTCATCCGGTAAAATAGTCAAGCTACCTGCTGTATATGCCCGGACTAAATCCCCAGTAATCAGGGTTGTGTCTTCCAGCAGCAGCGCGAGTTCACCGGGAGTTTTCGAGCCTTGTAATTCAATAGTCTTTAATCCTGGGACTAATTCTTCACCATCAGACAGCCAGCAATCGCAAGCTATGGGGAATGTATCCTTTTCTGCTAAAGGCCCGGCAATTTTAGCACCTGTTTGTTGGGCAATGTCCAAAGTTGCTCTAGCATGATCCGAGTTAGTCAAGATAATCCACACCACACCACCGAGGGATTTTAAGTGATTCCAGTCATGATTTGATAAAGCTACTGGATCAATCAGGATATTACCATCTGGACGAACCCAAGCAATGCCGTTGAAATCAATATTTCTTGCCGGATTGAAAGTAGACCAACTATATAAATCAGGACGGTGCAGAGATTTCATGATTATTCCGGTTCAAGACCTTCAATACAACAGTATCAATAAATTCAGTACATAAATCAAGGGCTGTTGTCATTTGTCTCCCCATTCCCACTACAAACAACTCTACAACCATGACACCTCGTTAGTTTCCTCGGATTTGTCAATAAATCTTAACAATATTTTTTCATCAGAGATAAACCGAAATTATGATCCCCAATGGACAATCTGAGGAGCAGCAACAAATGTCCACTTCCCTAGGGGAGATTCCAGCCCTTTGTTTATAACAATTCTCATAAAAATAGCACTAAGTTATGTGGAATTAATTAAAAAAATCCCGGTAATTATATCGAGATAGTCGGCTTATAAATTCTCCCCAAAAAACCCTATTGACTCTTTAAAAAAATAGGACTAGTGTAATAGGTAGTCCTCCTAAAGGACACAACCAAAACATCAACAAATCAGGAGTATTTCCTATGATGATGATGATGACAGAATCCATGACAACCGAAATGCAAACCTGCATGGACGCTTGCATGGAATGCCACAAAATGTGCATGGAAACCATGACTTACTGTATGTCTAAAGGCAGTGAGTACATGGATATGGGTATGATGAGCATGATGCGTGACTGCTCAGAAATGTCTATGATGTGCATGAACATGATGATGGGCGGTTCTGAGTTCATGGGGCGTACTTGTATGCTCTGTGCAGAAATGTGCGATCGCTGTGCAATGGCTTGTGAAATGATGGGCGATGACGCTAAAATGATGGCATGTGCAGCCGCCTGCCGTAAATGTGCAGAATCTTGCAAGTCTATGCAAATGATGCCTGCTTAATTCTCTAAACTCGCAGAAGTTGATCTGCAACCTAATATTCAAGCGCCCAGACTTCATACGTCTGGGCGCTTGAAGTCTGTTTATACAACTAAACCGATAGGCACAAAACCCTGTGTCTTCAGACCAGGGATGTAGTGCCAACGGTGAATTTATTCACCGTGATATTTGCTATTTGTGGTGAGGGTCTTCAATATATTTCTTGATTACTGCGGCGCTAACATTTCCAGCAGTCGAATAAAAATAACTATTTGTCCACATACTAGGCATCTTTTTTAAATCGGAAAACTCGCTTCTAAGCAGATAAGATGACCTACCCTTAAAGAATTTCACTATTTGATTAATCGCGTAAATTGGCTGATATTCTACAAACAGATGTATGTGGTCTGGTGCTATTTCTAGTGCTAGAATATCCCAATCTTTTTCTTTTGCTAAATCATAAAATATCTGTCTCACACGTTTAGCTACTTCACCCACTAACACTTTACGTCTACGTTTGGGAATCCATACCAGATGAACTACAGCGTTACCTACAGAATGATTGTTGTGTCTAGGTTCCAGTGAATTAGTCATGTTGTTTGCTCGGAGTAGTTGACATTTACATTGTAGTCTGTTATTGTAGTTATAGTCAAGCAAACAACAAAGGAGGTGATTAAGTAATGCTGGTTTTAGAGTACAAAGTTAAAGCTAAAAAGCGTCAATATGATGCAATTAACGAAGCCATTCGCACAACACAATTCATCAGAAATAAAGCTATACGCTATTGGATGGATGCACCAAAAGAAGCTAAGGTTAACAAAATAGCTCTTAACAATTACTCAACAGCATTACGCAAAGAGTTTAAATTTGTTGAGGAGTTAAATTCAATGGCTTGTCAATCTGCTACTGAAAGAGCATGGCTATCCATTGATAGGTTTTATCAGAACTGTAAGAAGAAAGTATCTGGTAAAAAAGGGTATCCCAGGTTTCAAAAAGATAACCGTTCGGTTGAGTATAAAACCTCTGGATGGTCATTAAACCAAGTTAAAAGACGCATCACATTTACTGATAAAAAAGGTATTGGTGAAGTTAAATTACTTGGTAAATGGGATATTCAAACCTACCCAATCAAGTTAATAAAGCGTGTTAGACTTATCAAAAAAGCCGATGGTTTCTATTGTCAATTTTGCATTGATGTAGAGGTTAAAGCAGAATCTAGAATTGCTGATGATGAAATCGGGTTAGATGTTGGTTTAGAATATTTTTACTCAGATTCAAACGGTAATCATGAGGAAAATCCTAGATTTTTGAAAAAATCTGAGAAAGCAATTAAACACGCTCAACGCCAAATATACAAAAAGGAGAAAGGTAAAAACCAACGACGGAAAGCCAGACAGAGATATGCTAGAAAACATTTAAAAGTAAGTAGGCAACGTAATGAGCATTCTAAGAGACTAGGACGCTGCGTGTGCAAGGCTAACGCCTTAGTAGCCTATGAAGATTTAAACGTTAAAGGTATGGTAAAAAATCACTGTCTAGCCAAAAGCATTAATGATGCATCTTGGTCATTGTTCCGTCGTTGGTTAGAATATTTTGCGGCTAAATTTAACAGTACCGTTGTTGCTGTCAATCCGAGAATGACATCTCAAAAATGCTCTGATTGTGGAACAATTGTTAAAAAATCTCTTTCAACTCGTAGCCACATTTGCAATTGTGGTTGTAGTTTGCAGAGAGATGTTAACGCTGCAAAAAATATTTTAAATCTTGCAAAAGCTAGCTTGGGGCACAAGCAAAGTAACGCTTCTGGACTGGCAACCTCTACGCTACTTGGTGCAAACCTAGTACAGCAAGTAGCCAGGATGAAAGAAGAATCCCCCGACTTTACGACTAAGTGAGCGTTCGCGTAGCGTGTCGTCAGACAAGCGATACTTAGTGAGTCGGGGGAGTGTCAAATATATTAGTAGTAAGGACTTTAGTCCTTACCTTGAGGACTGAAGTCCTCACTACAAATTTTTCTCAAGGTGTCATCTACAAAAGTACATAGTTTGCACTGATATAAAGCAGCCTAACATGAAATACTAATCCTGCTGATGTCTCATAGCTAAGGGTAGATGAAACACCTAAAATCCCGTTCTCAAGATTTGCGGAGTTTATTTGAGAATAATATCACGATTGAATATGTAGCTGAACCTCTCAAAGCTGTGTCGGCGGAAGCAGAGGTGGTAGAGGTGCTACATTGGATGCAAGCACAGGATTTTGATGTTGTGGGTGTTGAGTCGGGAGATACTATCAGCGGCTATATAGAACGCGCTAGTTTAATTACAGCTAAAGAAGGCAAGTGCAGCGACTATCAGCGGGTGTTTCATCCCAAAGAACTCATCGCCATTTCCACCCCACTGATGAAATTATTGCCGATTTTACAACAAACGCCGCGATTATTTGTCTTAGACTGTAATCAGGTAACTGGGATTATTACCTGTGGTGACTTGCAAAAAGCACCTGCGCGGATGCTGCTGTTTGGCTTGGTGACGCTGCTAGAAATGAATTTACTGCGACTGGTGCGCCTTTATTATCCCCAAGATTCTTGGCAAAAAGTCCTCAAGCCTGAGCGTTTAGATGTGGCTCAACGGCTATGGCGAGAAAGCCAGGAAAGAAACGAAGCCACAGATTTGTTAGACTATTTGCAATTTTGCGATAAGCGCGAGTTAGTTTTAAATCAACCAGAATTGCTGGAACAACTTGGACTTAAGTCTAAGCGGTTTGGTGAACGCTTCCTCAAGTCTGCTGAACAGTTGCGAAATCGATTAGCTCATGCTCAAAATTTAGTTAGTGGTTCTTCGTGGACAGAATTAATTTCTTTAGCAGAGGGGATGGAAACGCTGTTAATTCGCTGTGAGGAAGTGGAGTGATGGAGAAACGGAGAGGGGGAATTTCTGGAAAATCCTGCAGACATCAAGAACTAAGTAAAGCGTTTCGTAAATTCGTGGTGAATTCAGGGTGAAAATTTAAACGCAGAGGAGCGCAGAGTAACGCGGAGAATTCTTCACGAAGTTGTGCAATCCTGTACTAAGGAGTCGTGTAAAAATAAGTTGAACAATTTAATATGTGTAGTGCGGGCATCTTGCCTGATTTTTACTTGATGCCTAAGTCTGATGTGTTGCGCGAATTTATTCGCTGAGTATAACCCTTGCAAGGGAGTCACAGCCCGCTGAGGGTAGGGACTGCTGCACTTTGTTCAAAAATAAAATAATTTGTCAGACTTAATGTTTGATAATCTAACAATTAGTGTATCATCTTAAATGTGGGTGATTTACCGTACACATTCTTTGTATAAATAAGGATCGGGTTTTACGCTCGCTCAATAAAAATTCTTTACTCAGGCGAAGCATCAATCACTCACAGCTTGAGAAGGGTTCTCGCAGTGCGCCCTACCTGGGTGATGCGAAATTATCACAGTGGCTGATGTCACAGCAAGTCATTCTACAAGATTAAGTTTGATGACCAAAAAGTTGAGACCATCAAAACCGTTTAAACGTGCTGGTGATGCACCCAACCTCCCAGGGACTCCATTTAAGTTCATTTGCTATTTTGTCAATCAATTTCGCTGGTGGTATGTGGCAATAGTCATTTTAGAGACACTTCATGCCACCAGTGGGATCATGTTACCTTATACAATTGGTGAGATTATACGCACCGTCACTCGCTCGGCTGGCAACACCCAGCCAATGCTCGCCACCATCAGCCAACCCTTAACAATGTTTGCCGCCTTGAGTGTGGGTGAAGTAGTCTTCGGTCGTGCCTCTGGACTCTTGCTGACAATATTACATCCAATTCATCGCCAACATATTGTGAGAAGCTTGTATGCTTATTTACAGCATCATTCTCACCGCTATTTTAGTAGTAGTTTTGCTGGAGCTTTAGCCCATCGCATCGGTGAAACTGCTCTCGGTGTCACCCAGACAATGCAAATGCTGATTACAGAATTTATGTCTGTTGGCATTATCTTTACTGTGTCTACTATTTTACTCTCTCGCGCCAGTTCTCAGCTTGCTGCTTTGGTTGGAACCTGGGCGATATTATTTGTCAGTATCTCCTTTTGGCTAGCGACTCGCTGCCGACCCCATGCAATCAATGCAGCGGCGGCTCGAAGTGAAACTACTGGCAAGATTGTAGATTCAGTCACAAATATTACAAATAGCCGACTGTTCGCACGTCTAGGCTTTGAAAGACGATATTTGAATGACCAATTACGGCGAGAACTCAAAGAGGTAAGAAAATCTAATTGGTATTCTGAGCGAGTCCGATGGTTTCAGTGCTTATCAGAAGCAGTCCTAAAAATAGGCACTTTGTATTACTCAATTTCCCTTTGGAGTCAGGGGAAAATTGGTGCGGCTGACTTTGTAGTAGCTACAAGTTTATCGCTGTTGATTATTAGTCAAGCGCGTAATTTAAGCCGACGCTTTTTAGAATTGTTTGAACATATCGGCAATATTAGTAATGGTGTATCTGTGATAATTCAACCCCATGAAATTATTGATCGAGAAAAAGCGATTGCCCATTCCATCACCCAAGGAAGGATAGAGTTTCGCCATGTCGATTTCAGCTACTATGGCGATAAGCAAGTATTTGACAACCTCTCAATCACTATCCAACCTGGTGAGCGTGTCGGACTAGTTGGATTTTCTGGCTCTGGAAAATCCACATTTGTGAATCTGATCTTGCGTCTATTCGAGCCACAATCCGGGCAGATTCTCATTGATGGGGTTGATATTCGCGATATGACTCAGGATGCTCTACACGCCCAAATCAGCTTGATCCCCCAAGATCCATCTTTGTTCCATCGCACATTAATAGAAAATATTCGTTATGGGCGATTGGATGCAGCCGATGACGAAGTAAAGGAAGCAGCACGAAAAGCCTATGCTGACGATTTTATCGCCCAAATCCAAGAGGGTTACAATTCTCTGGTGGGTGAACGTGGTGTGAAACTTTCTGGAGGACAAAGACAGCGGATTGCGATCGCCAGAGTCATCCTCAAAGATGCACCAATTCTCATCTTGGATGAAGCCACTTCTAGCCTCGATTCCATCACCGAAAAAGCAATTCAAGATACCCTCGATTTAGCAATGGATGGGAAAACGGTCATCGTTGTAGCCCATAGATTATCTACTATCTCCCACCTAGACCGTATTTTAGTATTTGATCAAGGTCGCATAGTCGAAGATGGCACCCATGAAGAATTACTAGCAAAAAGTGGTGCTTACTATAGGTTATGGAAAATGCAGGCTGGTGGATTTTTACCCCAAGAAGCCGCTTTGAGTAAGTCAACCTAATTAAACATAAAAGCTATTGATGTTCGTAGTTGCGCTTTAGCGCTCCCTAAGCTTCATGGCGCTGAAGCGCTACTACAAACCTTTACTGTCAACAAGGAGGAAAAGAAATTGCTTACAGTTTATAGCGAAAATGAACTACAATTAACTGCTGACGTACTGGTAATTGGTGGTGGCCCAGCCGCCGCCTGGGCAGCCTGGGCAGCCGCAGCCGAAGGTGTGAAAGTCATCATTGTTGATAAAGGTTTTTTGGGTACAAGTGGTGCAGCAGCAGCCAGTGGGAATGGCATTATGGCGCCTTCTCCAGAGAATTGGGACAAAGTTGTATCGGAGCGTTATCGCATCGGTAAAAACCTCGCTAACTTACGCTGGATTGAGCGTGTAATTGAAAAAACTTGGCTGAGTTTACCCCTAGTCGAAAATTGGGGCTATCGTTTCCCCAAAGAAAATGGGGAATCTGTGCGCCAGAGTTATTATGGGCCGGAATATATGCGGGTACTGCGTAAAAACCTCTTGCGTGTGGGTGTGCAAATTCTCGACCAAAGTCCGGCTCTAGAACTGTTATTAGCTGAGGACGGCTCAGTGGCTGGAGCTAGAGGTGTGCAGCGGCAACATCATCGAACCTATACCGTTCGCGCTAGTGCAGTAGTCTTGGCTAATGGCGGTTGTGCATTCTTGAGTAAAGCCTTAGGTTGCAATACCAATACAGGTGATGGACTGCTGATGGCTGTGGAAGCTGGCGGCGAACTCTCTAGTATGGAAGCTTCTAATCACTATGCCATCTCCACCGCTTTTAATGCCACAGTGACGCGGGGTGTTCCTTTTGGCTGGGCTAGTTACACTGATGAAGAGGGAAATGACCTTGGTGGTTATATAGATGGTCGTCGTGATCCTGCATTTCTTCCCAATGCCTTGATGAAAGGACCTGTTTATGCTCGTTTGGATCGAGCTACACCGGAGGTAAAAGCAGTGATTGAAAAGTCTCATTTCATCTCTTTTTTACCGTATAAAAAAGCTGGCATTGACCCCTATGCAGAACGAGTACCTGTCACTCTGATTTTAGAAGGTACAGTCCGTGGTACAGGTGGCATTCGGATTGTCAATGATAATTGCGGTACAAAAGTACCTGGACTCTACGCCGCCGGTGATGCCGCATCACGGGAGTTTTTAGCCGGTTTAGCTTCTGGTGGTGGTGGTCCCAATGCCGCCTGGGCTATCTCTACAGGACAATGGGCTGGAGCTGGTGCCGCCGCCTTTGCCAATAGTCTGGGCGCTCATGCCCATGAACGGATTGTACATCCTGCTGGTGAGGCGGGATTACTTTCCCAGTCAGCCGCTGCGGAAACATTCGATAGCGACGCAATTGTGCGCGGTGTCCAAGACGAGATGTTCCCCTTAGAGAAGAATTATGTGCGTTCTGAGCAGGGACTTTTAGATTCTCTCGCCAAATTAGAAACCCTTTGGCAACAGGTACAAGGGAACCCGAAACAAGATACAGTCCGTGACGTGGAATTTTCTCGACGAGCCGCTGCTCTGACGGCTGTAGCGCGATGGGGATATTTTAGTGCTTTACATCGCACGGAAACCCGCAGCGAACATATTCGCGTGGACTATCCCGAAACCGATCCCAATCAGCGTTATTACCAAGCCACAGGCGGTTTAGAAAAGCTTTGGGTAAGGCGTGATTGGATTACGGATGAGATAGCTACACCATCAGTATTAACTACTCAAACCACAGCCGCCGTATTGTAAAACATAAAAATTTTAGCCGTAGTAGGAGCCGGATCATGATTGAGCTTGTCAGCAATAAACTCTGTATCAATTGTAATGTTTGCGTCCAAGTATGCCCAACCAATGTCTTTGATGCAGTTCCCAATCAACCGCCTGCGATCGCTCGTCAGGAAGACTGTCAAACTTGTTTTATGTGTGAGGCATATTGCCCTGTAGATGCGCTCTATGTTGCGCCCCAATCTCATACCAATGTTGCAGTTAATGAGGATGATTTAATTGAAACTGGCATTATGGGTGAATATCGTCGCATCTTGGGTTGGGGATATGGCAGAAAAAACAATAGTGAATTGGATACTGCTCATAAACTGCGCCAACTCCCGCGCCCCTATCAAAGTTAATTTTGCTGTTTGATTAATGAAGTTACAGCAAATAATTTCCGCATTGGGGGATAGGTATAAAATCTATCCTCTCTTTTGTTTTTTGGGAAAATTTACTATTCTAGAAGCTTTGTAATTATTCAATTAAACTGAATTGCCCCTTGTTTTTTCACCAAATCTGTGTAAATCTCATAAATACATACTACGATATCTCGATTGATTTACAGGAGTTTTAGGAGTAAATACACAGGTTAGTTAATAGACTCAAAACTTAGTTTTCTTGTGTCAATTTTTAGCGTCTAGTATAAGAGTTGTTAAAAGCTATGTCTGAGCCACGCTACGGGATCTGGATTCCAGTTTACGGCAATTGTGGCGCGATGAACCACCCTCTTGAACCTCGTGATGCCAGCTACTCACGGGCGAAAGATTTGATCCAACTGGCTGAACAGTCTGGGTTTACTACCACTCTGATTGCAGAACACATTATTAATCCGAGAAACCAAGAATTAGATCAGCTCGAAACTTGGACAACAGCAGCGGCGCTAGCCGAAGCCACCAATTCTATGGAAATTATTGCCGCTGTTAAGCCCTTACTTTTCCATCCAGCGGTTTTAGCGAAGATGGCACTAGGAATTGATGCTATCAGTGGCGGACGTTTTGCAATCAACTTAGTGAGTGCTTGGTTTAAGCCAGAAATGGAGAAAGCGGGGATATCCTTTCTCCCCCACGATGAACGCTACCGCTATTCCCAAGAGTGGATCAAAGTAGTCAAAGCCCTATGGAGTGGAGAGAAGGTTAACTTTAAAGGAGATTATTTTCAAATTTCTGATTTGAGATTCAATCCACCTCCCGTAGCAAAACCCCATCCCCGCGTGTATTTAGGGGGTGAGTCAGAACCAGCCCAGGCGTTAGCCGCACAAGAAGCTGATGTATTTTTCCTCAATGGTCGTCCTTTAGAAATAATACAACAGACAATTGCCCAGGTTTCCCAACAGGGGCATTCTCGCCCCAAACCGTTAGGCTTTGCTATGTCAGCCTTTGTGATTGCGCGATCGACAAACGAAGAAGCGCAGGAAGAATTTCAACGATTGCAAGCACTAGTAGCTCAAGACGATCGCTCCGAACTGCTGAAAGGCGTTGATTCAGAAGTCGTCATGTTCAAAAATATGGCGAAATATCCAGGTGTGGGGAGTAACGGCGGTACAGCCGCTGGTTTAGTTGGCAGTTATGACACCGTAGCGACTCGAATTGCCGAATTTACCAGAGCAGGAATCGGTACTTTCATGCTGCAATTTCAGCCATTTCCCACAGAAATGAGGCGTTTTGCCCAGGAAATCATCCCGCGAGTCCGGGAGTTAACCGTCAGCAGAGAACCGTTATCAGTATTTAAATAGAGTCGTCATTAGTTATTAGTAAAGGGGGCATGGGGCATGGGGTGAATTGATATAGGAATCAGGTTTGATTCCTGAAAAAATCTCCGGATCTGTAGGGTGGGCAATGGCCACCGAAACCCGGATATGGTAGGCATTTTCCGGTTAGAAAAATCCTCGTTGGGGCAATGGTGTACCGTTGATTTCATAATCGCCGATCGCACGAGCTTTAAAGTGATTTGGGTTATGTGAGGACAAGGTGCGTGCGTTTCGCCAATGACGATCAAAGTTGGCGCTTTTCTTCGTTGTAGAAGCCCCACCAACTTCAAACAGTAAGGTGGCTGAACGTAGAGCCAAGTCATCGACAATCAATTTGGCTTTGGCTGCACTCAATGAAGCCGCCAGCGCTGCTGCTGTCTCAGATTCCTCTCCCTGGGCTTGGGCAATAGAAAGGCGATCAAGTTCATCAGCTGCTGCCAAGACAATTGTTTCGGCAGCAAAGGCATTAGCCGCAATCTGTCCTACGGTCTGCTGCAAGATGGGGTCATCTGCTGCTTGCTCGGCGACCGCATGGTAGAAAGTCCGGGGTCTGTTACGGACAAGGGCTGTGGCGTCTCTGAGAACACTGCGAATAATGCCAGCGTTGATTGCTGTGAGGAATAATTGTGGGACAATGTTGTAGGGTAGGTTGTCTCTGTCTGAATCAGTGTCAAAAATTACTTCATGTTCCTCTACCCGAACATTTGTGAACGTCGTCGTGCCCGTACCTGTCAGCCTTTGCCCGAAGCCGTCCCAGTCGTCTACTAGGTCAATCCCCTCGCGGTTGGTAGGAATGAGTACAAAGGCTGTAGTGTCATCGGGTGCTAACACACGCACGAAGATCAAGTCTGCATAAATACTACCAGTGCTGTAATATTTCTTGCCATTGAGACGATAGCCGCCGTTATCTGCTGTCAATTTCGTATTCACCACTGCACCGCCGCCAAATCGCTTGGACTCCAGTTCCGTCGAGGCGAGTCCAATGATTGCGCCATCGACAACTGCCTTGAGCCATTGGCGATTTCGTTCACTGCGCTTTGAACGCAAAATTCGCTCTGTGACAGAGAAATGATTTCGGACAATGTGAGCGACGTTCGGATCAGCATCTCCTAGGCGAATCACAACCTCGAACAGTTCTCGCGCTGAAACACCAGCGCCACCTTCAGCCACAGGGATTCGCAATGCACCCAACCGAGAACGCCGAATCAGGTTGATGACATCATAAGGCAGAATGCGATCGCGATCGCGCTCATTTGCTCCCAAAGCAATAAAATCGAACAGGGCTTGCAGTTCAGCAGATTTGGCATTGACAGGAGCCGAGAACAAGAAGGTGGAATCTAGAGCTTTTTCTTCAATTTGAGTCATGGTTTTTCTCTCTGATATTTTGGGAATGGCAGTATCTAGCGAAAAGATGCAGTTGTCGTCTCAAAGAAGCGGTTAGCAGGGCGGGTAAGTCCAAGATTTTCGCGCAGGGTTTTCCGTCAGATCCTTCCTCAATCAGTCATTGCTCCATGTCATCGGCGATGGTTTGGGGCGTACCAATTCGCACTCGTCGGTTGCGTTGATTATCTTGCTCTGTTGGGCAAGATTATTGATAAAGCGATCGCAGTCACAAGCATTATACACTATCTTGATAGGGTTATCGTAGTATTTATTGCAAGTCGGCGGACTAGAGCCTCGCCGACTTTGGGCATAGGGCATTGGTGAATCTTTGCCATGCCCCATGACGCCACAAAATTCCGACGCAAGGCGACAGGAACGCAGTGGCTCCCCCATGCCCTGTTAGTATTAGCTACGAGGGAAAAAACCCTGTTGCCCATTCACTGGGTCAAAAAGTACATTATATTTGTCGAAAAATGCGATCGCACTATTCACGACTACAGGCTGCTCTGCTTGTGGCGAAACATTGATGTTCCACAAGTTAAACCCATTGCGGTTTCCTGGTACAAGACTGTAGTCAAATACCTTAGGAATTCCTATCTTGACAGTATTTTCTGGGCGTAATCTTCCTGGTTTAAGTTTACCCATGAGAGAAGCAGACTTAAAGTTAATAAAACTATTGCTGCTTCCAGTATCCGCTAGCATTCTGCTGTTACAAGTATTTTTGATGGCACTTCCAGATATAGTTAAACAAACTCCGTTAAGTTGAGAGTCCCATATATTGCCAGGTATACCATTAATTGCAGGTTGTGGACTGAGGGAAGCCAGCTTGAATCCTTGTCGATTTTTTGCTGTCAAGCCGAGAATTAGCCTACCGTTGTTCACAATAAATCCGTTGTTGAGATTTCCCGGTAATTTTCGCAATGGGTTATAGGGAAGTGTCTTTTCCGAATAGTTAACACCAATGATACCAGCAAATGGCTTCCCACTTTTTGCCGAGCAATTAGGTTTTTCGGGTAAACATTGGCGACTGGTAACAACTTGGACGGGAACAGGTTCTGCTGAGGGAATCAATCCAATGCGGATATTAGTGTAAACTATCTCTCCTGTTAAGATAGTGCCATCACTTAATACTTCCTTGACAACTTGACCGGTTGAGTTGATGGGAGTATTGCCGAAAAACTCTTGAGGAACTCTTAGCCCCGCAGAACCTGTATCCATTACAATACGTCTAGGCTGACCACCAGCCACTGTCACCTCGACAAAATATGCGCGATCGCCAAGACTTGCTGAACCTCTTGCATACAAGGGAACTGATATAGTATCAAAGCTCGGTGTTCGCCGTGTGATTTGGGTAGTATCACGCACAGCCGGATTAGCAAAAACTTCTTGAAATCCTGCCTGTCGCTGCGCCACTGGTTCTTGTGCAGAGTCCCAAAGACTTTCATAATAGAAAAAGACCTCACCTAACCCGCGTTCTTGAGCCGTCCGTACTTGAGACTGAATTTGTTGTATGGAAACTGGGCGATTTCTTAACCCTGTCATAATGCCTATGGCAGTAGGTATTAATTGTTGGGCTTCTCTGATTTCCGGTGTAGTAATTGTACTGACAAAACTTGGTAAATCATTTCGGTAAACTTGTACCACAAGTTCATCTACAATCCCTAAACGTACCCAATTGATCCAGTCTTGCAGTTGAAATTTGTAAGCAAAGTCATAGTAATTAGGAGACACAGCGAAAATTGCATTGGGTTTTTTCGTTTTTACAGCTTGGTTTAGCTGCACCATAAACGCCGTGATTTTATCTGCTCGCCATTGCATCCATGCTTGGGCTTGAGGATTAGGGGGTGGGGGGTTGCCTGTTTCTTGAGTATACAGGTTAATAGTGTATTTGTCGTAGCCAAAATCAACAGGTAAACTTGTATGGTCGTCAAATTGAATCCCATCAGCGTCATATTTGGTGATGATTTCCATCACCAGATCAGTAATAAACTGTTGCACTTCTGGGTGAAAAGGATTCAGCCAAGCCACCTCACCAGCAGAACTAATTGAAGTTTGCGTTCCATCCAGCTTTTGTGTCAACCAATTGGGATGGCTTGATGCTAATTCTGAAGTCAGGGGAGCCATAAACCCAAACTCAAACCAAGGTATCACAAGTAACCCTTGACGGCGACCTTGACTAATCATATCTGCAAGCACATCTTGTCCCTCTGTACCTTTGAAGAAAAAAGGGATACCCATTTTTTGGGCTACCGCACTGGGATACAATGAATAGCCATCATTCCAAACTACGGGATAAACTGTGTTAAAATTCAATCGCCGCAATTGAGCAATGGTGTCTTGTACTTTAGCGCGATTTCTGAGGATGTCAAAGTCATTATTTGTCAGCCAAACCCCACGAATTTCTTGACGGGGTGGTTGGGGTACTTGAGCTGTTGCAGGAGTGAAGTTTTCCAGGAGCAACACTGTAGCAAATGATATCGTAAACAGGAGTGGTAACAGACGCTTAATAGACCGCCAACCTTGACGCATGAAAGAGAATAACATAGGTACTTAACTAACAAACTGTTAACTTACATACTTTTGTGAGCGAACTGAGCAGGTGTCATTTCCTAAGTAATTATGTTAGATAAATTTGGTTTATTTATCACATGCTACTTAGAAAAAGATCCTAAATTACTGCAGTAGCAAAACTGATGCAGACTCCTGAGTGAGATAATTGACGTAGTTAGTCGGTAAGTAGTGCCAACTCAAAATTTTTGGCGGTTATGAACTAGACAAAACGGGAGCATCCCAATTTCGCCTTCAGAAAATTTGTAGCTCCCTAATGTCCAGCAAGGGGGCTAGAGAGCCATCACGACAAAAAATAAATTTACACATTTGGGATGCTCCTGACAAAACTGACGTAAGTTACCTTTAAACCTTTTTTGCAACTGGGGAGTCTAATAAATGTAGATCGCTTTGAGGTTGTAATTATTTATGCTGAAGATTCGTTCACTTAGTCTCTTGACAGGATTGGTAGCAATATCTCTAGGTAGCAGTCTGTCGATGATTTCGGGATCTGCCTATGCCGACATACCAGGAAAGCATCCTTATTACTTGCACGCCCTCACTGATTTACGCACTGCACGGTGGTTGCTGGAACATCGCCCAGGCAATGCGGCCGTTACTAGAGAAGAAAAGATTGCTATTCAACAGGTAGATGCCACTATTAACGACATTAAAAAAGCGGCTATTGATGATGGCAAAAACCTCAATGATCATCCAGCAGTCGATGTCCCCAATGATCATCCGGGACGGTTACACAAAGCAGAAGAGCTATTGAAGAAAGTACGTTCTGATGTAGGACGTGAGGAAGACGATTCCAAGGTACGAGGGTTGAAAAAGGCTGCCCTGAAGCATCTTGCTGATGCAATCAAAGCAACTAATCGTGCTATTTACGATGTTACGCATCATAAATAGGGGGTTTTCCCAAGTGGAGCAATTGCCGTCATTGGGTATTGGTAACTCTTTCTCATGACGCCACTTGCAACAAGCGCGAGCAGTGGCTCCCCATCCCAATTCCCCATAGACTCAAACTCCATGCCGCAAGTGGCGTGGAGTTTTTTATAATTAGTTATATTTAGGTGTGCCTATACAGACACCCTTTTTAATTATTAATTATGTTAAATAGAAATCAAAAATTCCCAATAATTGCCATTATTAATAATTGACCATTATTAGGAAATATTTAAAACGCCCAGAAAAGTGCATCAAGAGCAGTTAGGCGCTTTCTTTAGGGTGCGGAATTTGGGTTGTAAAGGTGATCAGCAAATTTCTGCCGTTGCTCTGGGTTTAAAATTTTCCGAATCGCCAAGGTATTTTCAAATTGAGCATCTGCCAGCTGTTGCTTAACCAGCTGGATTTGATTATATTTATCACGCACCTGCTTTTCAGAGACTCCCCCTGCTAGGAGGTTATGTAATTCTTGTTGTCCTTGACGTACCAACTGTGCTTTTTCGGCTATCTGTTTTTCGGATTGATTGCGAATTTGTTTAATCTCTTGCAGTTGTTTAGATGTCAAATTCAAATTTTTGAGCCAGCCCCGTGGTTGACTGTTATTGGCACGAGGTAAACTTGTGGAATTTTGGGCAATTACTCGGTGCGAAAGTAAATTTGGCTGGGCGATCGCAATGGTACTACTCATGGTCATCATTGCTACTGCCAAAATCAAAATACGACTACTTAACATCCAAAAATCTCCTATTCACTACCTAAGTCGGTGAAATGCCATACCGAACTGTTAAGATGTTGACTGCTGACTGTAGGTCGCCCATTGCTGTCAATAAAGGCTTCTAAGCTAGCCAGTTCAGCCTGACTTGGACTTGCAGGTACAAAGGTAAGGTAACTAAGTATGGTAGTTACTATACCAGCTGCAATGGCAGCCTGCTGGTATTAAACCCAGTCTGGGATAGCGGCGTGAGGTTTGGTGAGGTAAGGTTTGCACCTGTCGTAAAATTTGTTGTTCCAAATCTGGCGCAGCTGGGGGAACTTCTGGATGATTTTGGCGCAGAAAATTAATTAAATCTTGATCATCATGAGGAAACTGAGTCATGGTTGTACCCCTTGGTTTTGCAGAAATTGTCGCATGGCAGCACGGGCATGGAACAGACGAGACTTGACTGTTCCTAGCGGAATGTCCAAGATTTGTGCTATCTCTTTTTGCGGGACTTCTTGCAAATCATGCAAAACCAATATAGTCCGATGATCAAAACTGAGGTTTTCTAGTCCCCGTTGCACAAGGTCTTGATAATGTAGATTCATCAGATCCAAAGCTTCCTGTTGAGTAGGCGCTTTTTCTGCTAGAGTCTGCCATTGATTTCGCCTTTTAAGATCTGCCTGTCGCTGATCATAGGCCTGGTTCCACGCAATGCGGTAAAGCCAGGTAGAGAATTTTGCAGTTTGGCGAAACTTGGGTAATCCTTTCCAGGCTTGTAGAAACACCTCTTGCACAACATCATCCAGATTGGTGGGCGTGCAGAGTTGATAGAGGATTGATCTCACTGTTTGCTGATAACGACGGTAAAGCTTACTGTAACTTTGAGTATGACCCCGCAAACACTGCTGTATTAGATAACTGTCAGTTTCGTTTTCTGAATCGCTAATCAGTTGATTTTCCTTTGTCACCTTATCTGGCACAACTAACACTTGAGGGTTTTTCCTCCATAAGTCGCGTTGCTTGTATTTGTTAGACCTGATGAAGATAAAAAAGGTTCTATACTTTTGCTGTTTTTGCACTTCCCTAATATTACAAGGTTGATAGCACAGCTTGAGGAAGTCTTCTCCCAAAGGGAGACGCCAAGGGCGAACGAGGATCAGGTAAAAATTTACTGCCAACAATTCTCAGTATTGGTAGATTATTATAGTCATGAGTATAATTTATGTACTTAAACGCTCCCGTAAATATCTATCTGATAAACACGTTTCTCAACTTCCTTACCTTCCTCCTCATTCCTAGATAATTAGTCAAAAATTCTATGATTTTTATAATTCCTCTGTTGTTTGGTGCTATAGGGGTAGCAGTTGGTGCTGTTGCTGGCGCCTTTACTGCTCATGCTGCTGGCGAAAAGGACAGAAAGGCAGCCAAGCATCACAGACAAGTTGCCAATGAGTTAACAGACAAATACACTTCTTTAGAGAATAAATATTATGAATTTGCTGATGAAAGCAAAAAGCAGATTAATGATTTAACTCATCAACATGTATTAGATGAAGTAGAAAAAGACTGTTTGCGTTTGGCAATACGATTACAGCAAAGTCTTATTTCCTTAATGTGGGAGATTGATAGAGAACCTACAACAGATGCTTTAAATAGATTTCAAGGAGCAGTCGAACAAACTAATCAAGTGCTTGAACAATTAAAAGAGGAATTAATTACTGTTCCCGATGACTACTATCCACGTCTTTTAAAAGCAATACCAGCAACTAAAACAACTAACAAGGTGAAACCAAATGAGATTAGTAGTAAAACTATTCTTAGTGTTGATTTAGGTAGAGCTTCCACAAAAACTTGTGTCACCCGCGAACCCAGTAATGTGATATTCATTCCTGCCAATGTCCAAAAAATGTCCGTCGAACAGTTACGTGGGGCTGTGTTTGAAGCTAGAGGTATAGATCCTTTAATGTATCTATGCCTAGAGTATCAAGGTAGTGGATATGCTGTAGGTCGAATTAGCAGCAGACTTTGGAGCCAATCTAGGGGTAGGAAAATCTAAGGTAGAGGACGCACTGGTAAAAGTATTGGCAAGTGCCGGTTACTTTAAACTCAAAGACGAAATTGCAGTGGTACTAGGTCTACCTTTCCTTTCTTTAGAGCAATTTGAAAGAGAAAAAGAACAGTTGACCAAATTGGTAACTGGAAATCATCAGTTAAATTTCCGGGGCGAATCTGTAAACCTGAACATCAGTAAAGTCTGGGTAATGCCAGAAGGTTATGGTAGTCTGCTGTGGTCTGAAGCTCAACCCAAAAAAATCGGCAGTATCCCCTATTTTACGAAAATATCGGTAGCAATTGTCGATGTAGGACATCAAACTATCGATTTCTTGATGATGGATAATTTCCGATTTGTTAAACATCTTTCCAAGAGTGAAGACTTTGGGATGAGCAAGTTGTATGAACTTGTAGCTGCTGGGATTGAAGGTGCAGATAGTCAATCTTTGGCACTGATTTCTGCTGTTAACAAACCCAAAGGTGAACGTTTCTACCGTCCCAAAAGTGCTAGCCAGCCCACGAACCTTGATGACTTCCTCCCCAACCTCATAGAGCAGTTTTCTCGCGAAATTTCTAGCCGTGTGCTAGCGTGGTTGCCAGAGCGGGTTACGGATGTGATCCTCACTGGCGGAGGCGGAGAATTTTTCTGGGAAGACGTACAACGTCTACTCAAGCAAGCTAAAATTAATCCTTATTTAGCTGCACCTTCTCGCCAAGCTAATGCCTTGGGGCAGTATATTTATGGAGAAGCCCACCTATCTTCCCCTGGCGCTGCTAGGTCATAAAACAACGCTGTATTTAGCGCGGTCTATTGAAAGAATCACTTAACTGAGTACCTGTGTAACTTGGCAACCAGCCCTCTGCTGTGGTAAAATAACGTACTCCTTTAAAATTCAATGATGCCGTCAGGCTACACCAATGCTCGACGCCGGCGGGAATGAGAAGATAGTCTTGTGCCTGAACTAACAGCTGTATTTGACTCCCATCGGCTCGCACAAAGCCAAAAATCATCTCTCCAGCTAAAACGTAGAGGGGTTCAGCTGCAGGGCAATGCCCACCAAAACCCGGATATGGTGGGCATTGCCCAACGCCACTTGACGCCAGTCCACCCAACTTACGCACTGAATGGTTCTTGGCGCCAACTGAACCGGATTACGTTATAATGCTCCAGCAGCGGTTTTATCCAGTATGCCTCCACCAAGATGAGTGGTAATGTTCATCGCTTGTAATACTGGCAACCCATTGAGTCCAGATGGGTAATCGATAACGCTAACTGCACCATTACCTTGACGGAAATTCCAGAAATTTTCTGGTGATAAACCGAGAATATGACACAGTAAAGTTTTATTAGTCGCATCGTGAGCTACAACCAATCCAATTTTTAGTTGTTTTGTTGATGCTGCTTCCACAATTGATTCCCAAGCTGAGGCGCTACGATCCCACACTTGTTGCAAATTTTCCCCTTGTGGCATTTGAACTTCGGCTGGTATTTGTCGCCACCGTTGCAACTCTCCGGGAAACTCTTGCTCAATTTCTGTTTCTAATTTTCCTTCCCAAAGTCCGTGGCTGATTTCCCTTAAACCATCAAATAATTCCAATTTTACAGTAGGATGGTGCTGCAAAATTATCTCTGCTGTTTCTTTGGGACGTAGCATTGAGCTACTAACAGCAAAGTCAATTGGGACATTCTGGAGAAATTCCCCGGCTTTTTGCGCCTGTTGTCTACCATTGTCATTTAGGGGTACGTCAATTTGTCCTTGAAATCTGGTTTGGCGATTCCATTCCGTTTCCCCGTGGCGGACAAGTAATAATCTGACTCCTTGATGATTTGGGCGCAAAGTGGGCAAAGATTCTCCCATGTGTTGCGTTTGATTCAGCGATTCTAGCTGGACTGGTTCTCCCAAAGTACCAGAAAAGTTGAGGACAGTAACATTACAGTTAGACTGCTGTATCGAATGGTAGCGACTTGGGGGAATATTTAGCGCCGTACTAATAAGAGCGCGATTAATACCGTTATGCCCTACTATCAAAATAGTTTCGCCTTGATGACGGGGTAAAATTTCTTGCCAAAATTCCCGCGCCTGAGCGTATAAAGCTAATACAGGAAAATGTTCTCTGCTTCCCTCTACATCATTAACCAACATTCGCAGTTCGTGAGGGCTTTCTTTCCAAATGCGGTAGTCTTCAGTAAATTTTTCCTGGACTTCAGCACTCAGCATTTCTGCCCACAAAGGCAGGTCTATTTCCATCAGTTTATCAGATGTTTGGGGAACAGGAGTCTCTCCAGCAGATATGACCAACTGACTGCGGATGATATCTGCTGTGTGTTTGGCTCGCTTTAAGGGACTGTTGTAAATGGCATTAAATAAAATATTACTGAGGGTATTGCCGACTTTCTCGGCATCGTTACGACCTTTCTCTGTTAATTCTGACGCATCAGTGCGTCCTTGGATACGCTTCTCGGTGTTATAGGTGCTTTGACCGTGGCGCACTATGATGACACGAGTCATCTGTCTTGCCCTCCTCTATCTAAAGGACTAATTTTACAGCTATTGGAGCATAAAGCCTACCTCACTTTTGAATGTATCGGGAAAATCTCTCTCTTTTTAGGAAATTAACTAACTATAAAGTATCACAGACGACAAAAGTTTTTTTAATCACCACACCCAAGAAAACTTTTCGAGGAGAGCAACACTGATAGGATTCATTCAAATACCTGTGGAATCTGCTTTTCCTAAACAGACTGGATTTGCATAAATTACTATCAACAACTTTTGACTCACATTATGAACCGCTTTACCTCTATTTTTCTCGCAGGCTTGATAGCATCTGCTTCAGCTTTGGCTATTTCTCCAAAAGCTGATGCTAATACACCAGTGTCTTATATTGCTGAGTTAAATAACGAAGACTATTATCGCCACGATGATGGTAACTACCAACGTGACAGTCGTCGCCATAGAAATGGTGATTATAACCGCGAGAACGACCATCGCAACATTCGTGACAATGACCGTCGCAATGACTGGGATAATAATCGCCGCCATGACCGGGATAATAATCGCCGCCATGACTGGGATAATAATCGTCGCTATGACCGCGATCATAACCGTCGCTATGACCGCGAGCGTGACTGGGGTCGTGGTTAATCCCGGAGCCTTGACTCTATTTGTTTAAGGGGGTGGTAAGTCCCAAGCTTAGGCGAAAGTCTAAGTTTGGGTACTCCCCCGCAATTACAGAAGCTCCCTGCTGGAAGCTGCATGATTTCGCCGCAATCAGGGCTAAAATTAGCTAATGAACTATGAAACTTGCAAAGCTAAAGCTTCTTTTTCCAAGTTAGCGTCCATCCATGAAAACATATCAGCAATGGATTTCACCATATCTTGAACTCCTTCACGAAATAGTTCAACATCTTTCTCGGAGTTTGTATAAATCTGAGCTACTTGAATCAACTCATCTGTGTGTTCTGGATCTAAATGACAATGAATATGAAAATATTCAATCGTATGGTCATCAATTCCTGGAAATATTTTGCGTATTCCCAAGATATATTTCGGAAAAATTCCAGGTAGTACTTGCTCAATAGCTGCAAATCTTCCTAATGAACGTACGATAGGTTCATCATCACAAACCTCAAATTTTTTAAAGCGTAATTCCGGAATGCGAAACGCTCCATCATCGGCATTAATATCAATTTTAGAACAACCAATACCTTTCATGAAACGCATAAATAATGCCACATGAGCCAAGTCTGAATTAAGTTCTCCATGCTCTGTAAAGGCATTTTCTAGCATAATGGTTCTAGCATGATAACTATCCATTTTTGATACTACTTTCAAAAATGCCATGTTGAATCGATTTGACCCAGGTAACATTTTGATGGCAAATTGGCGAATTGCATTTGG
The DNA here is from genome assembly GCA_963772205.1 of uncultured cyanobacterium. GTDB lineage: Bacteria > Cyanobacteriota > Cyanobacteriia > Cyanobacteriales > Nostocaceae > Gloeotrichia. The sequence continues at coordinate 33,459 of CAVYXS010000046.1, forward strand.
CGAAAATTCTCCATTGGCAAAGCGCTGAACAAACGGATGCAAAGATAAATCTTGTGCAGACGTTATCTCTAGTAAAAGTTCTTGTAACTGGTTATGAATTTTATTGTCTAAAGAAAGTGTTGTTGTCATTATCTTTGGTTTGTAGAATGCTTGTTGATATTTGTCCTTAGATAGCGCCAGAATACACGTACTTAATTTATTACTCGTGCTGAATAGCGACGACATTTGATTTTTTGACAATATATTTTGTCGCTAAATACTATCATTAGATATAGCATATTTTGTGCATTTACCAACAGTACCCGTTAACGGAGTAACAGTAGCAAGGATGATATTATTTATCCGTACACAATATCTGAAAAGATTCCTTAACAATTCCCGAAAAATGGCTCTAAGACCGGAAAATAGCCTAAAAATCTGATTTTTATGGTATCAATCGAAGTATAACAACTATTTCAATTACCATTTTTGTATTGTATAAATCTACCAAAAAGATAAAGGTAGTGACATACTCCACACACTCCCCTTTCAGGGTGAGTGTGGGCTTCTCAGTGACTCCCCTTTGGGGACATTAACTGAGCTTTAAGAGCGTGTGCCCCACGCTTCTTTATGTTTACAGCCGCGTTCAAGTCTCTGCACAAACTTACATGACATATAGGACAATTGTGCATTCTTTGAGACAGCGGTTTTTTGACCTTATGACCACAGCTAGAACATTCCTGGCTTGTGCCATTTGGGTTGACAGCTATTACTTTCAAACCAGCATTTGCGGCTTTGTTTGAAAGTATTGTTACAAACTGACTCCAACCAGCATCATTAATACTTTTAGCCAGTCTAGTTTTAACGAGTCCTTTGATATTTAATTTTTCAACAGCGATAACATCATACTTGTCAAGAAGTGATTTAGCTGTTTTAAAATGAAAATCCCTACGGGTATCAGCAACTTTTTTATGTTGTTTGCCTAGTTTCTGGATGGCTTTTTTACGACGATTAGAACCTTTTTTACGTCTTGACACCCTACGCTGTGCTGATTTTAATTTACGTTCAGCTTTGCGTAAATATTTGGGTGCGGCAATTCTAGAACCGTCAGAAGCTACATAAAAATCGATTAAACCTACATCAATGCCAACGATATTATCAATGTTGAAGTCAGGTTTAATAGTCGGAACAGTTGTATCATCCAGGCTCAACGTAACATAATAGCCATCAGATTTTTTGGTGACAGATACGGTTTTAATATCAAACCCATCTGGTATTTGACGGTGAACAATTACCTTGACATTACCAATCTTAGAAAGTGTAATTTTTCTATCAGTGAAATGATGTCTTTTAAACTGAGGGTAAGTAAAAGTTTTGTACTGTCCTTTACCTTTAAAACGTGGTCTACCTGATTTTTTACCATTTACATCACCTGCCAGCCACCTATCAAAAGCTAATTCAACTCTTTTTGGAACTTCCTGTAATACTTGAGAGTGAATCTCTTTGTACCAAGGTCTATCCACTTTTAATTGAGTCAAAGAAGCTTGCTGACTATATCTGCTTGGTTGTTCCCTCAAGTCAGGGATATGACAAATCAAAGGGCATCTGTCAACAGGACAGCGGTTTTGTTCATACCAGTCAAACCGTTGAGCAAGCAAATAATTATATTGATATCGCAACTTCTCAAGTGTGTTATCAATTTTTTCTGCTTGCTCTTTTGTCGGTTTAATTTTGTACTGGTATGAAGTTTTCATTTTATCCTTTATTTTTCGACCTACATATATGATAACATGAATGGGTGAACAATGGAGGTACACATGAAAAATAAATCACTGAAAATTAGACTGTCAGAAAGACGACTTAGTAAGCTACAGAACTATGCTGCTCAATCTGATAAAACCATGACGCAGGTAATAGAAGAACTCTTGGACACATTGCCAAATACAAAAAGTGCTGATTCCGCACTTCGTGCCGCTTCGCTAACATCGACCCACTGCCCTGTCAATCCCGTGGATTGAATTGGTTGCAGGTCAATTCGTCATCAGCCAAAAATTCATCCTACACTCCTAAGAGTGAGTGTAGGATGAATTTTTGTTTTAGTTAAATTAACACTATTACTTATCTTATGCATAAGTATTTCTTATAACTAAATTATCGATAGTTAGTTTAGCTCTACCTTCTGACTTTCTCAATTCTCTCATTTGGCAGAAATAATTATCAAGCCTGCTTGATAAATTAGATACACATCCGAATCTGATTGTTGAGGCAATTATGAATATTATTGCTTGGGTAGTATTGGGGCTTCTGGCTGGTGCGATCGCCAAAGCAATTTATCCAGGTTATCAGGGTGGTGGCATTCTTTCCACCATAATTCTGGGTATTATAGGTGCTTTTGTTGGTGGAACCGTGTTTACATTAATCCGAACAGGAACCCTACAAATTACTGCGGCTGGTACTGGTTTAAGTCTTCCTGGTCTATTGGTTGCTATCCTGGGTGCAATCATTGCTATTTACCTATGGGGACTGTTGCGTCGCAGTAGCAATGCTTAGTTTCAATTAGTAGCTAGAAAGCATCAGATGGTCAGCATATTTGGTAATTCTAGCGATTCACCAGTTTTACATAAAACTGGTGAATGAAGGGAGAATATTCCCAGTCAATTTCACGACAATAATCTAGGTGAATAGCATGTTTTTCCACAAAAAACAACCAATTCATGCAGTTGAAATCGGTGAACCAAACCCCAAGTTTGCTCAATTACTTCTAGAGCAATTTGGCGGCGCAACAGGAGAGTTAACAGCGGCTCTACAATACTGGGTGCAATCTTTTCATGTCGAAAATGCTGGTATTAAAGACATGCTTCAAGATATTGCAATTGAGGAATTTGGACATTTAGAAATGGTGGGTAAGCTCATCGAATATCATACCAAAAATGTCGATCAAACAGATGCTTATAAAAGTACTCTTTTTGCGATTCGAGGGGTAGGTCCGCACTTTTTAGATAGTCAAGGTAATGGTTGGACTGCAAACTACTTGAATGAGGGTGGAGATGTAGTCCGAGACCTCAGGGCTAATATTGCGGCTGAAGCCGGAGCGCGTCAAACTTACGAAGAGTTAATTAAGCTCGCCACCGATAAAGAAACTCAACAGACTTTGGTGCATCTTTTAACGCGAGAAATTTCTCACACCCAGATGTTTATGAAGGCTCTAGATTCACTGGGTAAGTTGACCGATCCATTATTTGGTAATATTAAGCCTGACGAAACTGTTGCTCTCTACTACAACCTATCAACAAATGGCAATGGTAAGGATGAGCGTGGTCCTTGGAATTCTGAACCAACATTCAAATACATTGCTAACCCGCTAGAAGGTCGCGTTTAGGGACTGATAAATTCAAAATAAGTAAGTCGGCGCAAATAATCATCACTGGTTCGTAGTTGCGCGAAGAGCGCTGTTCGCGCACCCTGGCGAAAGCCAAGCGCAACTACAAGCCAAATACAGAGATTTTACTTTTTGTTACATAGTTTGGTTTTTTTTCGCCGACTTACTTAAGTAATATTAATCTTTTGTGGCTCTGGTGCTTCAACTAGCTTTAATTTATTTATACTTTCTCCTATTAAATACTTACCTACTTGGCTTTAAAAAAACTTGGATAAGGGACTTCCAAATAAAAAAATACTCAATTATTTATTGTGGGTTGGGCTTAAGCCCGCCCGTACCCAGGGGCTGGATGTCCACCCCACAAAATGGGATAATTTATTTGTTGGAAGTCCCTAACATATATACAGCACATTTTATCTGAGTGAGATACAAAATGGCGGGCAAGATGCCAACCCCACAAGAGTTTTAGCATTCATACCTGTACCTCATTTACCTGGAATTTGCTGTAAAAGTGCTTAAACAAAGCCTAGACTATCTAAAATTATTTTTTTGACCAAATAATTATTAATTCATAATTCATAATTAAAGATACTGTATTAGCTAGCACTTAATTAAAAATTTACGCAAGTCTCACAAAAAAAATTAATTTTTTTCGGTGTAGTGTAACCCTTCTCCTATGGAGACGCTCCGCGAACGTGCAAGCAAGCTACGCATAACGTCTGTCTAGGACACGCACTCGCGTAGCGTCCCGCAGAGAACGTAGTAATGCGTACCCCATTGGCCAAGTAAGCTATGGGTAGCGTTCCAGAGGATGGGATATTGTTTTAGTTGGAACTCCCTTAGACAGCGAAGGGAGTAATTACCCATTGCCTATTGCCTGCTTCACTTTTTTTGTTGTTGCCTATACTTTCATTGTTGAGTGGTTACAACTAGAGTTATTATTTATGGCTGTCATAATTTAAACTATTAACTTTTAGCTACCAATGGTGAACTCTACCCTCGTTGCCACACTCTATGTTAATTCCGTGACGGGAAATGATGCTAATGCTGGTTCCCGGTTGAGTCCTTTTAAAAGCCTCACCCGTGCTTTAAAAGCCACCACAAAGCCGACAATTATTCAGTTGGGATATGGAACTTATAACACTGCAAGTGGTGAGGTGTTTCCACTGATTATCCCTGGGGGGATGATGGTTGTAGGTAACGAAGCCAGTAAAGGTGCGGGAATTGTGATTTTAGGGAGTGGCACATATCAAAGTCCTAGCTTTGGTGAGCAAAATATCACGGTGTTGTTGCTAGGTGATGCCAGTCTCAGGGGTGTTACTGTCACTAATGCAACACCAAAAGGTACTGGTGTCTGGATTGAATCAACCGCACCGGCTTTAACTAACAATACTTTTATTAATTGCGGTAGAGAAGGTGTGTTTACCACCGGCACAGCCAAACCAGCAATTCTTGATAATTTATTTTTGCAAAATATTTCTAGTGGATTGATGATGGCGCGTAATAGCAAAGGGGAAATTTTGCGGAATATTTTTCAAAAAAATGCTTTTGGTATAGCTATTAGCGACTTTGCCGCTCCATTGGTCGCCAATAATAAACTATCAGAAAACCAGACCGCGATCGCTCTTTCACGAGAGGCGCGGCCTGTATTGCGTAATAATCTGATTAGCAAAAATACCCAAGGTGGTTTGTTAGTCAATGGTAATGCCATCCCCGATTTAGGTAGCAGCCAAGACCCGGCTGATAATATTTTTCGCGAAAATAAAGAATTTGATTTACAAAATATGACATCACAGCAGTTGATTTCTATCGGTAATCAATTAAATCCCACTCAGGTGAAAGGACTGGTAGACTTTCTAGCTGCAACGTCAGATAATCCGGTCTCAGTATCGGTTAACACTAGTTTTGCTGACTTAGGCGGGCATTGGGCAGCGGCTTTTGTTGAAGCATTGGTCAACAAAGGTTTGATTAGCGGTTTTCCCGATGGCACATTTGGCCCAGAAGCACCCATCACCCGCGCCCAGTATGCTGCTATAATTGCCAAGACATTTCAGCTACCTACTAGCAACAAAAGCAGTAGTTTCACTGATGTCAAACCAGATTTTTGGGCATTATCAGCCATTGTGAGTGCTGCTAACATGGGTTTTATCAGTGGATTTCCGGATGGGACATTTCGACCAGGACAAAATTTAACGAAAATTCAAGCAATCGTATCGATTGTCAACGGCTTAAAAATGAGTGGAGGGAATCCGAATGTGTTAACTGTATACCGCGATCGCGCCCAAATTCCTAGTTACGCTAACAATGCTGTGGGAGTAGCCACTCAAAAACTCCTAGTGGTGAACTACCCCGACACCGAACAACTAGAACCACTCAAGGAAATCACACGTGCTGAGGTAGCGGCCTTAATTTATCAGGCATTAGTAGCTAGTGGTCAACAAAATGCGATCGCCTCTCCCTACATTGTCAATCCTGATGTAGATCTTCCCGGATTCACCGACCTTATGGGACACTGGGCAGAGGGATTCATTCGCGCATTAGTGAGTATGGACTTAACTAGTGGTTTTGCTGATGGTAGCTACAAGCCAGATAAACCGATGACGCGCGCCCAATACGCGGCTTTAGTAGCAGCTGCGTTTAACCCCGCGAACACACGTTCAGCACCAGATTTTATCGATGTACCCAAGGATTTTTGGGCGGCTAAGGCCATACAAATTGCGGCTAGCGGCGGCTTTGTGGGTGGATTTAGCGATCGCACTTTCCGCCCCGATCAAAATGTCCAAAGGCTACAAGTTATTGTCTCCCTAGTCAACGGACTAGCCCTAAAAGCGGCTGATAGCAAAACCTTACTCCCATATAGTGACAAGGATACTATTCCCGACTATGCCCGGGCTGCTGTGGCTACTGCTACCCAACAAAAAATTATTGTCAATTACCCAGATACTAAGCAGCTTGTGCCAGTTCGAGAAGCGACACGGGCGGAAGTCGCAGCAATGGTATATCAAGCATTGGTAGCCATCAAACGAACACCCGCGATTAACTCACCTTATATTGTCTCCCAGACAAGCAATTGACCAAGTAGAATAAAAAACACTTCCTCTCAAATTGGAAGCACTTGGGCAAAAACCCTGTAGCTAAACGCACCTTCGGCTATATGCGATGGGTGTAACCGTTAATACCTATTGCCTGAAGCTAATAGCCCCATGTATACATCAGTTCCAGACACCTCAACCGATTTAGCCACTGCCTTATTAATTCACTACAGTTTTGACCTGGGTGGGTACAGCGCCAGTGAGTTAATTAACCGTTGGTTAGAACATTATCCGCTAAATTGGCTGCATATAGCAGTGATTGAGGCTCTGTATCAAGGTCGTTACAAAGCAGTTTCAGTGCAGCAAATATTACTATTTTGGCATCGCCGGGGTCAGGTTAGTTATCATTTCAATATGGAATTTGAACGCATGATTTGTAGCAAATTTCCTGAAAGCTTAACCGCATATTCAACACCAGTTCTGCCACCAGCCAAGAAAAATACCAGTTTTGAGAGGACAAATTTTCAGTTATCATCACAAGTCGCTAAACCATCACCAATTCAACTCAACAATGGGCATAACGAGCGAAAAAATTTGCCCTTACAGTTGGTGAATGCAGAAGAAAAGTCACAGGATAAACCAGAGACAGATACCCTTGTAGCGTCTTCCACCGTTAGCCTTTTAACCGCCCCCACTGCTGATATTGACTCTGGTTTATTCCCAGGACTTAACCCCAAAGAAAGCCTTCAACTCAATTCTCTGCTTTCGCCAGTTTCTCATAAAACGACCAACCTACTTCCACCCCCAGCCAATCATAGCCCCATTGGACAATTCACCCCAGAAAAGAGCGATCGCACAGAGTCATTTACATCAAAACTCAAAGCAATGTCTACTGAATAGGTGTCAGAATAATTCGTAATTCTATTGCCTGCATAATTATAATTTTTTTGCATTTCGTAGTTAGGACTTTAGTCCTAAAAAAGCGATAACTCACTGACTACATAAGCTAAAACACATCTAATTTGCAGATTAAATTTTATCAATCTTTTGTGGGGTGGACATCTTATCCGCCCTGATGATGCAACTTAAATGCCGATTAGCTTACTCGCCAAAATTAGTGCTTAAGTTTATTCACCAAATCTGGACCGACAACAACGGTGACATCAGAAAGAATATCACCCACAGAAGCCACCTGTACTTGACCTGTACCAAGTATATGGCTAACTGCATTAGCAGCTTCTGGATTACCATGTTGGGCGATAATTTGAGTTAGGTGGCTGGATTCAGCTGTAGTCTCAATAGTATGATTGGCTACGTAAGCATTTTTAAAACCATGTTTTTCGAGAAAAGAAACAACAGTTGCTGCCGAATCGACTTGTCCATTGGCATTAACTACAGCGATTTTTAAATTTTGCGGTGGAATTGAATTGACATGATTTTCTGAAAGTTTTGCACTAGAGATATCAAAATAGCGGGCTAAAATTTTTCTTGTCGCTTGGGGTTCGGAAATCCAGTAGCTTAATTTGTATTCTTCCTTACTGCTAAATCGCCCAGGTAGCATGATTGAGTGTAGCTGATGGCGATCGCTTGTGAATACAGTCTGAGCCACCGCCAGCATCTCTTCTACAGACAAATCTGTATCTACATTGTCTTTAACTACCGCCAAAATTTGGGGTAACTTGCTGATAGATCCAGGCTTAAGCAGTGTCAGTAGAATATCATTCAGCACTTCTTGTTGGCGTTGCACTCTACCAATATCGCCCAATGCATCATGACGGAAGCGGACATATTCCTGCAAATGCTGCCCACTTAGTTTTTGTTGTCCAGGGGAAAAATGAATATTGAGGTGTTGCGTTTTGTCTACGTAGTCCATTTTTTTGGGAACATTCACTTCTACCCCCCCCAAAGCATCAACTAGATGGATAAAGCCTTCAGTATCAACGCGCACATAGCGATCTATAGTTACGCCTGCTAATAATTTACTGACAGCAGTAGCAGCTAGTTTTGGGCCTCCCTGAACATTGGCATCATTGATTTTATGAGTACCTACCTCATTAAAATGTACTAGGGTATCCCGTGGAATTGATAAAACATTGATTTGATGGCTATCAGGTAGCAGTCTTACCAACAACATTGTGTCACTGTTACCTGAGAGTGCCTCATCTGGGGTAAACTTACCTTGGTGGGGATGTCCCGAATTATCAATCCCCAGAATCAAAATATTGGTGGCATGTTGGAGAGTGGCTGGGATAATACCTGTCAAACTTCTAGGACTATCCGGCAATTGAGAAGAAGCAGCATGATTTTTTAGAGGAGTCAAACTCATCAAAAAAGCAAATATGGCACCAGAACCGAAAAACAACATTGCCAGCATCCCCATAAAAGATGGTTCTCGTAATCGCTTATATTTTCTGGTGTTTTCTTTTTGCTTCACTTCTCACCTTCACATGCTATAGAATAATTAACAATTGAGTAATTCAATTTTCGTCTGCAAAAATTTGCGCTTGTCAGGCTGAACCTCTGGGAAATTTTGTGAAAAATTTCCCAAAAACAAATAAAATCTTGGATAGCGTTCTGGTTAATGAAAATTGTGATGTAGGCTTACCAAACTCGCTAACTAAGTATTTTTTGTTACGCAAGATACTTGACTAAATTCCATCTTTATTCATAGATATTAAAGATATAAGTTGATCTTTCAAGCAAAATGCTTATAACAATATAATCATTATTTTTGAAAAATCAATCAATTAGGGCAACAAAAACCAAAAAAATCAGCGGAGTTGATGATAATTCATAAAAAATCCACATCTTGGTCACAGCAAGGTTACGGAAATAGTTTAATTTAATATGTATTTATTAACAGTAAATTCTTGAACCCTGATACATGATGCTTTCTTTTGTGGTGGCGAGTGCGGTTTGTGGGAATGGTAGCGAAGTCAATCTAGACTTTACTAACCTGGGCTGGATTGACGTAATTATTTTGGGCATTGTTCAGGGAATCACAGAACTACTGCCAATTAGCAGTACTGCTCATTTACGAATAGTACCAACCCTACTGGGACTGAAAGATCCGGGATCTGCTTTTTCCGCAGCAATGCAGTTAGCTAGCTTAAGCGCTGTTTTAGTTTATTTTTGGCAAGATTTAAAAAAATTAACAGGCGAGACATTTAGAGCCATTAGCGGACAAGATTATCAATCGAGTTCCTTGCGGCTGATGTTGGGTTTAGTATTGGGAACCTTGCCGATTGCTGTAGCTGGTATACTACTTAAGTCAACTCTCAACGCCTGCGACTCACCAATGCGGGGACTAGTAGTCATTGGCGGAGCTTCAATTATTATGTCAGCACTGCTGGCGATCGCCGAAAAACAAGGAGGACGCGATCGCACTTTCGATCAGCTTACCCTGAAGGATGGCATCTGGGTAGGAGTTGCCCAAGCTTTTGCTTTGATTCCCGGCGTTTCTCGTTCTGGTTCCACCCTCACCGCTGGGTTATTTTTGGGTATGCAACGGGAGACAGCCGCCCGATTTTCTTTTCTATTGGGCTTACCCGCCGTGATTTTGGCTGGTGCGGTGGAACTCCACACCCTTTTAAAGGCTGGATTGAGTACATCTGGCTGGTTGATTCTATTGGTGGGCTTAACCTCTGCAAGTATTTCCGCCTTCGCAGCAATTTGGGGACTGCTGCACTACCTAGAAAAACGCAGTACTTGGATTTTTGTTTTCTATCGCTTTGTGATGGGTATATTTTTGATAGTAGGTGTGATGGCTGGTTGGTTACAAAATTGATGGAAATACTGGTTTGTAGTTGCGTGAATAGCGCAACTACAAGCCAAATACAGATCAATTCAAAGGCTCAATCATGGCACTTAAACCATTACTATTGAGTACTTTGAGCATTTCATCAGCATTATAACGACTGCTAAATACTCCCGCTTGCATGACACTGCGGCCTTGCCAAACCGTGGAAAAGGCACCAGGAGCGAGATATCGCACTAAATTTTGATCCCGTTCATTGCCTACTTGAACGATGACGCGGTAACGTACACCCATCTGGGATGCGCCAGAATAAGCCAATGAACCGCCATAGGCACCAGTGGGATAACTTTGAGATACGGGAACTTTTCGCATATTGCGAGTGTTGCCCATCGGAATATTAGAATTGGGAACGGGCAAAAGTGCGGTATTACCCACAGAAGGAGCATCTACTCTGGGCAATGACTGCTGTTGATTCCGAGGATTAGGTGCTTGGGGTGCAGTAAACTCGATTGTATTCGGATCAATCTGCACATAATTCAACTGTGGTGTATCAGACCGTCTTTGCTGTTGGAGAGACTTGATTATCCCCCAAGGCGCTAGGAATGGGAAATCCGTGAACTCTAGAAGTTGGTGGCTGTTGATTTACCCTAGGGACAGCAGGTAGTGATATCTTAGCTGGTTGCAATGGCAGCAGTTGATTGTTCAATCTGCCAGTAGCAATGTTGTTTTGAGAATTGCTATTTCTCAGCAATGGCGTTCTGAGGTTATTGGGAGTTTGAGATACTCCAGGGGCAGAAAAGGTAATTTCTCCGTCGGCTACTGTTTCCTGAGGATATTTATGGGCGATGGATGCTGTTGTCGCTCTCAGATCTACTTTACCAGAGATGCGATTGTTGCTGAGGGTGTTACCAGAGGCAGCAATCACCTGTTTGGCGGCGCTGGCATTAATATCATAGCGACCATTATTGCGAAATTGATTACCTCCTGGTTCAGCCGCGCTACCTAAATCTGGGGTGGCTTGGGCTAAAACTACCAAACCATCTTCTTTACTATTCTGAATTAAATTATTCCGTAAAGTTGGGTGGGCATTAGCTTGCACGACAATCCCAGATCTGTTGTACTGAATTTGATTGCCTACGACAATCGGGGCAGCCTGTTGGGCAATATTAATGCCAAAACCCGTTTGTTGAAAGACATTTTCTCGGATCTGGGCTGAAGAATTGCCAGCAATTGTAATGCCATTTGCGCCATTGCGAATAAAGTCATTATGACTAATTGTCGGTGCAGCGTTACCAGTGACGGAAATTCCATCCTGGGTGTTACCAGTAAATGTATTTTCCGAAATTACTGGATTACTAAATTCAATCCACAAACCGTAACCACGAGGATGGGAATTCGTCACTGTTACTCCCGTCAGCTGTGCTTGGTTTGCACCGACAATTGTGACGTTTTGTCCACCAAAGCTGCGGCTGAGGTAGTCACCACCGCCTGTGATGTTAATTCCCTTGCCTTTGGTGCTACCATCCCCTTGAATGGAAACACCAGATTTGAGTATTAGGGGGAATACTTCTCCAGTTTCGCTACTATAAGTCCCTGTGGTGAGCCTAATTACGGTATTAGCACTGGCGACTCGTAACGCTTGCGTAATCGTTTTCAAAGGACTGCCTTCAGAACCAGTGCCATTTTTGTCATCTCCGACAGATGGGTTGACAAACAGTACACTAACCTGAGAAATTGTTCTTTCACCCAAGGATATGGGATTGGCAGCAGATGGCATTTGAGCAACAGCCCTGCTCAGGCTTGTGCCAAACATTATACTTGCCATTCCTAGACAAATGGTAAAATAAAACACTGAGGAATGAATTACTGAAAGTATAGCTAATTCCAAGAAAGAAGATGGTTTGTCAATCTTGGTAATTAACTTGGCTGGCAGAATATCTGCCCTGAGGATACTTAGGAAACACAACAGGGGGAATCAACTTTACAGAACTCCTTAGAACCAAAAATAAATTATTATACTCACAGACGCTGGCATGTCACTAATGTTACTCAACATATTGACCTATTGGGTATTTTCCATACAAAGTTATTAACTAGGGGAATAGGGAATAGGGACTAGTGGTCTATCGCATTAATTTTGATGGTTTGTAGTAAGCACTTTAGTGCTTAAAAATTCAGGACTAAAGTCCTGACTACGAACTTAATTCACCCATCAGCACTAGTGAGATAGACTACTAGTAGTCCACCAAAGGAACAATGCTTGGTTTGTAGTTTTCGCGTAGCGTCTGTCTACGACACGCTCCGCGAACGTAGAGAGGACTTTAGTCCTAAAAAAGCGACAAATCGGTGACTACATACCCCGCAAAGTTTGTGTAGTGAACCACTAGGGAAGAATTTTCCCAATGCCCAAAACCTTATAACCAATCAACGATGCGAATAACATTGCGAATATGAAAGAGGCTGGCTCTTACGATGAAAGCACTAATGGGGTTGTTGAAATGGTCGAGCCATACAGCCAAAAAGATCAAATACAGCAAGTTGTTTACCGCATTTTAGACGCTAATTTAGACCGCGCTCGTGAAGGCTTGCGAATTATCGAGGAATGGTGTCGCTTTGGCTTAAATAATGCCCAGTTAGCGGGACAATGTAAGCACTTGCGACAAGAGGTAGCTCAGTGGCATACTGCTGAATTCAGAGCGGCGCGAGATACACCAGGAGATCTTGGCACTGATTTAACCCATCCGCAAGAAGAACAACGCACTAATATTAAATCGCTTTTGCAAGCTAACTTTTGTCGGGTAGAAGAAGCGATGCGGGTGCTGGAAGAATACGGTAAGCTAACCAATACGAATATGGGGAAAGCCTTTAAGCAGATGCGGTATGAGGTTTATACCCTAGAAAGTAATTTAATGGGTTATCAGCGTCATCAACTGTTATGGCGATCGCGTTTATATCTTGTCACCTCCCCCTCAGATAGTTTGTTGGCTACTGTGGAAGCTGCTCTCAAAGGTGGATTAACCCTGGTTCAGTACCGCGACAAAACGAATGATGATACTTGGCGTCATGAAATTGCTAGCAAATTGCGGCAGTTATGTCATAACTACGGCGCTCTTTTCATCATTAACGATCGCGTCGATCTGGCTTTAGCTGTAGATGCCGATGGGGTACATTTGGGACAACAAGATTTGCCCATTGCCGTTGCCCGACACTTACTTGGTTCACAGCGCTTGATAGGCCGTTCTACCACAAATCCGCAAGAAATGCAAGGGGCTATTGCCCAAGGAGCGGATTATATTGGTGTGGGTCCAGTTTATGAAACTCCTACGAAAGCAGGTAAGGCAGCAGCAGGTTTAGACTATGTTAGCTATGCTGCGAAAAATTGCCCAATTCCCTGGTTTGCTATTGGGGGAATAGATGCCAATAATATCAATGAGGTGATTGATGCAGGTGCCTTAAGGGTGGCGGTAGTGCGATCGCTCATCCAAGCTGAACAACCTACCTTAGTGACACAATATTTCCTCTCCCAGCTGCATCGGATTAAACCAGAATCGTAGAAAATTCAAAATTGTTTTCACACATTTGTGACATTTTATGTCTAATCAAATTACCCTGCAAGTAAATGGGGAAATCCATAACTGTTCATCCCCAGTTCCCATACCATACTTACTCCAACAACTGGGTTTCAATCCTCGGTTGGTAGCGGTGGAGTATAACGGTGAAATTTTACATCGCCAGTTGTGGAATAATACTAGTGTGCAACAAGGCGATCGCTTAGAAATTGTCACCATTGTTGGTGGGGGGTGAAAAAAGAAGACTACTCCTAACTATTGACTAAAGACTCAGATTTATACAATGAACGGTGCAGGGTTTTGCGTTTGGCTAATTCTTTACCTTTGCGACCGAGTTGTTCACGTAGTGGCTGGTCTTGACACAACCGCTTGAAAGCTTGAAAAACTTCATAGCCAGAATTAGCATTAACTAGTATACCATTCTCTTCGTGAGAAACTACATCGATGACATTACCTAAACGGGAAGCAATTATTGGCTTACCAAAATAACTTGCTTCCAAGTAAACTGTGCCAAAATCGTCGATTTTGGTGGCTTTATTGTCCCACAAAGTTAGCATGGCAAATATGTCACAGGCTGCATAGTAGCCTGCTAATTCGCGATCGCTTACATACCCAGCAAAGTGTACTCTTTGATCGAGTCGCAAGCGCTGGGCAAGAGATTTCAGTTCTGATTCACAACTACCTTGTCCACAGAGTATGTAGTGGACATCAACGCCGACATTCAGCAGTAGTGGTAAATTATCAATTACGCGGTTAAAGCTTTTATGCTTGACAAGGCGTCCTACCGAGAGAATGACAATTGCTGTTTCTGGAATGTTATACGTCTGGCGCACCCGCGCACGTAAATCATCAAGATTGCCTTGATTTGGTACAATGCTAAATTTCTCTGGTCTAACCACAGGGTTAATTATGTGAGTAGGAGTATCCAATCTGACATTTTCTCTGAGATAATTGTGCGTAAATAAACTGTTGCAAACAATGCCTTCAGCTCGTTTAAGTGTCAATTTAAATAGCGATCGCAATAGGGGATTGCGTAAAGCACAAAGAATATCGTTACCGTGGAGATAGATAAAAAAGCGAATAGGTAAAAAATAGCTCAATAGTAACAGTGAAGGAAACTCATAGCCATGACCCCATTCAATATAGCGGTAGTGATAGCGAAAATAAAGTCTAATGGCTAGTACAAAAGACCAGAACAGATTCAGAAAAGGCTGGAAAAAATTCCTCACAAAACTACTACAGAAGTATCGAGGATAAGGCCAGCGATATACAGGAAATTGTTGCGCCTGGTCAAATACTTTATCACCACAGCAAGCAGCGGCCAACACTATCACCCTTTCTGGATTTTGAAGACAGCGATTATATATATATTCTCCAATTACAGCCTCTTGCGGTAGGAAGCTACGGGATATTACTAAAATGTCTGGAAATGCAGTTTTGTCTCTAACTTTTGCCGCAAGTTGTGAAATATGTTCCATAATCAATTTGATCACGATACTGCAAACAGTTTTTAATGCTTTATGCTATCAAATAGGACGAGGTAATTAGCGCCAATTGGCTTCTAATCATCAGAATTGCCCATTTTCTGATGCCTTTGAGCTTCCATCTTGGTTCAACAAACCATGTTTTTCCTGTGTCCTCATGGGTGATATTGATTTTTATCCACCTACTGTTCTAATTTTCTCCTGTTTTGTCATCTTGGCCAACACCTAAATCGTCCAAGCTGCTAGTCTATATGCTCTTTGATTTTGAAATACAACTTTAAATCACCCTAATTAATTCAGAAATGGCAGCTTTTTGTTACACAAATATTTACTAAATCATCAATATCAATCCTTTTGCGAACAAACAAAATAGACAATTTTCAATTATTTAAATAATAAATATTTCCTGGAATATTTTAAATTCAATTATTTTTTTATTTATATGAAAAATAATATGAATGTCCACATAAATCAATCATATGTGTCCAGACAAATTATTCTGGTATTTTCTATTAATAGACTATCGTGAACAAGCCCAAATATTATGCCAAAATGCCAAAACCACTTGAATTATTATCTCTCCTATATCATCAATTTTTTCTTGGCTTTAAACTGTTGTGTTAATTAGGATTAAAGCAGTCATCTACAGGCTATTATCCGTTTAACACAATGATCCTGAACTATGAATGGTAGATAAATGGCGCTCAAAAATTAGACCCCAGAATCTATTGTTTACCAAATTAGTCATCCACTATATTTAAATTGGATGACTATTTTCCAGGATAATCTAGGATTAATTTCATCTGTAGGTCATGTTGCCAATCTGCACTTTATGAGGAGGAAGATGATAATTAATCAGCGCTCATTTGACGAATAAAGACTGGCTTCTATAAACAATGATAACGAAAATTCTCTCTAAATATCTGGTGCAGATGATTGAGATAACGTTAAAGAATTAGTTAAAAAATAACTACCAATTTAAAATTTCTGTAAATTGACAAATTTTAGTCATCAATTGCGATCGCAGTAAACAGCAGGAATTAATTTTTCGGATATATGGTGAAGTGCTTTACAGAGAGAATAATTAATAAATGACAAAATTTCACTATTCAACAGAGGATTTGTGGTACGGTTATCTCCTTGAGAAATCCCCCCTATCCTTGCTGTCGAGGCAAGATAAGACGCGCTAAATTTAATATGTAGCCGACACAGAGGAATGTTACAGGGGGGGCGACTAGCCTCTGGTTAACTTCCTTGCTGGCTATGGGCTGGCGTCACCTAGATACCACAAAACTTCTAGCAAATACGGGTTTTCAAGCAATTGTGTTATGCATAAAAAACTACAACTAGCCTTCAAACCGCTGTTAAAAACTTTCTTTATCCTCAGCCTAGTGTTAACTTTAGCACTGGGTCACGCTGATGGAGCCTTAGCTGCTCGCAGTGGTGGTAGAATCGGCGGTGGTTCCTTTAGAATGCCCTCCAGCAGCCGCACCTACGCCCCTTCTGGTGGTGGCGGATATTACGCGCCTTATTCGGGTGGTGGTGGTTTTGGCTTTCCGTTCCTAATTCCTTTCTGGGGGATTGGCGGTGGCTTTGGCGGTTTATTTACCATTTTGATTTTTTTGGCGATCGCGAATTTTATGGTGCAAAGTTTCCGCCGCGCTACCAATGGTGAAACTACGGATGAAGCAAGTTACAGCAACAACTCGAATGTTTCTGTTACCCGTTTGCAAGTGGGTTTATTAGCTCAAGCTCGTGATTTGCAAACTGAACTCAACCACATAGCCGAAACTGCTGATACCAACTCACCCCAGGGGCGTGCTGAAATTTTGCAAGAAGCCAGCCTAGCTTTACTCCGCCATCCAGAATACTGGGTATATGGAGGTGGTGGGACACAACAAGCTAAGTTAAATTCGGCTGAATCTCAGTTCAACCGTCTATCATTGGCGGAACGGAGCAAATTTAGCGAAGAAACTCTTTCTAATGTCAACAACCAACTCAAAGCTGCTTTGGCTAAAGAAGCTTTACCTGCTGAAGTTGATAACCCAACGGATTTAATTACCTCTGGTCCTGGGGAATATATTATTGTTACCTTATTGACGGCAACCTTGGGTAATTTTAAAATTCCCGCAATTAACAGCACTGATGACTTGCGTCAAGCTTTGCGGCAAATTGGTAGCCTCCCCAGTGAGCAACTGCTGGCTATTGAAGTCCTGTGGACTCCCCAAGCTCAAGGCGATACTCTGACATCTGATGATTTGTTTGCTGAGTATCCTGATTTAAAATTGGTTTAATCTGGTACTTCGCGGGAATGTTCATTGGTGTTAACTTCAGGTGAAACCCTGTCTAGATAAAGCTTTACCTTGTTCCTAGTCTCTGACTAGGAATGCCTTTTGGTCGGGCGTCGTCTCCACCGATAATTGTGCAATGAGGTTTTTAATGCTCACGGCTTCAGTTGACACCTATGAACAATGTTTCTATCAGATTGCCATTTAGCACCAGGTGTAAGGCAATAAAATTATTATATATATTGCGATAGTTCTTCCTCATCGATTTTAGTTTATCAAATTTATAATTGAAAGTCAACTGTTAGACCTCTTCCAAAAGTCCCCTAACACCCCAACCCCCAGCCCCTCCCCGCTTGCGGGGAGGGGAGACTTTGACGTAAGTCAAAGGCGGGGTGGGGTTCTTATTTTTGTATTTATGCAAGAGGTCTATAGGAATCCAGTTTGATTTGGGAAAAAATCTCATTGCCTCAAAGCCGATGTTTATCTTGAGCCAACCAGTTCCGAAACTTCTTCATATTTATTAATATTTTGTAATCGTAAGTCAGTAAGATGAGTGTATCAAGCCAAGGATAGAGATAAAAAGGAATTCGGTATGGGTAATATCAACTTTGTTAAAGAAAATAAAGAAATAATCGCAGCGGATGGGGCTAATCTGCGGCTCAAAGCAGTGCAAAATAGTATTGACATTTACACATTAGTTGGTAAGCTTACGAACTGTGGCGGCAATGGACAGTGTGGCACTTGCATTATCGAGATTGTCGAAGGCATAGAAAATCTTTCCCCGCGCACAGAGGTAGAAAATCGCAAATTGAAGAAAAAACCAGCAAATTACCGCCTTGCCTGTCAAACCTTAGTCAATGGACCAGTGAGTGTGGTAACTAAGCCTTAAGCTTTTGGAGGAGTCCAAATTTTCTCAGAATTTACAGAAGCAGAAAATTTGGACTAACTCTGTCATCTATGATGCTATTCTAATCTTGTTGACTGGAAATTAAAGAGGGGCTATCTTGCTATGCAAGTTAATGAGCTAGGGTTCGTTGCGAGCATTCTGTTCGTACTAGTTCCCGCTGTGTTTTTAATAATTCTTTACATCCAAACTGCTAGCCGCGAAGGTGGAAAAGATAGTTAATACTTTCTTTGTGTTGAAAATGAAGAACCCCTGCACCAAAAGTGTAGGGGTTTTTGATTTTCAACCGCTCAAACTCTTGAGACTTTAAGCGACGGTGCGTGCCAACAAAACAGGACAAGTAGCATTGACGCGAACGTAGTCAGACAAAGAAGCACCTACTAATCTGTCAATATCGACAAAACTCTTAGCTACCGATGGACGACGATCAGGAGAGCCGAGTAACAATAAGTCTACGTTCAATTGTTCTGCCAAGTGACAAATTTCTTCACCAGGCTTACCGCTACCACTGAAACAACGAGCTCGCACCCCGACTCTTTCAGCTTCTGCAAGCGCCTCTGCCAAAACTGAATTTTTTTCTGGGGTTACTTCGGTTAATTCAGACTGTTTTACCACGCAAATCGGTAGTAATATTAGTCAAAATTAATTGACCACCTTGAATACCTCGCAGTAAAAACAGAGCCAATTTCAAGCAATGTTTTGCCGGCTCAGATTTGTCTACTGCCACCATAATGCGGTTAATTCGTTTGACATAAACGTCATCTTTTACCAGCAACATGGGACGAGAAGACAATTGGAAAACATACTGACTAACTGAGTTCGATAAAATTGATTGTAGTCGCTTGAGACCACGTGAACCCATGATAATCAAGTCAGCGTCAATTTCGTCGGCTACCTGACAAACTACATCTTTAGGATCGCCTTGGCGCAAAATTGAAGAAACCTGACTCGGATCTAAGTCTAAAGACTGAATAGCATTAGCGAGAATCTTACCTCCCTCTTCCCACTTTTGGGTCATTACAGCAGAAGTAGATTGAGGAGAAACAACGTGTAAAACTGTAACTTTGGCATCTCGGATAGATGGCACCTCTTTCAAAAATTTGAGCATCTCTTCCGCATGACCTAAGCCAGAAACAGCCAGCAAAATTTTCTCTATCATCTTTTGTCTTGTTGTTAAGGTTGCTTTGGTTTTTGCTCTTAGTAATTGGCTCAGTAGTGGATTTTCGCCACATTACTGAACAACCTAGGTAAGTCATTAGCTACAAACAAACTTGAATCATTAGCGATTAGTCACTAGCACTCTAGCTAATGAAAAAATACACAACACTCATGAATATTTAAGTTTGCTTGCGCTTAGTTACTTATAGTTTTCAACTAAGCTCCGATGATTAAGCACACTCTCAATTTTGCCTGTTACGGTTCATAATTTATGATGTTTTTTATGTTTTTTAATCTATATTTACTTTTATTCATTAAAGCCAAATTAAGTATTGTAAAAATGTACCAAAAAATCCAAAAAACAAATTATATCAGTCTTCTCAAATATTACCCAATTATGAGGAAATTCTTTATTCGCAATTACTTGCAACAAAAATAACAACCCCACTTATAAGTGAGGTTGCTGTGTATATAAGTTCAGTTTTTGTAAGTAGAGGTTAGAGTTAGAACATTGCAGCTCCAACATTATTTCTTATACTACTGTGATTCTTGTGACTTAAGATGAGCCGAGCAGCCAGTTTTGAATGTGTCTAAAAGCCTGAGCATTGATCCTGAGCTAGAAAACCGAAATCATTGTATAGCTGCTAATTCGCGTCTTTTTTTAGCAAATGGCTTAGTCTGCAGGAAGAGTGCTTCAAAATCAACGGAATTTAGTCTTGTCTGCGTTCGCATAGCGTCCCGCAGGGAAAGCCAATGCATATCGTAGACAGACCACTAATTTTAGTCGTGAGTGCAGCTCGGCTGAAATTATCTTGACAAATATGGGAACCCTAAATATGGAAATCAAGTAAAGACGATCAGCAACAATGAGGAATCTGTGGCGACTGCATCCGTTAGCATTGACTAATCCAGCTGAGTCAACTATTGCTCATGTTTAAAATACACCGTTAAAAATACTGAAAATTAAGAGCAATGGAACTTAATTCAACAATCCTGGAAAATCAACTGCAAAAGCAACTAGAGCAACACAAAGCCCTTGCCACTGTAATTATCAGAATTCGTGAATCTCTCGACTTAGAGACGATTTTTCAAACTACCGTTACAGAAGTGCGACAATTGCTAAATACTGACCGAGTAGCGGTTTTCCAGTTTGATCCTCAAAAAGACTGGGAGGGAGAATTTATTTCTGAGGATGTTGCACCTGGTTGGAAATCAGCCATCACAGAAAAAGTCTACGACCACTGCTTTGGAGAAAAATTTGCCTCTAGTTATCAACAAGGACGGGTGCAAGCAGTTGCTGATATTTTCGAGGAGGGATTAAGTGATTGTCATATAGAGATTTTAAGTAAATTTCAGGTACGTGCAAACCTAGTTGTTCCCCTATTAAGAAACAAAGAACTGTGGGGATTGCTTTGCATCCATCACTGTAGTAAATCTCGTAATTGGCAAGCATCAGAAATTGAATTTATTCGCCAAATTGCTAATCATCTCACAGTTGCTATTCAACAAGCAAAACATCTCCAGGAAGTGCAATTACAATCGATAAAATTGGCACAAGCAGCCCAGCGCGATCAAGTAATTGCTCAAATTCTCGATAAAATTCGCTCACCGCTAGATATTGAAACCATCTTTCAAACAACAACTCAAGAAATTCGCAACCTACTGCAAGCTGACAGAGTTGCTATCTTTCGCTTCAATGCTGATTGGAGTGGTAATTTCGTAACTGAATCATTTGCGGAAGGCTGGGAACCTTTGGTGGGTGTTATACCCATAATTAATGATACTTATTTACAAAAAACTCAAGGCGGACGGTACGTTCATAACGAAACATTTACCGCAAATGACATTTATCAAGCCGGGTTAACAGACTGTCATGTCACTCTATTAGAACAATTTCAAGCTAAAGCATTTGCAACAGCACCCATTCTTCAAGGAGATAAATTGTGGGGAGTCATCGCTGCTTACCAAAATGCTTCTCCCAGACAATGGCAATCTTATGAAGTTGAATCACTGAGCAAAATTGGTACTCAAATTGGTGTAGCATTGCGACACCATGAGTTGCTTGCCCAAGCTAATTATCAAGCAGAGCAACAAAAGACATTAACTAGCGTCATTACTCGCATTCGCAAGTCCCTAGATTTAGATAAAATCTTCCAGACTACCGTCACAGAAGTACGGCAAATGCTGCAAGCAGATCGAGTAGCAATTTTCCAGTTTGATACTCAAAAAAACTGGGAAGGAGAATTTATTTCTGAAGATGTTTTACATGGGTGGAATTCAGTAATTACAGAAAAAGTTTATGACCACTGCTTTGGAGAGAGGTTTGCAGTTGATTATCAACAAGGACGGGTGCAAGCAGTTGCGGATATTTACGATGCTGGATTAAGTGATTGTCACGTGGTGATTTTAGCCAAATTTCAAGTGCTGGCAAATTTGGTTGTCCCCCTGCTGAAGCAAGGGAGTTTATGGGGCTTATTGTGCGTTCATCAATGCAATAGTCCTCGCATTTGGCAGCCTGCAGAAATTGAATTTATCAGCCAAATTGCTGACAATTTGGCGGTAGCTCTACAACATAATAAATTATTACTAGAAGCCCGATACCAAGCAGAACAACAAAAGACATTAACCAGCATTATTTCCCGGATTCGTGAATCTTTAGATTTAGACACTATCTTTCAAACTTCAGTTACCGAAGTGCGACAACTGCTCAAAGCAGACCGAGTGGGAGTATTCCGCTTTGACAATCAAACAGAATGGGAAGGAGAATTTGTTTACGAAGATATAGCTTCCGGTTGGACTTCAGCAATATCCAAAAAAGTTTATGACTACTGCTTCGGTGATTTTGCACTGCTTTACATTCAAGGTAGAGTCAATATAATTGATGACATTTATCAAGCCAAATTTCCTGACTGCTATATCGAAATTTTAGAAAAATTTCAAGTGCGTGCTAATCTGATTGCTCCCCTGTTAAAAGCAGGTGAACTTTGGGGATTATTGTGTGTTCACCAATGTGATGCACCGCGTAACTGGCAACCTTCAGAAATTGAATTTATTAGCCAAATATCCGAGCAACTGGGGGTAGCATTAAAACAGGATTCTTATTTACAGCAAGTTCAAAATCAAGCTGTTCAGCTAGCCCAAGCCACCGAGCGCGAAAAAGCAATGGAACGGCAAAAACTTCTGGCAGTAACTATTGATAAAATTCGCCAATCCCTCGACATTAAAAATATTTTTAGAACTACGACTCAGGCTGTGCGAGAGTTGTTAGAAGTCGAGCGAGTTGCAATTTATCGCTTTAATTCCGATTGGAGCGGTAAATTTGTTGCGGATTCTTTCAAAGATGGTTGGCAACCTCTGAAAAAAGCTCAACCAATGATTGTAGAAACTATTGAATATACAGACGAAGATGATAAATTACCACGGAATGAGACGTTTGTTCCGATTCGTCAAGGTGAAAAATTATGGGGATTGTTAGTTGCTTATCAAAATTCGCAACCGCGCTATTGGAAAGATGAAGAAATAAATCTTCTAGCTCAAGTAGGCGTGCAATTAGGAATTGCAATTCAACAAGCAGAATTACTGGAACAAACCAAACGTCAAACGGCAGAACTTACCCAAGCACTACAAGAATTAAAAGCAACTCAGTCCCGATTAATTCAAGGAGAAAAAATGGCAGGATTAGGACAATTAGTTGCGGGAGTAGCTCACGAAATCAACAATCCTGTCAGTTTTATTTTTGGTAATATCATACATGTCAGTCAATATACTAATGAACTCCTGAATGCCCTTAAGCTTTACCGTCAAAATGACTTGTTATACCCAGATATTGAACCACAAATTGACCAGGTAGAATTGGACTTTATGATTAAAGATTTACCCAAAACACTTGATTCGATGAAGATAGGAGCCGAGCGTATTCATCAGATTGTGCTATCACTACGAAACTTCTCTCGTGCAGATGAGGCTGAATTGAAGTTAGTAGACATTCATGCAGGATTAGATAGTACATTACTGATTTTAGGACATCGGTTCAAAAGTGTGAGCGAGCATCCAACTATTGAGGTGAGTAAAGAATATGGCACATTACCTTTAATCGAATGCTATCCCGCCCAACTCAATCAGGTATTTATGAATCTTCTAAGTAACAGCATTGATGCATTAGATGAAAAATTTAGCAATATTAGTTGCAAGTATTTAGAACTATCAAAAATTTGCCCGAAAATTCCCTTAACTATATGGATTAGCACACAAATTATTGATAACAAAGCTGTAATTAGAATAGCTGATAATGGTTTGGGTATGCCAGAAAATGTGCGATCGCATATTTTTGACCCATTCTTCACAACAAAAGAGCCAGGTAAAGGTACAGGATTAGGGTTGTCAATTAGCTATCAAATAATAGTTGAAAAACATCATGGTCAAATTAAATGTTCCTCTACAATCGGTAAAGGAACAGAGTTTTTAATTGAAATTCCGATTGATCCTCGATAAATTTATGAAGTTTGCTAGCACCCAAAAATAAAGCCTCTAGCATTGTGTTAGCGGCTTTATTTTAGTATAGGTTCCTGTGCTACTTAAGCGCACCAGCTAAACCATTATGCCTGAGCAAAGCACTCGTACTCGGTTCACGTCCCCGGAAGGTTTTAAACACATCCATCGGGTGCTTGCTACCACCGAGAGCCAAAACTGTATCACGGTAGCGCCTACCAGTAGCCTTAATTGCCTCTTCATCTTCTAATCCAGCTTCTTCAAAAGCAGCAAAAGCATCAGCACTCAGTACTTCAGCCCATTTGTAACTGTAGTAACCTGCGGCATAACCTCCTTCAAATATATGTCCAAAAGCACATAAAAAACCATCTTCTGGCAGTGGTGGTAAAACAGTAGTAGTCTTAGCAATGCGATGACGCACATCTGTAGGAGTTTCTGGGCTACCAGAACGATAACGATAGTGCAGTTCTAAATCAACGCTGCTAAAGTGGATTTGCCGCAGCATACCACTACCGCTCATATAATTGCGCGCCGCTAGTAGCTTTTGGTAATAATGCTCTGGTAAGGGTTCCCCAGTTTCGTAATGTTTAGCCATACCAAATAAAGTCGGTCGCTCATAACACCAGTTTTCCATAAACTGGCTAGGCAGTTCGACTGCATCCCATTCGACGTTGTTGAGACCTGATGCCCCAGTATAATCCACCTTGGTGAGCATGTGGTGCAAGCCATGACCAAATTCGTGGAATAAAGTCTCTACTTCATCAAAAGTCATTAAGCTAGGCTTGCCATCAATTGGCGGCGTTTGGTTACAAACCAAATATGCTACAGGTAAACGAATGGTAGTCACACCATTTTCAGTGATTTTGCCGCGATTGATGCACACATCCATCCAAGCACCACCACGCTTTTGGGCTGGACGGCTGTAGGGGTCTAAGTAAAAGTAAGCTATGGGAGTACCAGTTTCATCAGCAATTTGGAAATAACGTACATCTTCATGCCAAACTGGGGCTTGTCCATCGGCTGGCGTAACGGTAATCCCAAACAACCGCTGTACTAGTCCAAATAAGCCATCTAGCACTTGGGGAAGGGGGAAATAAGGGCGCAATTCTTCAGCGGTGAAGGCAAATTTTTCTTCTCGTTGGCGTTCAGCCCAAAAGCTAATATCCCAGTGCTTTAAATTTTGTGTCTCGCCCTTGACTTTGGCAAAGGCTTGGAGTTTTTCTAAGTCTTGAACAGCAGCATCATAACTGACGTGACGTAGTTCTTCTAATAGCGCCTCGACTGCTTCAACGTTGGGCGCCATTTTACTAGCTAGGCTCAACTGTGCAAAATTCTCAAACCCCAGTAGATTTGCGAGTTCTTGTCGTAATTCTAAAATGCGGACAATTAAGGGGTTATTATTCAAATCGCCCGACGCCGCACGAGTAATATAAGCTTTATACAGATGTTCCCGCAGATCCCTACGGGTGCTGTGCTGCATAAATGGACCATAGCTGGGGAAGTCCAATGTGATGCGCCAAGGGCCATTTTCTGGCGTGGCGTTTTCTTCACCGGCAGCCCGCGCCGCTTGTGCGGCTAAACTGAGTAAGCTACTGGGTAAGCCGTCAATTTCGGCAATGGTAGTGAGAGTTAAACTAAAAGCTTTAGTTGCATCTAATACATGGTTCGAGAACTTGGTAGAAAGTTCTGCTAACTCCATTTGAATGCTGTTGAAACGTTCCCGCGCCTCTCCTTGTAAGCCTACGCCCGAAAGTTCCGCATCGCGGATGGCAGCTTCAACAATACGTTGCTGGGCTGATTCTAATGTTGTCCAAGTTTCACTATTGCGGAGTGCTTTAAAAGCATTATAAATGGGTTGGCTTTGACCCAGCTTGTTGACAAACTGCACTACTTGTGGTTGCACCGCTTCATGAGCTTCACGAAGTTCCGGGCTATTCTTCACACCCATTAAATGATTGACTATGCCCCAACTCCAGTACAGCCGTTCTGTCAGCTTTTCTAGAGGTGCTACTAAACCGCTCCAAGTAGGCTGTATATTAGTCTCTAAGGTGGCAAGTTGCTGGTCAAGTTCTGCCAGCAGCTGCTCGAAGGCTGGGATTACTTGCTCTGATTTAATCTCTGCAAACGGAGGTAAGCCGTAGCCTGTGAGTAAGGGATGAGAAGAAATAGTAACATTTACACTCATGGTTTTGTGCGAGCTGCCAATCAATAAGGCGCGAACAGTGATTTTTATTTATATACCTTCTAATGTAGCGATCGCACGAGAATTTAGCTTTGCTTTTATGGCAGGAAAAGATCAATCATAGGTAAATAGCCAAAAAAACCCCGGTTTATCTATCGGCAATAGTGGCTATTTAATTCAAAGTTAAGTATACTCTTTTTTAACAGCTAATTAGTCTTTCTGCTATGGCTAACCTACTACTTGACGACGGTACAATTGAGAGTGACTTAGGTGAGATAGCTCGTGAACTTGCTCCTTTGGGGATTTACCTAAAACACTACGATCCAGGAACATCGCTGCTGTTTCCCAACTTATTACAGCAGGACGTTGTGACTGAGTTGGAGAAACGCTATATGTTAGAACTCCATAACGGCGTCTTTGAATTTCTCCAGCAAGAAAATGGCTATCTCTGGTGTGACTTACTCAATTTACACGCAGGTTCGCCCCATATCGAGACCCTAATTGCCACCTACAGCCGTTATCATACTCACACTCGCAGCTGAACCCCTCTACGTTTTAGCTGGAGAGATGATTTTTGGCTTTGTGCGAGCCGATGGGAGTCAAATACAGCTGTTAGTTCAGGCACAAGACTATCTTCTCATTTCCGCCGGCGTCGAGCATTGGTGTAGCCTGACGGCATCATTGAATTTTAAAGGAGTACGTTATTTTACTACAGCAGAGGGCTGGTTGCCAAGTTACACAGGTACTGAGTTAAGTGATTCTTTCAATAAGCCGCGCTAAATGCAGCGTTGTTTGATTAATTTGTTACAAAGGGGCGGGCAAGATGCCATTGGCGTCAAGTTAAGAAAAATAGAGTCTTGTCAAGAGGGGCCTACTAATTGACTAAACTCAACAAAATGGTGCTGAGTGTAGTCATGAGTAAACCACGGAAAAAACAAGGGAATCCAGACTTTCGCCATCGTGTAACGGCGCCAGCGCCTAAGAGCATGGAGATTGAATCACGATTATTTGAATTACTGAGTCCAAGCACATTTGCGAATCTTAAAGATGTAAAAGATCAAGAACGTAGCTTACGCTCACGTGTACTAACCTTACCAGTAATGGCCGCCATCGTGCTCAGTTTAGTGTATCGTCAAGTACAGCACTTAACAGATGTGCTACGTATATTAGAAGTTGAAGGATTGATGTGGGTTTCGACAATGGAGGTAAGCAAACAAGCCTTATCTCAACGTCTTAATAGTTTGCCCAGCCATCTTTTTATGGTGTTATTTGAGCAAGTAATAGAGAAGATTAGAGACAAACATCGTTCAAAAGAACTAGCGCCAAAGTGGGCATCGGTAGCAGATAAATTTTCATCGGTGTGGATTGCAGATGCCTCAACTCTAGAAGCAATTAAAAAACATTTTGGGCAACTAAAAGAAAAAAAAGGTCAGACGTTGGCAGGTAAAATAATGATGGTTGTAGAAGCATTTACCCATTGTCCAGTGTCAGTTTGGTACGATGGCAATCCTAATTGTAACGAAACAAATTGGTGGAAATCTTTATTATCAATTCTGCCAGTAAATGGTTTGTTATTAGTAGATATGGGTTTCTATGGATTTGAGTGGTTTGATGCTTTGACTGATGCTGGTAAGTATGTTTTAACCAGACAAAAATCGAAAGTTGTTTATCGGACTGTGCGTGTATTATGGCGTACCTCTCATTACAAAGATGAGATTATTCAAATGGGACTGCATCATACTAACCCATGTCGCCATCCAATGCGTCAAGTATCAGTGCTTTGGGGGAATAATTGGTATAATTATTTAACAAATGTAATTGACCCAGAGGTACTTTCGGCACAACAAATATGTGATTTATACAGACGACGTTGGCGGATTGAAGATGCTTTTTTACTGACAAAACGCTTACTGGGCCTATCATACCTCTGGGTTGGGGGAGCTAACGGCATAAAAATGCAAATTTATGCAACCTGTATTTTTTACGCTGTACTTAACGACCTATGTGCCGATGTTGCTGTTGCTCTACAGCAGCCTATAGAACAAATTTCCATTGAGATGGTGTTCCGCAGTTTATATTTTTTTAACCGTGCCTGCTTGCAGAACCCACGGTTAGAACTTATACCTTGGCTTGTCGAAAATCATCGCTTAATGGGACTGGTTAAAGCTGTTCGCAAACGGCATAGGGATAATGCCAAAAGGTCACTTGACATTTGGGAACCAGCCTTAACTTGACGCCAATGG